>CAXPJQ010000093.1:0-14499 GCA_964217375.1 Bdellovibrionales bacterium | reverse complement strand
CTGTAGTTGAATCATATTCATATTCCATCTCAATTGAACATCCATACTGTGTAGTTCCAGTTGTTCCTGTATTCCCAACTGAATCCTCTTGAGTTGATTTAATTTGAGTATCTAGATAACCATCAATTTTTGCAAGACAAATATAAGATGCAGTATCGTAAGTTAACCATGGAGGCAAATCAGAAGTATCTGCTTCAAATCCAAATAATCTTGATGCAGCAATTGCATTTTGATCAGGGTTCATAAAATATGCAATAAAGTCAAAAACTCCTGAAGTTTCAACATAAGATTCTTTTACCATTTTTCTTGCTAAATCATCATAAGCCTCACAAGCAGTCCCCTCACAACTTGATTTTATCGCATCCCTACATTCAGATGAAGTAACATCTTGATCACAGACTTTATGAATTAAATCATTACATTTATCTTCTCCTTGAGAATTTCCACCACATAAATCAAATTTACTTAATAATTTATTTAATACCATTTGATTAAAATTACCATAATTTGTTCCATCAATTGTCTTTAAAGAGTCTAATTTATTATTTCCACTTTCAATACAATCGTTTTTATCACCCAAATTAGATAAACTACCACAAGAATTTTCAATTATTTCCTCACATACTTCTTTTGTTTTTCCAGAACAATCAACTTCTTTATCATTAGATAATTTTATTTTTTGACCTTCCACATAAGTATTAAAATTAGAATTTAATAATTCATCAATTTCATTTTGAAATTGAGTTAATTGTAATTCTGTCGCATCAATATTATCTAACCATTTACAAATTAAAGTACCCCAATTAGCATCTTTACAATTACCACTATTTGCGGCATTAACTAAATCTTGTAATTCTTGAGGATTTAGTTTTGTTGATTCTTTAGCTAAATACTCGGAAAAATCCTTTTCATTATATCTAATTTCTCCATTCCCTAATTTTTCATAGAAAGTATCTATAATATTTGTTTGATAAGCAGTAAGTAGGGTTTCAGAACTAACTAATTTATCTAATGCAGTTAAACAATTTAAATTTGAACTACAGACTTTAGCTAAATTATTTGTAGGGTTGTTCTTAGAATCCTCTTTATCTTCATTATTCTCATCTATTTCAATTAGAACTCCCAATATATTAACATTTAAATCTGAATTCCCCAGATTAAGTATTTTCTCAAAGTTATCTGTAGTCTCAGAATTTAAAGAATTAGAATCTACTTGTAAAATAAAAGTATCAACTACTAAATCTTTATTAACTGAATTTGGATCTGCAAATTTAAGTAAAAAATCTGTTCCCAAATTTTCTAAATTCTCTGGAGCAACTCCCATATTTTCTCCTGTTAACATTTGAGCTACTATTTTTGCATCAATATCATCAGAATTTTTAATTGCAGTTATAATTTGAACTTTATTTTCATCATCGCCTGATAAATAACTTAAATCTCTTAATAAATCCTCAATTCTATTCTCATTTACATTAAGTTCAATTTCATCTGAAGAAAGTATTTTAAGATCAAACTTAATATCTGTTCCTTGGATGGATCCCTTATTTTTTATCATTAAATCTCCATTAGTATCTACATAAATATCTCCACAATCATTTTTTTTACATATAATTTTTAACTTTTCTAAATCTTCACTAGTACAACCATCTTCTGAAGTACAACCATCAATTAAATTATTTTTATTTTTTTCTTCTGAATCTTTTTCTGTTTCTTTTAGTGTAGTTTCTTCTGAATCTTCTTCTGTTTCTTTTAGTGTAGTTTCTTGAGTATCTTCATCATTATCATAACAATCTCTAGTTCCATCAGGACATAAACCAAAACCACTATCCTCTGTTTTAGTTTGAATTTCTGATTCTTCAATAGTAGCTAATTTTACTGAAGAACCTGAATCAATAGAGTATGAAATTTGATCTAATACTAAATCAGTTTTGAATTTTCTATTATTTAATTGTAAAACCATTTCTTCTTTTGAACTACAACTACTAGAATCACTTGAGAGACAAAAGTTTTCATTCTGTCCTGAATAAATATAAGTAACAGATCCTCCAAAAGAAATAGTATCTCCTTCAACAAAAATATAAGTTTCATCCCCTACCACAATACTAGTTCCTCCTCCAAAAACTCCTAAAAATAATCCTAAAACTAAAAAAACTCCTAAAAATAATTTCCTATTCATTTTTCAACCCCCAGTATTGTATTAACTTCATCTACAATTCCCATTGAGTCAATTTGAGCACAATAATCAACTCCTCTTTGAGGTTCAAATCCAGCATCAAAAATATCTTTAATTCTTTGAATCGCTGCTGCAAAATCATTTGCATTTAAAATAAAATCAACTCCAGTATTATCCCAAGGAGTACAATAACCTGCACATCCTGTTTTTGCAAATCTCAAAGTTGTAATTAAAGCTACATAAGGTTGTGAATAATATGTAACTAAAGCCTGTTTAAATCCATCAACGAACTGGACAATACTAAACCAAGGTAATGCAAAGATATCTCCATAAACATTTGCACAAATCCTATATGCTGCTTGTTTAGAACAATGCGTTGCTGGAATTCCATTTGCAATTGAAGTATATTTACAAACAACCTCTTCACATTTAATTTGTTTATACTCTTCAATATTTTCTAAAATTCCAGGAATGCATAAAGTTACTGCAGACAAGATAATATTATCTCTAATATTTAAATTCACATTTCCATCTCCATCTATTGAATGTGCAGAACAAACTGAAGCTACTTGTTTACCTTGTTGAGGAGAGGGGTCTATCTCAGAATATACACTAGATAAAGTAAATAAGAATAATAAAATAAAATAAAATTTTTTAATTTTCATCATCATTCTCACCTCCAATTAGACCATTAAGTGCATTACAAGTAGAAAAAGACATATCAAATTGTAATTCTTCAAAAAAATCTTGTACGCCTGGAAGTAAAACTTCTTCACAAGTTACATAATTACAAAACCTATTTATTATTGAAGCTTCGTCCTGACAAAAACCCTGAATCATACCATTACCTGAATCATCTACTTCATGAAGTGCCATCCCTATTGCATTTAAAAAAGGAATTTTATCTAACACTAAACCAGTAGTTGTTAAAACAGTTGATACAGATGAAGATAATCCACAAACATTAGAAATAACTTCACAAGTATCTCTAAACATTTCATATGTATCATAAATTCCTCCAAAGGTATCTTCAATATCTTGAATTTCATCTAAATCTTCCTTTAAATCCTGAGCATATGCTCTAAGCATATGTCCTCTTGGAAGTGAATAAAATTCTAAATCAACAGTTACATTAATCATTTGAGGTGGTTCAAAAATTGTAGTTGAATTTTTATAAAGTACTGAGAAAACACAATTAGTTTGCATATCATTTAATAAGCTTGGATTTTCATACGGATATAAAATATATTTCATATTAAATTCTCTATCAACTTCAAATCCTCTCTCTGAAGTATAAACTGTTTCAATTGCATTTGGATATAACTTTTCATTTTGAACATTTAAAGTATCATTACCTAAACTCTCACTAATAACAATTTCAAAGTCAGTACATTCTACAACTTGATAATTAACAATTGAAAAATCAGTATTATCATATGAAGAGGAATCAATTATTTTTCCATTATACCATGCAGTCACATCAGCATACCCCTCCTCAAGCATTGACCTTGAAATTGGAGCAATTACTTTCAAATTATTTCCACCAGTGATATCTTTTATTTCATATCTATTTTGAGTTGGGTCATCCCCTGAAGTTCTTGCAAAAATTTCCATCTCAAAACTAAGTTCTCCTCTATTTCCTCCTTTATCTACTGCAAAGATTTCAAAGCTACTATTAACATATCCAATTTTAGCTTCCAAATTCTCAAACATACACTCAAAAATTAATAAATCTGAATTTTCATCATCTTCCACTTCACAATTTGTTGGATTTATTAAATTTCTCTCCTCTGTCACTAAAGAAAAATTTCCATATATCTGGCTTGCATCTAAACTTTCTCCAAAGATTGCTTTATTTTCATAAATTTTAAATGATACATCAAATTTCTCTTCACTCTCAATTAAAGAATCTTGAACAAAACTACTATCTGTCTCACTCACTTCAATATCAAAAATTTCTGGAGCATATCTATCAAAAAATAATGTTACATTTGCAATACTCTCATACCCATAATCATCAATTAATTTAACATAAAAATGTTCATAATTTGTTTCAAGACCAATATATGAATCAAAATTTGAACCAACTCCTGTTGAAAAGTTCCAGGAATAACATCCACTCCCACAAGGTCCATTTCCAGGATATGGAAAGGTAATATATCCAAAGTCAGGTATTATATCAACATCTGAATCATCTGAGAAACTTAAATATAAAGAAATATTTGAATCAACTCTTGGTGCAATTACATTTTCAAAACCCTGAGAATTTACAAATTTAAATTCATTAATTACAGGTGGCATTGAATCAATATATATTTCTTTATTTGTAAATGTAATTGTATTTGTATTTGACAAGTCATCAGCCACTGAAATAATTACATCAGTATTAAATGTATCTCCAAAACTAACTAAAGTCTCAACATAACAAGTATATTTGTTTGTAGTTAAATAATCACATTGATAGGGTCTATCTAAATTTGAATTTGAAAATCTTGAACTCTGTGAATAAGAAATATTTATTTTAGATAAATCTCCATTAAAATTTTCATCCTCTACTGTAAATGAATACGTGAAATATAAACTACTTCCTACTATTTTTACTCCTCTGTTAATAAAATCCATAACTTGAGGTTCTGTTGAATCAACTTCAATTAAAACACTTTTTTGTCTTGAGTTCCCAGCCTTATCATAAATTGTAAATAAAAAGTTCTTAGTTGAAATTATTCCTCTTACATAATTATTTGAAGAATCAAGATTAATTTTTTGTGAATCCAGTTCAATATGTGAAATCCCTGAAGGATTTGTTGAAGAACTATCATCAAAAGTAAATTTAAATGTTAAATTTTCTAATACTTTTACTGGAGAATTAATTCTATTTTGATTTGAATCATATACATCAAAGTCAAAGTTTGGAGCTTCATCATCTGAATTAATTACAAAATCTTGATTAATCCTAGTTCCATTACTATGTAGCCTTAATACTTTAAACTCATCTATAAAAAAGTCACTAAATGAAAATCTAATTGTTGTCAGATTATTTTCAAAAGAATGTAATATTGGTTCTAAAATCACATTGATACCATCTCCAAGAGTAATTATATCACTTGGATAACATTTCTGGTTAGAACTATATACATAATCAATTTGAATTGGGTATATTGTTAAATTTGATTTAAATGAAATTCCACCTCCAGCAGTTATATTTTGTGAGAAAGAGTTTTGTGTGAATTTAATATAATCTGGACTTTGACAACTAGAATAAACAAAACTTGAAGAAAAAATTAAAACTCCAATTAAAGTCAAAAATCTTAAATACATAAACAAAAATTCAAAAAATAAATTTATAAAGATAAGCAACTACTTAGAAGAGAAATAATTAAAGAATTATTTTTTTGGTTTGATTTTTTTAACTTTTACTTTATCTGAAATAATTGTTGAGTTTCCACTCTCATCTTTTAACTTAATTGTAATTTTTTTCTCTCCGGCATAAACTTCTTCTAACCCTTTCAAGATATTTTTTACTTTCTTCCTTTGAGCTTTATCAAGTTCCATGTCATCTTTTAGAATTGAGATTTGTTTTTCAAATCTATGTAAAATCCCCTCAACATTTGAAATAAATCCTTCAGAATTCATTGAAGAATCAACTGATATTCTAAATGATGGAATTGAAATCTCACAAATCCCTGATTTAATTACTCTAATTTGTAAATCTTCTTTACTCTCAACATCAAGAGTATACTCTGCAGGTTCACCTGGTTCAATAAATTCAAGGTCTGAATTTTTAAAACCACATGCTAAACATTTAATTGTAAAAATAGCAATTGGCCCTGCATAAGCATCTTCAATTTCATATTCTGAAAATGTTGCTTTATTTTGTGCACAAACTGGACATTGTTGATTTTCAACAATAAATATATCTCTTGAATCTTTCTCATCCATTTTTAAGAGTTGATAATAAAACCAATTAAAATAAGTTATATTTTAATGTGAATTAATCATTGATAATAATAAGTATAAACTCAAAGTTTAAAAAGCTTATTTTGTAAAACTAAAATTCACAAGATTAAATTTATAAATTAATCTATTCATAAGAAGTGAATTTTAAATAAGAAATAAAAGATAAATCTCTTGAACTTAACTCTTTAAATTTTTCTAAATTCAAACTCTCAACTCCATTTAATCTAGTAAAATCTCTTTTTTTATAATAACAAACTCTATCTTCAATTGTGAAGAAATCTTTTCTATCTCCTAAAAAATTTTTAAATGCTTCATCCCTAAAGATTTGAGGACCATTTACTATTTTATTTTTAGATAAAACAACTTTTTCAAAAAAAATTAAATATATACATTTATTTTCTTTAAAGTTGATATAAAAATCAGATTTGAATGAAACAAAATCATACTTTTTATAATAATTAAGTAACTTTGATTTTATCTTTAAAAGTTTTGATCCACACACATCATCATTTTCAACACCCACTAAATCAAGTTCATATGAAATTAAATCTAAATTATTTTCTTTTGCAAACTTTTTATTTCTTAAGATAAATGAACTTGAATTCTCAGGTTTAATTATAAAATCACTCTCACTTAATTCTTCTCTTGTCTTAACAAAAGCTAGAAATTCATAATACTTATTTTCAAGTAATGCTCTTGCTGCATTTCTATCTTTTAATATTGGGTCAACTAAAATTAAATTTGATAACTTGGAATCATCTATTTTCTCTTCAATTTGACCTTTTGAGATATAATGACTTGCAACATCAATTATTTCTCTCTCACCCCAAGACTTTGCAGAATTCAATAAATTATCTAAAGAATTATAATACATAATTAATATATCAATAACATGTCCTGAAAACCCATTTATATAACTCTCTGCCCCATATAATTTTTTTGCCTTAAATAACTGTTTTGTTAATCTAATTTGATCTAAAATTTCAGGATTTTCTTTTACTCTACTCTCTAAAAAATCAACATGAAATGGTGAATAATCAGTTGAGTTTTGAGCATCATCTAACTTATTTATTTTATAATTTGGAACTAACTCAAAAACTATACTCTCAAAATTCCCGCTAAAATAATCTCTTGACCCTTTCTGTCTAAAATATTTTATTTTAGCATTATCTAGAATTTTTTGTGCAAGTTCACTTAAATCAGAATTTTCATATTTCAAATCAAATCTACAGAATACATCTACATCAAAAGAATTTTTTAAATATGTACCTTTTCCAAAACTCCCACCAACTCTAAAATTACATGTAATATTCAAATTATCTGCTGATGAATTTAATTTATTTAAAAATCTAGATACTATTCCTTTTAACTTTAAATCTTCATTTTGAGAAGATTTAATTTTATTCAAAACTTTTTGCTCAACATTTTTTGTAATCATTTTTTTTATCTATCCAAAGACGCTATAATAAATCCTACTAAGAATTACTTTAAAATAACCAAGGTATGGAATTCTAAGTTCTGCAACTCCAATTATTCTATCCTCACTAATTTTTCTCTCCATACACTCCCACACTGCATCATTATGATCTCCTTTAGTTGTATAAAAAAATTCTCCATCTACTTCATTAATTTCAACAACTCTGTGAATTACAGGTCCAGGTGGCGCCCCTGCACAACTCATCTCTGGATAAAAAACTAGAGTGTCTCCCACTTCAACTTCACTTGGTTCAACCCCTAATAAAACCATAACATCTCCAATATTTAATCCATCTGAATATTTAAACTCTGAAAATTCTTCTTTATTTAAATCAAAATTCCTCTCATAATAATCCCCACATAAATCCCACCAAGAATTAAAGTCTAAACTAGTTTTAGACACATCATAAATCACATTTCCACATACTACATTATCTGCAACTTTATGTTCCATTGACCCACTAACTATTGCAACTACGGGGAAATCATTTCCTAGAAAAAAACCTAGTGTTGGAAAAATTAAAAATTTAATTAAAATAAAAGCAAATATGAAATTTGCCACATAAGATAAAAGAGAATCATCATACCAGATATAATACCAAAACTTCAAAAATAAATTTTTTTGTTTTCTCCAATCTTTTTTTTTGGAAGCCATTTTATATAATAAAAGACTTTTTATTTTTAATACTTTTTAATAATTTAAAATTAAAAAATTATTTCTTAGTCTCTTTTTTCTTCTCATCAAGTTTATTTTTTCTATTTTTATAAAATTCTTCAAATTTATCTGCCTCATCTTCAATTGAATTTGAGTTTAACTTTGAATTATTAGATGATGCTTTATAAAAATCCCCAAAGTCATCTTGTTTTTTAATTTCAAGTTTTGAACCATCTACTTTTCCTTTTGCTAATGTATCTTCATACTTATCAACTCTCCCCTTTTGAGATTTCTTAAATGAATCAAACACATTTTTCTTTTTATTTAATGTTTCATCTAAAAATGAATTTAATTTTTGTAAATGTTCATCATATTTACTTTTTTGTCCTTTACCTCCAACTAAATTAGGAACTGATTTTGAATTTGTATTAGACTTAAGATTTGGAGAGCTACTATAATAGTCATTTGAACTATTATTGTTATTATTAGTATCTCCTGGCAATTTAACTCCAAGTTTTGTTAATTGTTCATTTAAATATCCTTTTTTATATGCATAATATCCTCCTCCTCCTGCTAAAACTAAAAAGAATGCAATTGCTCCTAAAACAATTCCTAAATTAGAATCTTCATCATCTGTATTATACTCAGGAGGATCGATTTCTACTGGGTCTTCTACTTCTGGTTCTTCAGTATCTTGATTAATTGGTTCTTGGGTTTCATTTCCTTGAGTTATAGGTTCTTGAGTTTCATTATTTTCATCTGGGAAATTTATTTCTCTTCCTCCTGAACCTCCTCCTTGATTATTATTGTTTAAAGCATCTAAATCAATATATCCTGTCTCAATTACATTAACTAAAGAAAATTTACCCACCCCATCTTGACCTTTTGCACAAATATAAGATTTTTCTAATTTATCAATACCAATTGAATCATTATATAAAATTGAGGGTTTACACAATGCACTTGAATCTGCAAAAGAATATAATATCTTACTACATTTTTGTGTTTCTAAATCAGTACAACTAACTTTCCACAAGTTACCTGAATCTAAAATTGTAACTACAGGCAAATTCCTATCTAAAATAAATTCTTTAGTAACTGGAGTTTTAGATTCAACCCCTAAAATATTATATGCATACACTTTAAGTGAAACATATCCCTCTAAATTCTCAGAAATTGTAATCCTTTGAGTATAATTAACATCATTTTGAGATGCAGAGATTTCCTCAGAGATTATATCTTTTGAAGTATTTAGGGAATAAATCTCAACTCTAAAATAATCAATTGGAACAATTGACTCTACATCTAAATCAAATCTCATTTTATCTAAATTTGCCACATATTTTTCACTTTTAAATTCTCCTTCATTTACAAATATTAAATTTGAGATTTGAGGTCCTACACTATCATATACTACTTCAAAAAATACTGGTGAAGTTGGTGATAATGTTCCTGATTCTCTCTCACATAACACTTGAAATTTATTTAATCCTGGTTGCAACCCTGTAATTTTAGAACTAAATGTATTTGTATTCTCTCCAATTGATGAAAATGAAGCATATGTATTTCCATTTAAATCTTGATCTCTTTTTGAATATTTACAAGTCTTAACAATTTCAGAAGTAGTAAATTTTATTTCAACTGAACTTGTTGAAGTATATAATGAATCATCTTCAAAGGTAATATCTATTGCAAGGTCAGTATTTACTTCCACATTTCTTGAGATGTTATGTACATTTCCAAATAAATCATAACAAAAATAATTTGCAAAATAATTTCCATTTACAATATCAACCTCAGATGTATGGTTTAAATAATTTTGAGTTGAATAAGTATTTTCAGTTATTGTTTGACCTTTTTTATATGAATAAAAACATTTTCCATTAGTATTTGTTTGAATCTTTGAGTTAAAATGCCCATTTGTTAAGATATCCCCCTCTGGAAATAATAAATCCATTTCAAAACTATCTTCTAAATATTGTAATAATATAGTTGATCTTGCACCAAATAAACTTTTTGATAAATGAACTTTTTCAAGTCCACTCTCATCTTCACAACCAATCCAGATATATGTTGAGTTAAAACTTCCAAAAGGAGATAAATCTAACTGGTGTAAATATCCATCTTGAGTTGTAAGTGTATAATCTGGAGTATTAAATAAGTTATCATTAATTGGAGTTGTGTTTAAAATTGAATTTGAACTTAGATAACATTTCCCAGGTTTTGATGTTTCAAGTTTTAAGTTAAAACTTTTTTGAGAAGTATATATTTTATTTTTAAAGTTATTTAGGTAATAATCATTTCCAAAACTTATAGAATTAGTTGTGTAATACTTTAAATTAGAATCATCTTTATTTGTTAATATTTTCATGTCAAGATATCCTTCTTGGACATATATTGTAAATGGAACTGTAGCTTTAATTCCTGCAACATCTTCAATTTCAACTTCAAAGTTATAAACTCCAAAATCAAAATTATCAATAAAATCAATATAAATTGAATTAATTAAATCCTGAAAATAAATTGCCTTTTTATCTAACTCTTCAGATTTAATTAAAGATTCATTAAGATATATTTTATATGAAATTAAATCATCTGAAGTATGTGAAAATTCATCTAACCTCAAAATTGGACTTAGATAAATACTATTTTTTTGATCTTTATAATATACAAAGTTATTCTCAAGGATATCAACATTTCCTCTATGATATAATAACATAACTTCATCAGGAATTGTATCATCACTATACTCTCTTTGATTTAATTCAGTAATTAAAAGGTTTAAATTAAGAATTCCATCCTCCTCAAAAACAGAATTATTAAAATATTCTTCTTCCTCTGAAATAAATTCATTTAAATTAAATTTTAATGTGAAATTACTTAATGGGTCAATTTGTTCATTAAATTCTTTAAAAAAAACTTCCCCACTTGAAGTTTCAACATTTGCAGATGCAAAAATTAAGGGAGATGTTGCAACATTTTTAAAGTCAAGAGTTACATCTAAATTTGAATCATTTACAAAATAAAAAAAAGAATTAGAATTTTCACTTGAAACTAAATATGAAAAAGAAGAATTAAATAATATACTAAATAAGAAAACAAAAAAAAATAAATTAAAACAAAATCTTTTCATTTAATAGAAATTTTCAAAAAAATATTAATAAATGAATGTAAACACTTAAAAGAGATAAAATAATTACTCACAATAAAATAAATTTCTCCCATTTAAATCATAAGATCCAAGAACTGAATTAAAGCCATTTAAAGTTTTAGTTTCCATACAAAAATTACTTTTACTTAATTCATATTCAATATGTAAAATAGTTTTATTCTGATTAATAAAAGGTTGAAGTAACTCACATTCATCATATTCTAGGCATTGTTCATTTATTGCAAAATCATAATAATTTACTAAGTCTTTTATTTGATCTAAATCATTTTTTAAACCAATTGGTAAATTAAATTGGTGAGAGATATTTGAGAGCCAAATATTATATTTTAATTGGTCTTCATAATTTAAATTAAATCCATTCTTATTTAAATATCCATCAACATTATCAACTTCAATAGCATCACAATTTTTATCTTTTGCCATTTCAAATCTTTGAATCATTATCTCTTTAAGGGAATCCTCCCTAATATCTAACCATTTTTCATCTTTCCAACCATCTAAAGTATTACCTAAGACTTTTTTTTGAAATTTATTTGAATCATCTCTAAATTCTTCATAACTCCCTGCAGAAAAATAACAAATTACAATTTTACCTTGATTTTTTAAGTTTAAAATTTTATCTTTTGAAGTATCTTCTAAATCAAGAGTTATAATCTCTGCATCTATGTTATCTAAAATTTTTCCCTCTAATTGATAATGCCATTTGTTTGTAAGATTAAATTCTAAAAAATTTAATTGATTTTGATTTTCAAAATCTATATCTTCATTTAAAAATATTGAAAAATATAAAAATAATAAATAAATAATTCCTGTCTCCATTTTTTTATCTATAATAAAAATCTAAACTAAATTCTAGATTCACTCTCCCTGTTGTCAATGTATCTTTACCAGCATTAACTCTATTATATCCATTCCTTAGATAATATTTTGGATCATTTCTATCATCAAAAGAAATTGATGAGAAGTTATAATTAGTTACATATAAAGTTATATCTCTTGTTGATCCTTCATAATCATAAGGTGTCTCAGTTAAATCTGAAACATGCATGTTTGTAATAGTTCTATTATGCCAAACTTTATGATTAAGATTTGGGTTTTCAATATATAAAGAAAAAGGATATCCTGCATTTGCAATTCCATCTCCATTTTTTTCAAATAAAGATTGAAGTGTTTTATTTAATACTCTAAACGAATATTCACAAGAATTAACAACATCTCCATCATCACAAGTAATATCTGGGTCATGTTCATTACTTGTTGCATAACTTAAACAATAATTTATTAAATCTTCTAGTGAATTTTTTCCAGTTTGAACTGAACATTTAGTTGAAACTTTTTTAATACTTAGAATCGTATTTTCTGCTAAAGCTTTATATCTTTGTTCTTTAAATGAATCTTCTTCATATTTTGGGTTTAATAATGAAAACTGAGAATATATAATAATTCCTAAAATTAAAACTACAAAGACTAAAGCTAATCCAAAAATTTCACCTTGTCCTTTTTTTGTAGTATTCATAATTAAAAATTACAATAAAAATTTATAAATATTATTTACTATTTAAATATTATAAATGATAAAAAAAACAATTTTAATGATAACATTTATTTTATTAATCTCAAATTCTTTTGCAATTGATGAATTAAATAACTATGAATATTTAAAATTAAATATCAAAAATAATATCGAGTATGGGATTAATAAAGGATCTAATTATAATGTTGAATATTTAAATTTAGATTCATATTTTTTTCCATACAACCATAACAATTCACAATATTTAAATGAATATGAAAGTAATTTTAATTATAATATTATTGAAGAAACAAATAATCATTTTCTACAATTTGATATATCTAAAAATCTTAATACTCAAAACATAATTGAAAATGAATTTACACTTCAATCTACAATAGATAGACCTGAAATTAATGAAAAAGTTAAATATCCAATATTAAGTATTGATGATAAATATGAAGAATATCTTGAATTTTCAGGTTTAATTGATTCAAATTCAAAAATATCTAATCAAGCATCTCAATTAGCTCTTGGTGAAGATGATGTATATATTATAGCATCAAAAGTAGCAAAGTGGATTAGAGAGGATATAACTTATGACTTATCCACTGTAACTTCAAACCCTAATCAGAAATCATCTCAAGTATTTGAATCAAAGGCTGGAGTTTGTAAAGAAATTACTCACCTATATATTTCCATGATGAGATCTCTTGGAATTCCAGCTAGAGTTATTACTGGTTATGCATATACTAATTCTGAGGAAGTAATTGATTTTGTTGGAAGTAATTGGGGAGGGCATGCTTGGGCTGAAGTTTTAATTGGTGATCATTGGGTTCCTTTTGATTTAACATATAATCAATATGGTTTTGTTGACTCTACCCACATTGTTCTTGACAAATCAAAAGAAATTAGAACTAAATCAATTTCAATTGATGGTAGAGGGAGCGATTTCTCTATAATTGAAAACTCCCTAAAAAGTTCAAGTGAATTTGAAGTAATTGAAAAAAAAGAAAAAATAATTGATAATGAATTTTCTCTAGAAATTGAAGGGCCAACTGAGTTATCTCCTGATTCATATGGATATTTAAAAGTTTATGTTAAAAATGAAAAAAGTTACTATCAAAACGTTTTTCTCTCAATTGCAAAAACTAAAGAAATACAATTACTTGATTCTAATAATCAAATGATAATTTTAAAGCCAAATGAAGAGAAAGAAATTTTATTTAGATATAAAGCTCCCTCTGAGAGTGGATATATTCATAAATTTATAATATATAACCAATTTATTGAACTTGAACACTCAGTTACAATTCAAAGAAATGGTGATTTCATATCTCAAAACTCACTTCCTGAAATTAAAGTTGAAGAAAAATCATTTTCAAATAATTCTCTTTTATTTAACTGTAACTTTGAATTAAATACTCCTCAAAATTCAATTTTTTGTTCAATTAAAAATCCAAATAACTATGAAATGTATAACATTGAAATATGTGGATCTCAAGAATGTAATAAAATTGAATTAAAAGTAAATGAGATTAAAACAATTGAAT
>CAXPJQ010000092.1:0-2057 GCA_964217375.1 Bdellovibrionales bacterium | reverse complement strand
ACAGAGGATTTCAAGAGGATTTGTAAATAGAACTTTATCTTGTTTTAAACAATGAGATATTTCTCCTGCAGCTAGAGGATATATTAAATCTTAACTTAGAAAAGGATTACAACAATGTGAATTTTTCTTTTGTAATATTACTGGAAGGGACGGTTTAATGGATACTGCTTTGAGAACTCCTAAAACAGGATATTTATATAGAAGAATGGCATCAGCAATGCTTGATTTAATTGTTCAAGAAGATAAATCAGTTAGAAATGAAGATGGAGTAATTGTTCAATTTAAGTATGGAGATGATGGTATTGATGTAGCAAAAACAGTTTCAGGTAAATTTGATGTTAAATCAATTGTAGAAAATACTTTAGGAGGTAAATTATAAAAATGGCAAAATATAAATTAATTGATGAATTTAGAAAATCAAATCCTGATTTTCCACAATATATTTTAAATGATTTAGAAAAAGTAATTCCTGAAAAATTAAAGGATGCTCAAGTTCAAAAAGTACTTGATAATGTAGTTACAGAATATGAAGATTCTCAAATTGCAGCAAATGAAGCAATTGGGGTAATTACTGCTCAATCAGTTGGAGAACCATCAACACAGATGACTTTAAACACATTCCACTTTGCAGGTGTTGCAACTCAATCAGTTGAGGGACTTCCAAGATTAATTGAAATTTTAGATGTTAAAAAAACTCTTGAAATGCCTCAAATGAGAATTTTTATGAAAAAAGATTTAAAACTTGACGAGAATGGAGTTAAATTAGTTGCAGCTAAAATTAAAGAAACAAAATTAGTTGATTTTGCAACTCAGAGTGATATTTCTTTAGATGAAAATGTTGTTAAAATTACATTAGATACTAAAGAATTTAAAAAATTAGGTGTTGAACTTGATTCATTAATTCCACTTCTTGATAGAAGAGTTAGAAAACAAGCTTCAATTGAGGAAAATATTATGGTTATTCAAGGAGAGAAGAATCCATCTTTAAAAGCTTTAATGGGTATTAAAGAAATGGCAATGTCTTCAGTTGTTTATGGTATTAAAGGAGTTAAAGATGTAACAATTCTTAAAGAAGGAAATGAGTTTATGATTTTAACTAATGGAATTTCTTTAAAACATGTTATGAATATTGAAGAAGTTGATACAAATAGATTATCTTGTAATGATATTGAAGAAATGTATAAAATATTTGGGGTTGAAGCTGCAAGGGCAACTATTATTAATGAAATTATGGAAGTAGTTAAATCTCAAGGTTTATCAATTAATGAGAGACACGTTTTATTAATTGCTGATGTTATGACATATACGGGTGAACCTAGAGGAATGACTAGATATGGAATTGTTGCTGATAAATTAAATGTTTTAACTAGAGCGTCATTTGAGACACCACTTAAACATATTGCAAGAGGAGCTTTAATGAATGAAACAAATAGGTTATCATCAATTACTGAAAATGTAATGACAAACCAAATGGTTAATGTTGGAACAGGAATTCCTAGAGTTTCAGTAAAATCTCGAAAATAATTTTTTTGAGTTTTTTTTATTCTTTAATTTATTTTAGAAAATAGTAATATTTTTAGTTATTTCTTTTAATTAGAATTAATTTTTATTAAAAATAAAATAATTATTTATTATTTTCTTCTTCTTTGATTTTTAAGTCATGAAGAGCTTTAGTTGATTTACTATATAATTCTTTAGCTTTATGTTTATGGATTGCAAATTCTTTAACTAGAGTTTGTAAATCAAGTTCTTTTCCTTCTTTTTTTTGATCAGAGATTCTTTTTTCAATAGAATTCATTAAATCAAGCATTCCTTTATACCTTCCATGATCTAAACATAGAGCTTCTTTTCTTGTTAATTTCATTTCAAACTTTGTTTCTGCCATTTTCTTTATTATGTAAATATAAATGTGGTTTTCACATTATAATAGTAATTTAAATTCCTTTTAGTATTTAAAGTTTGAGGTTTTCATTTGTATTAAAGATAAAATTTAATTATTAAATGAAATAGTTTAATTAAATTAAGTTTAGATATAATTATGAAAAAAATAAAATATA
>CAXPJQ010000091.1:0-10109 GCA_964217375.1 Bdellovibrionales bacterium | reverse complement strand
AGATAAATATTAATTATATTTTGTTCCCAATCTTTCATAAATTTTCTTTACTTTGAAAATTTATAAACTTTACTCCAAAATTTCTTTTTCAAATTCTTTTGGGAAAAATATACATTCAACTTCAAATACTTGAGATTTATAAAATTTAATTAAATTTGAAACATCTTCAATTGGTTTAATTCCTTTTGATGTTTCAACATAGAGTTGAGTTTGAATTACATTAATTGGAATTTTTACATGTTTAAAGTAATATTTAGTATCATAACTTGATTTCTGAACTAACTTTTTAATTTTAGAAATAGAATATTTTTTATGACCCAAATTAATTGCCTTAAACTTTTTTCTTGAAATAAACCTTTGAGATAAATCTGAGAGGATATTATCTTTATTTTTAGTCCATTCCAAAATTTGAGAAAATATAACCTCATCAGTTAAAGATAAAACATCATCAATAGTATTTGTTTTATTAAAAAAAGATAATATATGTTTATTTGTTGTAATTTCTTCTCCTTTTTCAAATAATTCTTTGGCCCTAGTAAAAATATTTTCAAAGATCATATCAAATTCTAATGAAATCTTATGAAAATAAACTGTTTTAAATAAATTTATTCTTTGGGTAATTAAATCTTCAACTGAAGAGAGTGCAGAGGGTTTAATAATATATTTTGAATCTTTAATATATACATGTTGCATAATAAAATCAACTTCTAAGAGACCATAGCTAACTCCTGAAGATAATGAATCTCTTGCCATGTAATCTAATTTATCAACATCAAGGGCTGAAGTAATTAAAGCTGAGAATTCATCTTCTTTTCTTAAAATTTTAGCAACGTTATCTAAACCCCACCTTTTTAAAATCTCTTGAGTTGCAAGCTCATGGTCAAAGTGAGGAAATATTTTCTCCCACATGTGAGAGTATGGACCATGACCAATGTCATGAAGCATAGCTGCAAGTTGAAGGTCTTGAGATTTTTTTGAGGAGATATCCATTAAATTATTTTTAATTACTCTCTTCATTAAATGGTAAGCTCCAAGGGAATGAGAAAATCTAGTTTGATTAGCGCCAGGATATACTTGATATGCAAAAGAAGTTTGTTTAATATATTTTAATCTTTGAAATTCATAAGAATCAAGATACTTTTTAAATTTAGAATCAACTAGAATTTGTTTATATAGGGGATCTTTCATAATTATTTTTTCTTCTCTCATAATAAAAAATAAAATTTATTTTTTAAATAATTATGTTAAAACTCTAAGGATTATTTTAATTCATCAAGACATTTAATCTCTGCTGAATTCATTTCAAATTCCTTAATTAAGTTATTTTTAAAATGATTATCATTTTTCCAATTAATTAAAATATAGGGTATAATTTGAGTTCTTGTTTTTTTTACTGAACATTTATACTTATTTGATATCTTTTCAATTAATTTAAGTGGATCTTCTTTTTGTTTTTGTAATTTAGTTCTTGGTTGAAGAGATCCAACTTTATTTGAATAAATCCATTTCTTTAAAATTCTTGAATTTTTTTCCCACTTCCCCTTCTCTAAACTTTGATTTCCTTTAGCCTCAGATATTGCAAAAGTTGAATAAAAGAAAACATAAACTAGATATTTCCAATGTTGCCATTTTAAAATTCTACCTCTAAATACATCAGCTTTAGATATCTCATTAAATGCTAAATTAAGTGCAGTTCCTCTATATTTAATAGGAATGTTTTCTTCAAGGTATAAAATTAAATCATCAATGTTAACATCAGAATTAAATGTTGATTTTAGAGCATCTTGAGGGTATGAATAAAAAATTTTATCTAAAATATTTTCAATTTTTTTCTTATAATCTCTTAACTCTAAATCTTGAGATAACTTAAACTTGTCATCAAATATACTTGCCTGTAAATCATTGATAAAACCCCTAATATCTGCTGTATCTCTTAACCCAATAAATTCATCTAAATCTTTTTGATTAAATTCAATATTTTCAAGAGTTAAAATTTTTTTTGCAATAGAATTTAGTAATTCATATGAATGTGCTTCAAAGTCAACAACCGTTGTAATTTTTTTAATTGCTTTAATTTTATCTGAATCTTTATCATTTGCAGTAAAAACAATAGGGTAATTTGTCAATTTAAGATATTTAACAATTTCAGCTAACCCTCCTCTATCATTTGTTCCTGAAACACCATCTGCTTCATCAATTAAAATTAATTTTTCTTGACCAAATAAAGATTTTTGTTTGATAACATCCCCAATTGATTGTTCAATTGACTTTTTATTTCTAGCATCTGAGGCATTTAATTCAAAAATTTCATAGTTATATTTTTCACCAAATAAATTAAGTGTTGTAGTTTTTCCTGACCCAGGCATTCCTACAAGTAAGAGTCCTTTAGATCTAATTTTTTGTGCAACTTGGGTAGTTTTAACATATTCTCCATTTTCCTTTTGAAAGGAATCAAAAAATAATCTAACCTTTTTAATTTCTTTAGTTTCAATTAAATCATCTAAAGAATCAAGAGAATATTTTAAAAACCAAGGAAGGTATCTATCAATATCTTCTTTTTTGAAATCTTCTTTAATTTGTTCAAAGTCAACATCTAATTTGGAGTCTTTAACTTCAAGTATATCTTTTTTAACTTCAACTCCAAATTTACTTAAATCCATAATATAGATATAAAAAAATTTATTTAAAAAGTTTTGTTATAATTTAAAATAAACTCTTAAGTAAAAATAAACATATTTAAATTGATATAATAAAAAAATAATATGATAAAAAAAGGAATTAGTAACATTGTGGCAGTTATGCTTATAATGTTAATTATTATTGTTACATATTTTAGTTTTAATTCCTGGTATAACTCACTTGTTAGTTCTGAATTTATTGAAATAAATGATGGTTTATCTGCAAATAAAATTGAAATATTAAATTTAAATTCAACTTCAATAATAATTAAAAATAAAAATCCATTTAATATTAACATCACCCAAATTACAATAAATTCTCAAAACTGTACATTAAATAAAAATGTAATTGCACAAGATATCACTAATTTAGCTTTAAATAGTTCTTGTTTAAAAAATGTAAATATTGGACAAAATGATATTTTTTTATATACAAATACAAGTAATTTAATTATAAGTAAATACTTTTTAGAAACTGAAATTAAAAACCTAGATTGTAATGATGCAAGTCCAGGATATTGGATTAAAGTTCCAGGAAATGAAGATTTAGGAGTTGAAGATTTTTGTGTGATGCAATTTGAAGCAAAAGCAACAACTTCATCATTAATTCATTTATATAACTCAACTGAAATGCATTGTGGAAATGGTGCTTTAGATGGAGGAAATAATTGTCCAACTGATGGAAGAGTTAAAGTAACATCTGCAAGATATCACAAACCATTAGTTTATGTATATCAAACTGAAGCAAAAACATTATGTCAAAATTTGGGAGATGGATATGACTTGATTTCAGATCCTCAATGGGTGACAATTGCAAGAAATATTGAAAGTGTTGACTCTAACTGGGTAAGTGGGACTGTTGGAGATAATACTGGAGGAGGAATTAAAAAAGGAAATGTAGGTGTAAGTGCACCATCTTCAACTAATGAGGGTGAGGCAGTTGATAGGGATTCAAATCTTGATCCTAAAGCGAATTTAGTTCTAACAAATGGAGAATCAATTTGGGATTTTTCAGGGAATGTATATGAGTGGACAAGTAATGTTGTGGGATCAAATGTTTTAAGTGCTTTAGGGCAAGGAAGTGGAGGATGGAAAGAATGGACACAAATTGCAGGATTTCCAGATATACAATCAATTAACTCAACATATAATTCATTTTATGGAGTTGGAAAAGTTTTAGTTGATGTTGATGATGCATCACCATCTGGAACAACTCACGCATTTTTAAGAGGAGGATATTATGCATCTCACTCTACAAACTCACTTTCAGGTGGAATATATACTTTAATGCTTACTAGATCTCCTCTAGATTCAGGGTATGGACATGGTTTTAGATGTGTATATAGCCTAAATTAATCAAAAGGAGATTTAATTTTTTTTAACTCAGAATTTGAAACAGTAGTATATATTTGAGTTGTAGATAAATCTGAGTGGCCAAGTAATTCTTGGATATGTCTAATATCAACACCTGCCTCAAGTAAATGAGTGGCAAATGAATGTCTTAGAGTGTGAATATGTACGTCTTTGTGAATGTTTGCATCAACTTTTGCTTTCTCAATTACCTTCTGAATAGTTCTTGGGTTAAAGGGGTCTCCATATCTATTTACAAATAAAAATGAATCTTTAGTTTTACCTGATTTTTCAATATGATTAAATAAGTCTTTAGATAACTTTTCAGAGAGAATTGACATTCGATCTTTACCTCCCTTTCCATCTCTTACCCAAAGAACTTTTTCATTTAAATCAATATCTTTAACCCTTAAATTAATCGCCTCGCTAAGTCTTAACCCGCAAGCATAATACATCTTTAAAATTAATTTATATTGGGGGTTTTTAATTGATTTGAAAATTTTTTCGATTTCATTTTTTGTTAAAACAACAGGAGTTGACTTTTTAATTTTAGGAGTTTTAATATCAAATTTATTACCTAGAATTTCATTATAATAAAAAATCAAAGATGATTTAATTAAAGCTAAAGATTTTGTACTTAGACCTTGATCTAATCTATCTGAGAGATATAACTTGATATCGTTTTCTTCAACAGTTTTAGGATTTAATTTTGTTTGCTCTAAAAATTTCTTATTATAGAGAACATACATTTTAGAAGTAGCTTTAGAAAATCCTCTAAGTTTTACCTCAACTTCAATGTTTTTTAAAACTTTATTAAATTCTTCAGAAGAAATCATAATAATTATATACGTATAACTTAATTATTTAAATGTTATCCCGTATAAAATGGGAGTAAAAAAAGAAAAAATAAATTTATTGAATACTAATATATGAATATTTAGTTTGTTTTTGCTCTCCATCATATACAGATAATCTAACAGGGAAAGTTCCTTTTTGATCTTTTGTAAATAATAGAGGAACTGTAACTGATTTTGAAGTATATGGTGCAAGGTTTACATCTTCTTGGAAATTAATTCCTAATTGAGTTGAAGTTAAAGAAATTGATAATTCTTTAGCTTCTCCTTCATGATTAACTAATTTAAAGTCAACACCATTATATCCAGTTGCAAATGTTTGACCAATTGTACCATCTAAAAAGTCCATAACATCAGTTCCAAATCCATTAATTGATGGAATTAATTCTTCTTGCTCAGGATAACTAAACATTGTATTTTTAACAATACTAATGTCAGTTCCATATCCATCAACAACTCTTACTTCAAATAAACAAGTTTTATCTGTTGGGATTTTACCTGTAAAATCAACTGTATCTGTTTTTAGAGGGAAGATAAATTCATCTCCTTGGATATCTTTTGAGATAGCACTTGTTGGTAAATATGTTCCTGAGAGTAAATCATAAGTTACACCACTACATTTAATTTGAGGTTCAATATATAATTCTCTTTGACCTAGAGTTTCATTTTTAGTTCTTAGAGTGAAACTAAATTCTCCTGGAACAATAGTTGAGGCAATATCTAAACTAACCATCTCAAGAGTTAAATCTGGTGCTTCCTCTGGATTGTAGAAAGTTCTAGTTAAACTTTGATTTACCATAATTCCATTTGAATCTGAAACATATAATGTAAAATCTGATTCTCCTGAGACATTAAATTGACTAATATTGAATGAAGTAGTATCAAGACAATCAAAACGATTTAAACTAACTGGAGTTTCTAAGAAACAATCCATTTCTAAATCTCTTGGGTGAGATACAATCCAATTAAATGTTAAATCATTTGGTAATAATTGACCATTTGAAGTTGACATTGAAAATGAATCAATGCTTGGCATATTTTCTTCACTATTTGAATCAAGAACTTCAACTGAAATTAAATCTTGAACACTATCTCTTCCATCAGTTACAGTTAAAATTGCAGTGAATACTCCAACTTGGTTAAAACTCTCAGAAATAGTTACCTCTGAGATATATTCTCCAGAGTAAGTTCCTGAATCTAACTCTAAAGTATACTCTAATTGATCTCCATCTAAATCAGATAATCTAATTGTAAAGTTTGTATCTAGTGAATCAACACCTGAGATAGGGGAGGCACTAAATTCTTCAATTACAGGTAAATTGTTTATACTTGGATCAATTTCAATAGAGTCAGAGTTTGCACTTACCCTATTACCTGATAAATCCTCAACAATTAAAGTTGCAACTAAAACTTGAGTTAATTCATCATTATTAATATAGGTATGAGTAATAGGATTATCTAAATCCTCACAGTTATCTTGAATTGAAGTTGAATCTCCAAAATATAACCTACAACTTAAATCTTCTAAATTATCATAATCATCACTAATTGTATAAGTAAATGTTGCATTAAGAGGTGAAATAGTTCCACTAGTTACAACATCAAAACTCTCAATTACAGGTGCATTGTCACTTAATACTTCTAAAGTAATTGAATCCTCAATTGTTGTATATCCATCAGTTACACTTAAAGTTGCAATGTAAGTTCCAATACTATCATAACTTTGAGATAGGGATAAAACATCTGAATAAATTCCTGATTGAGTATTACCATTATCAAAATCAATAGTATATTGAATGTTATCTCCATCTAAATCAGATAACTCAATTGTAAAGATAGTATCTAAACTCTCAACTCCTGAGAGAGGAGAGGCGCTAAATTCTTCAATTACTGGTGCATTATTTTCTAATACTTCTAAAGCAATTGAATCTTCAATTGTTGAATGACCATCAGTGATACTTAGAGTTGCAGTATAAGTTCCAATGCTATCATAACTTTGGGACAAAGATAAAACATCTGAATAAATCCCAGAGGCAGAGTTACCATTACCAAAGTCAATATAATATTGAATATTATCTCCATCTAAATCAGATAACTCAATTGTAAAGGTAGTATCTAAACTCTCAACTCCTGAGAGTGGAGAGGCGCTAAATTCTTCAATTACAGGAGCATTTGTAGGTGCTGGTTCAACAAAAATTGAATCTCCTGTTACTAAATCTAAATTTCCTGAACTATCAATTACTCTTAATTGTGGAATAAATTCAATAGTTGAAAAAAGTGAATTTGTATATGTATGAGTATAATTTTGAATATTTGAACAAATATCCTCTACTAACCCATCGCTTCTACCAAAGTAAATTGTACATCTTAAATTATCTAAGTCATCATTATCATCGCTAACTGAAAAAGTAAACGTAGCATCAACTGGAGTTACATTACTATTTGTTGATACTTCAAAACTCTCAATTACAGGTGAATTGTCTCCCAATACAGTTAAGTTAATTGAATCTTCAACAACATATTCTCCATCAGTTACACTTAGAGTTACAGTATAAATCCCAGTGCTAAAATAACTTTGAGATAAAATTAATCTGGAAGTATAAACTCCAGAGGCAGAGTTCCCATTCCCATAATTAATATTATATTCTAATAAATCCCCATCTAAATCAGATAACTCAATTGTAAAGAAAGTTTCTAAACTCTCAACCCCTAAGAGTGGAGAGGCACTAAATTCTTCAATTACTGGAGCATTTGTAGGAGTTGGTTCAACAAAAATTGAATTGGAATATAAACTTGCCCTATTACCTGATAAATCCTCAACAATTAATCTTGGAGTGAAATCAAGAATTGAAGCTCCATTATTTACATAAATGTGAGAAACTCCTAATACATTTGAACAAATATCTTCAATTGAAGTTGAATCATCAAATCTAATCTCACAAATTAATTCGGAAAGATCATCATTATCATCGCTAACTGAAAAAGTAAATGTAGCATTAACTGGAGTTACATTTCCATCTGTAAATACTTCAAAACTCTCAATTACAGGAGATTCATCTACTAAAGATTCAACAGTAAATAAATCAGATTGAACTTCAACATTATTCCCAACACTATCAGTTACACTTAGAGTTGCACCATAAGTAATTGGAAAAACTTCTTCATTAACATATCTATGACTAATTGGATTTTCTAAATTTGCACAATCATCTTGACTAAATGTTCCATCTCCAAAATCAATTCTACAAGTCATATCTGATAATTCATCATTATCATCACTAACTAAAAAAGTAAATGTTCCATCAACAGGTGAAATGTTTCCAGATGTTGATACTTCAAAACTCTCAATTACTGGAGCATTATCAATTGGTGTTACAAATGTTCTCTCAATTCTTCTACTTACTTCATGACCTTGAGTATCATAAACTAATAATGTAAACACTCCAGTTCCTGGAATGTTGTAATTTTCAATTAAAAATGTATCATCACAATCAACTGCATTATCAATCCCATTAACTCTTAACACACAAGTTAAATTTAAACCATCAGAGTGTGATGTTTCCCAGGAAATTGAAATGTTTGTAGGTAATTCTAAGTTATTTGATGAAACATAGTTAAATGAATCAATACTTGGAGATGCATATGTTCTCTCAAATACAAATACTTTTTCAACTTGAGTTACTTCTGAGTATTCATCTGAGACTTTTAATTCAACATTATATTGACCAATCTCATTAAAAGTATGAGTAATATCATTACAATTAAATTCTTCTACTGAACCATCATCAAAATCAATTGTACATGTTAAATCCTGAGAATCAACATCTTGAACTTCAACAAAAAATGTAGTTGTAAATGGTTGTTCACCATCACTTGGTTCTGCAGTAAAGTCAATAATTTGAGGTGCAGAGTTATCTAAAAAGATAATATTCATTGAATCAGATGCAGTAGCTCCTGATGGATCTTCAACTTCAACATTTAATGTAATTGTATTTGGATTAGTAGTTGTAACCTCTAAGATATTATTACTTCCTAAATTTAAACTAGCATCTCCTTGAGTAATTGTTGGAGTAATAGTTAATGCTTCAAAACCATCATTAAAATCAGTAATAAATAATTCTAAATCAAGTTCATATGTTTCCTTGTAATAAATTGAATCACTTTGAGGTAAATTAATTAAAGGAGCAATGTTATTTTTAGGCATAGATACATAGTATTGAGTGTCTGAACCAATAATTAATTCTCCACTAACTGAAGTGTAACCTTGTTTAGTTAAAGTATATCCATATGTTCCTGCAATAAGACCCTCAAATTGAGTATAACCTGAAACATCAGTTGATAAAGTATTTGAATAACTTGGTTCAACTTGGAATTCATCTCTTGACTCTAATAAATTAAGAGTTGATGAAACTCCTTCTAAAGCTCCAGAATTATTTCCAGATACATATAAATCTAAAGTATAGGTAGGAACTTCTAAAATTGTTAACTGTTGAGTTTGAGTTACATCTTCAGAAATTACACAATTAGATCCTTGAGGTCTTGTAATTAAAGTAACTTCATAATTTCCTGCATCTAAACCAAAAATTGTCTCAGATAAATCCACAAAGTAATCACTAGTATCTAAACCTGAAGTATCATGTATAGTTGTTACAATTTCTTGAGTTTCTCCATTATCAAAGATAAATAATGCTTCAAATTGCATAGGTGTAATACTCTCATCTCTCCACGCCCCACCATTAAATCCAGCATGTAAATATTCTCCTTGTTGAATTTGTGCAAGAGATGTAGTTAAATCAAATGTTGGTTCATTAGCTAAAGTAAAATCATAAGCTCTAGTCCAGCAAGTATTATCTAAATTACTTGGATAAATAGTTTCAGTTACAATTGCATAATCTTGAATTGAATTAATTACCTGGTTATCAATTACATCAGTTGTAATTGTAAAAGTAACTTCTTCATCTTCTAAATATGAAGTTGGAGTCCATGAAAATGCAGCTAAACCTGCACAAGTTTCAGCTTCAATTGGAATTACAACTTGTTCTTCTAAAAGAGTTGACCCATCACTTGTTTTTTGAATTAATAAATCAATTTGAGTTAATGCATCAAAATCTGAGTATCCACTAGGAATTGATGAGGGAGTCCAATAGTTAGGATTTGCAAACCTATATGCAGAACATACAGTTTCTTCAATTTGAACTGGAATTTCCACTTGAATCGGTTTAAGTGG
>CAXPJQ010000090.1:0-9667 GCA_964217375.1 Bdellovibrionales bacterium | reverse complement strand
TATATTTATTCTATATTATTTTCTCTAATATATTCAAGTGGTTTTTTCTTTAAAATTGGTAATATACTTAGATATCCAATTATTAATATTGTAATAATTGTAATTCCAATATAGAGAAATCCTTCTATAATAAGAAATGAAAAACTAATATCTAATAAATATTTACTTACAAGAAAACTAATACTCATTGCAAAAATTAATGCAAATATTGATGAAATAAATGCAAGTAATACATACTCTACAATAAATATCTTTCTAATAAATGAAGTATTTCCTCCAACTAATTTATAATATATACTCTCTTTAAGTCTTTCTTCATGAGTTGCAAGAATTGATGAAATTAAAATTAAAATACCTCCAATTAAAGAAAATACTGTAAAAAATGAAGTAATTGAAGATAATTGTCCAATAATTTCTCCAACTGTTTTTGCAGTTGTTTCTCCATTAATTGTAGTTACTGAGGGGAATTCTCTAGCAATTTGTGTTTGTAGAGGAATTATTTCACTAGAATTTACTCTAAGTGTTGCAAAAAGAGTCTGAGGAGCATTTTCTAGTGTTTCTTCTTGAAATGTAAAATAAAAAAATGCACCAATTCCTTGTTCTATTCTTGTTCTAATACTTACAATTTCTGCTTCAATTTCAATTCCTTGAACTAAAAAGACTAATCTATCTCCAATTCCAACACCCATTCTCTCTGCAATTTCATCCATTGTAGATACTTGAACTACATTTTTATTCCAATTTTCAACAAAGATTGTATCACCTTTAATTAAATTTTCACTCTCAAGAACTTTATGCCCATAAGTTATACTAAATTGTCTTGTTATTCTATCTCCTTGAGGGAGAGAATCTTGAATTGTTTGTGTATCTTCTCCATTAATTAAAATTACTGGAGCTCTAATTATTGGGTATATAGTAGAGTCATAACTTTTAGATTCTAAAAAATCCTTAAATTCTTGTTTTTGATTTCCTGGTATATCAATAATAAAAACATTTGGAGCATCTTGTGGGAAACTTCTTATAAATTGATTTTGAAGATTTGTTTCAATAAATGTTAAAGAAAATATTAATGTAAGAGAGATACTTAGTGAAGTTATAATTAATAGTGTTTTATTTCCAATTCTAAAAAGACCTTTTATTGCTAATTTTAGAGAATATATTTTTGAATAAAAACCAATTTTTTTAAGAATATATAAAATTCCTGAGACAAATATAAATGTAACTATAAGTAATATTATAATTCCAAGTAAAATATAAATTCCATTTCTAATTTCTTCAAGTTCTATGAAAATAAATATTGCAAAAAATATTAATACTATACTATAATATGGAATCATTTCAATAAAAGATTGTTTTTTAGAATCATTTTTTCTAAATATATCAATTGGAGAGATATGTTTAAGCTTACTAATTGGATATAATGTAAAAATTACTGAGACTCCAATTGAGAGTATAAGTCCTTTAATAATTGCAGGAATTGTTAGTGTAACTATTATGCCTTGAGGTAATATTGATTTTAATACATAAGGAAAAACTAAAATAAATATTTCTGCAAATAAGAGTGATAAAATAAAACTAACCATTGCTAAAATTAAGACTGTTTGTAGATAAAATTTCACAAGAGAATTATCTTTAACTCCTAATACTTTTTTAATTCCAATTGTTTGTTTTAATGAGGATAAGTAAGATGATAATGTTGATGTTAATCCAACTCCTGTAATAAATATTATAAAAATTGATATTAATTTAATAAAAAATAAAAAATTAGTAATAAAATTTTGAAGAGTTGATCCATCTTGATAATATAAATCTACATCTTCTCTATCTTGTGCTACTAACTTTAATTGATCATATATTTCAATTGATTCATCTTCACTTTGAGTTTTAATTGTAGTTGTATATTCAATTCGACTTCTCTCACTTACAAGTTGAGTTTCATTTATATTTTCCATTGGAAGAAGAACTTTTGGACCTAGAGAAAATAAATTTAGAGGCGAGTCAGGTTCAGAGATTAAAACATCTTGAATTTCAAATTCAACTTTTCCTAATTGAATTTTATCTCCTACTAAAAGGTTTAATTGAGCTAATAAGTTTTCTTCAACTATAACATGATATGGTTTTAATTTATATTTATCTCCAGATAATAATTCTACTCTTCCATATAGTGGGTGTTTAGATTCAACTACTTTTACTTGTGTTAGTTGAGATAAATTTGTTTTATTTGAATATGCAATTGATGTAAATTCTAATCTATTTGAAGTAGTTATATTATATTTATTTTGTATTTCTTCAAGTTTTAAAGTTAAATTTTGAGAAAATTCTCTATTTGTTTCAATTATTATATCTCCACCAACTAAAGTTTTAGAGTCTTGATTAATATAATTCTCAGTACTATCTCTTAAAGAATCAACTGAAATAAATATTCCTAGGGAAAAAAGTAAACATAAACAAAATAAAATTGCTTGTCCTCTATAGAAAAAAAGTTCCTTTAAGATTTGTTTAAATATTTTTGATTTCATTTTATTTGTTTTTTTTATCGCTTATTATTTTTCCATCTTTAACTTCAATAACCCTTTGAGCAACTTTTGCAATTTCAGGTTCATGTGTTACAATAATTAAAGTTTTATTTTCTTTTTTGTGAAGTTTTTGTAGAAGCTCAATAATTTGTTTTGAGTTTTTAGAATCTAAATTTCCTGTTGGTTCATCTGCAAATAAAATTTCAGGGTCATTAACTAATGCTCTTGCTATTGCAATTCTTTGTTTTTCTCCTCCTGAGAGTTGTATTGGATAATTATTTTTTCTATGCTCCATTCCAACAATTTTTAATAGTTCTTCAATTTTTTTAGAATTTGTAATTCCTGCAATTTGAGATGGAAGTTCTACATTTTCATATGCATTTAATGAAGGTACTAAAAAAAATGATTGGAAGATAAATCCAATTTTTTTATTTCTTAACTCTGAGAGTTGATTT
The DNA here is from genome assembly GCA_964217375.1 of Bdellovibrionales bacterium. Classification (GTDB taxonomy): domain Archaea; phylum Nanobdellota; class Nanobdellia; order Woesearchaeales; family UBA583; genus UBA583. The sequence continues at coordinate 6,696 of CAXPJQ010000090.1, read as the reverse complement.
TCATCAAGAGAAAATATATCTTCTTTATCTAATCTAACATTTCCAGAACTTGGATTGTCAAGACCTGCAATTATACTTAAAAGAGTTGATTTTCCTGAACCTGAGGATCCAATTATTGCAACAAATTCACCTTTATTAATCTCAAAACTAATATCTTTTAAAATTTGAATAGTTTTTTCTTGAGTTTTGAATTCTTTTTTAATACCTTTAATAGATAATATTGTCATAGTATTTTCTATTTGTTTAAGTTTATAAGTTTGTTTATTAACAGTTCAGATAAAAACAATAACCTTTTATATACAAAACTCTAAGTTATTTTTATGAAAAAAATTTTAATTATTTTATTTATATTTTTTTTAGGTTGCAGTTCAAATTTAGATTTAGAATCTGAAAATAATTTATCCCAAGATAATGTAAATACTTCATTTAATCAAACAATTATTGTAGCTTTTGGAGATTCTCTAACTGAGGGTTATGGTATTCCAAGAGAAGATGCATACCCCAATCAACTTGAAAATGAATTAACTAATTTAGGTTATAATGTTAAAGTATATAACTCGGGGTATAGTGGTGAAACAACTACAGGAGCTCTAAATAGAGTAGATTGGGTTTTATCATTAAATCCAGATATAGTTATTTTAACAACAGGTGCAAATGATGCAATTAGAGGTATTGATCTCTCAATTACAAAACAAAATATTCAAGATATTATTTCAAAATTTAAAGAAAAAAATGTTACTATTATTTTATCAGGTATGAAAATTTATGAAAATCTAGGTCAAAAATACATTCAAGAATTTGAGGATATATATCCAAGTTTAGCTCAAGAAAATGATTTAGCATTTATAGAATTATTTTTAGCAGGAGTTGAGGCTAACCCGGAGTTAAACATTGAAGATCAAATTCATCCAAATAAAGAAGGTTATGAAATAATTGTTGAAAAAAATATTTTACCAGTTTTAATTCCAATATTGGATAGTTAATTTTTAATGAACTAATTTTAATGGAGTTTTTTCTGGAAATGAATCAATCCACCTAAGTTCAATTTGATATAAAGTTAAGTTTTCATAACTATTTTTTGCTTTTTTCCAATTTTGAGGAATTTCTTCATATCTATCTCCTGTAGAAGGTGTATTTATAATTTGAGTTGAAAAAGGAATTTCATAAATACCATAAAACCGTCCAGAGTTTAATAATTTTTCTTCAAGTTGAGATAATTGTTCAATATTTTGATTAGAATAATTTATTTTTCCTTCACATAATAATTTCCTATTTTTATTTCTTTGATTTAAAACTTCTTCAAATTTTTTTTCTTGGTCTTCATCTAAATACCTAATATAAACAAGTTGAGCGTTTTCTTCTACTTTATATATCTCTCCAACAACTCTAAACATAATTAAAATTAATATATTTATTTTATAAAATTAATTAGTTAACTCAAAAATATTCACATTAAATATTTTCTAAAAATAAATGAGTATTTATTTTAAATTGATTTTAACAAATCTTTTTAAAGTCTTTAAAATAAAATTTATTTATGCATAAAGAAATTAAAAGAGCATCACATATTAATATAATTTCAAATATATTAATTTTAGTTGTTGTCTCAATTACAGGTTTTTTATTTTCATCTCTTAGTTTAATTAGTAAAGCTGTTGAATCTTTTCATGACATTTTAACTGCAATTGTAATACATTTCACAATTAAAATTAATAATAAAGAAGCTGACCATGACCATCAATTTGGACATACTAGAGCTGAAAATATTGCAGGTTATACAATTGGTATTTTAATGATTATTCTTGCTCTAACTATTTTAAAAGAATCTTTTTTCACATTTTTTAATCATAGTGAGGCTCTAGTTTATTCAAATATTTTAATTTATACTACTTTATTTGCATTATTTGTTAAACTTAGTTTATATTTTTATATTAAACATGTTTTAAAATCTCATAACTCTCCAGCCCTTGATGCAAATAAAGAAGATCATTTAAATGACGTATTTATGTTTATTGCAATTTTAATTGGTTTCATTGGAGCAAATTTTGGATACTTCTTTTTAGATTCCTTAGTTGGTTTTATAATTGGTATTATAATTTTCAAATCAGGTTTTGATATATGTAGGGAGAACATTGACTTTTTAATGGGTAAAGTTGCTCAAGATTCTTTTATTAAAAAAGTTAAAAAGTTAGTAAATTCAAATAAATCTGTATTAGAAGTTAATGAAATTAAGACTCAATATCTTGGAAGTAAAATTCAAGTTGAAATTCATATCGCTCTTGATTCTAAGTTAACTTTAATTAGATCTCATGACATTGCTCATGAAATTCAAGATATAATTGAAGAATTAGATGAAGTTGAACATTGTTTTGTTCATATTGAAGTTTTTAAAAATGGAAATTAATAAACTCTCTTTAATTGGTAAGTGTATTATTATAAATTCAAGTAAGGAAATTTTAATTCTAAAGAGAACAAATTATAAAAATAATGGTTCAGAGAATTTATGGGATATTCCTGGAGGTAATGTTGAAAAAGATGAATGCATTAATAATGGAATTAAAAGGGAAGTATTTGAAGAAACAAATCTAAGTTTAGAAAATAATAATATTTTTTATATTGACTCTGGTAAAAAATATGAGAATGGTCAATTTGTTTTCACACTTTTTTATAGTAAGAATTTTCAAGGTGAACTAAAATTAAGTCATGAACATAGTGAGTATAGATGGATTAATTATCAAGATTTAGATAATTTTGATTTTCATTTAAGAGAAGGTAAAATTGAATTAATTAAAAATTTTTTAAAGAATAATTTATTTTAACTTCAATTCCAAATTATTATGCCCTCTAAGATCAGGATCTTGACAAACTTTCCACAAATTTCCTTTTTTATGAAAAATGCCTCTTTGTGCTAAACCTATTTCATCATTTGAACATAATTCTCCTTTAAGCAATTCAGATAATGATTCCCTTGATTTTTTTACAAAATCACTATATACCAAATTATCTTTTAACCTTGTAACTATTAAGGCATAAGATTGTATTAAATTTAATTTATCTCTATTTTCTCCTCTTAAGAGATATAATCTTTGATTAATTGTAGATAAAGTAATATTTGTAATATCTGCATCTTCTACATTATTATTTTTTAATTCATTCTTAGAATATTCTTTTGCAAAGTAAATTGCATTCTCATAAATTGTTGCTACTTTTTCTCTATTTTCTCCAGAGTTTTGTGCCCACATTGCATTTAAAGAAAAACATAATGGAGTATCTGTCAATATTTTTCTCTTTAAAGTAGAAGATTTCATTGCATCAATTTTAAATCTATTTGCATATAAATATTCAAAAGCTAACATATATCTTTGAAATACTGGTTTATATTGAGGTTCTTGAATATTTTCAATTTTTATAACAATTGGAACATCTTTTCTTACTTGAGTTATAACTTTTTCAACATCATTTCTAAAATTTTCTTTTTTTCCAGTATATAATGGTTTGGATTTTTCTTGAGTCTTAGGTTGAAATTTAAGTTTAGGTTTTAACATAATTTAGATACTACTATTTAGTTTAAAAATTTTCTTCATAAAATTTTATAAACTCTAAACTCTAAAAATAATTATGCAAGAAAGTTTTTCTCAAGATTCAATAATTCAATATAATAAAGAAAATAAGAAGAAATTTGTTATAAATTCAATTATAATTATTTTATCAACTATTATTTTTGGATTATCATATTATTTTTTTATTAGAAATATTGACTTTTTTTTAATTAATACAATTAACTTTTTAATTGATGGAGTTATTTTTGAAATCAAAGATTTATCATATCTGGGTATATTTTATTTAGTTTTATTTGGAGGTTTTTTTTTAGTATTTATGCCACTTGAAGTAATTTTTATTTCTTTAATTAGTTCAGATAAAAATCCATTTTTTATTTTATTTTTATATTTAGTTGGTTTATTTATTTCATATAATATTAATTATCTTGTAGGATATAAGTTAGGTAACTTTTCCAAAAAAATGATTACTTATAAAAAATTTTATTCAATTAAAAAGATGTTAAACAAACATGGAGCTCTAGCAATTTTTTTCTTTAATTTTCTTCCTCTTCCATCTCAACCATTTTCAACGATTTTAGGTGTTTTTAAATATAATTTAATTAAGTTTTATGGTGCATTTTTAGGAGGACAATTTTTAAAGTATTTTTTAATTTCAATTACATATATTTATATATTTTAAAAATTCTATTTTAATAGAATGGCAATTAAAAAAGATGTTGAAATAATTTTAAACAATCTTGAAAATAATTCTAAACTTGAACATTTAAATTCATATGTAGGAATGGATGTTTTATCAAGTAATGGAGAATCTGCAGGAACAGTTAAAGAATTAATTACAAATGAAGAGAAAATAGTAGGAATTATAATTTCAGGCAAAAAAACTTTTTTTATTGAAAAAAGAAATTTTAGATTAAATAAAAATAATGTTATAATTTTAAAAATAGATCCAATCTTTATTCACATTGGAAAAAAAGTATTTGACTCACAAGGAAAAGAAATTGGTTCAGTAAGTGATATCTCAAGAAAAGATAATTTAAATGATTTTGAGCATTTAGTAATTTCAAGAAACTTATTAAGTAAAAATATTAAAGTTCCAAAAGTTGAGGTTGAAGTAATTGGAGAATCAATTTTTTTAAATAAAAAATATAAAAATGAATGATATCATAACTGGAGATGACATACTAGGTAAAGATGTATTAGATAAAAATGGTAAACAATTAGGTGTTGTTGTTAAGATTCACCTCAATAGACATTCAAGACACTTAGAGGGAATTTCAATTGATAGAGGTTTAACTAGTTCAGATATTTTTATTGGAAATAAATTTATTTCTTTATTTGGTGAAGATATCATAAAATTAAATATAATTCCAGGTTTTTCATTTGAAGACTGTAGTGTTTATATTGAAGATGGTAGATATGTAGGTAAAGTAATATCAGTTGAAATGGAAAATAATTTAGATATTAAGAGTTTAATCCTATCTAAAAATTCCTCATTAATTAAATCTAAAAGGAAAGAAATTTTAAAAGAAGAAGTAAAGAGTTTTGGGAAATCTATTTTTTTAAAAAAAAATTAATGGTGGTGATGATGTTCATCTTCATCTGAATCTTTTTTAGTTTTATGAATTGTTCCATCATCATGTTCAGGGTCAGCATAAATCGAATAAATTTTTAATGTTTTATCTTGAGATTTATTTTTAACATAATGTTGAGTTCCTGCAGGAATTATAATTACATCATCATCTTCTAGATTATATTCTTCTTCATTAACTTTTACATATGCCTCACCACTCTCAACTCTTATAAATTGATCAATATGATCATGTGTTTCCAAATTGATATCTTCTTGGGGTTTTATTGACATAACAACTAATTGAAGTTTTTCTCCAGTAAAGAGTACTTTTCTATAATTTTCATTATCTAAAGTTTGTGTTTCTATATTTGTTTTATATGCTTTCATAGAATAGATAGTTTTTTATTATATATAAAGAAAATGAAATCATGAAATCAAAGAATTTAAATTCACACTTAACTTAAATCAAATTCTTCAATAAATACTTTAATTTGTGAATATTTATCTATATATAAAAACCCTTTATCAGTTAGAGTGTAATGTTTTCTATTTTTTTTATCTTCAATTATTTTTACAAAATTTTTATCAAGTAATTCTTTTTCATACTCTTGAAATGATTTAAACGATAAATTTGAAAATCTAAGTAATGGTGTTGGCTTGATAGAATTATTATTATCTTTAATTATTCTTAATATATCATATATTACTTCAATTCTATCTCTTTTTAATTTACTCATTTTTTAAATTTTTTATCAACAAGATATAACACGTATAAAAATACCAGTCCTAGAGTGATAATATTAATTGTTTTACCTCTTGGAAATAAATCAGTTAATATTTTACTTAGAAATGAAATTAACCATGATAAAAATATTAAAATATATATAATATAAATTTGTGTAAATGTTTTTTTCTTTTTTGATTTTTTAATTTTATAGAAACTAACAATTCCTAAAAATAAAATAATTATTGTTGAGAAAATTCCAAGTAAAAATTTAGTATTTAGTAAAATTGAAAATATAAATAAAAAAATTCCAATTAAATAAATAAAATATTCTTTAATTTGTTTTGAGAAAATACTTGAAAATAAATATAAAATTCCAATTAAAAAAAATAAATCATTTACTTTAAAAAAATAAGATATTGTATCAAAACTAACTAAATTAATAATTTGAATTTTAGATATAACTAATATTAAACTTAATATATATGAAAATGATATAAATAAAAATCCTTTCATAAAGAACTTAATTCCTTTATGCTCACTTAATTTATATAGATCTCTAGTTTTATAATATATTAAAAACCCTGCCATAATAATAATTATTGTAAAAAAAATTTCAAGAGTCAAAAACCACATTGACTCTTCAGGTCTTCCAATTAATTCATTCATAGTAACAATTAATATTTTATTATTTATAAAAGAAATGTATTTTTAATCAGTAGTTGAACTTTAGAATTTAACTATCAAAACTACTCTTAGTGACAACTATTTTTAGAATTAAAAATTGTTTTCGATAGCTTTTTAAAGCCTCGAAAAAATTTTTTCATGGTTTTTTCCACAAA
>CAXPJQ010000089.1:0-5808 GCA_964217375.1 Bdellovibrionales bacterium | reverse complement strand
ATCTAAAAAAGAATTTTAGCTTTTAATTAAATCAAAATTCGATTGAATTTTGAATATAACCTGATATTTATATCAATAAATATTGAGAATTAATCTTTTTGAAATCAAAAAGGTTCATCTACTGTTTTAAATATATACTTGTTATATATTCAAATAACTTTTTAAAATCTAATTAAATTTTTTATTTATGGACATAAATACTATAATTATTTTAATTTTAATTCCAGTTATTTCAGCTTTAATTGGTTACTTTACAAACTATATTGCAATTAAATCTTTATTTAGGCCCTATACTCCAATTTCAATTCTAGGTTTTAAATTTCAAGGAGTAATCTCAAGAAGAAGGGAAAAAATTGCTCAGAAGTTATCAAAAACTATTTCAAATTATTTAATTTCAACTCAAGATATTAAAGAAAAAGTACAAGAAGAGGGCAACCTATCTAAATTAGAAATTAAATTAACTAAAGTTGTAAAAGAAAACATTTTAAACAATTTACCTTTAATGGTAAAGCCTATGGCTGAACCTTTAGTTAATAATATCTTAGAAAAAGAAGGAAAAAATATTATCATTTCTCTTTTAGATGAGTTTTTATCTAATTTAGATGAAGAAATAAATATTGAAAAATTAGTTGAAGAAAAATTACTTAACTATGATATTAAAAATTTAGAAAAAATTATTTTTGGAATTGCAAGAGACGAATTTAGACATATTGAAATTTTAGGTGCAATAATTGGTTTTATTATTGGATTATTTCAAGTAATGTTATTTTTAATTTTAAATTAAATTTTAATTTCTAAGAGAATCAAGTAATCCCCTTGAGATTTTAATATCTTTAAATGAATCTAACTTTTTAATATCTTGAACCATACTCTCAATATAATCTTCATCAATTAATTTTACTACCATGTTAACTGTTCCATTTTTAGATACTTTAGTATTCATTTTAGTACAATTAGCATTATAATTTTCAAATACATTTAATAAATCTATAACTAATCCATATCTATCTCTAAATGTTAGAGTTAATGTTACTTCTTTTTCTTTTTCTTCCTCCCATCTTAGAGGTAATTTCTTATTAACTGAAAATTTTGCATTTGGACATGATGAATTATGTATTGTGATTTTTTTATCTTTACCATATACTCCAACAATTTGATCCCCATATTCAAATGTACAACATCCTGCAATCTTAAAGTTTTTTGGATTCTCAACCCTTGGAATTCTTTTAAGTAATTCTTCAGTTGTTGTTTTTATATCTTCTTTTTTTTTTGATTTTTTTAATTTCAAATCAAGCGAACTTCTAATTTTAAGTCTAGCTTTTGAGGTTTTTACTATTTTTAACCATTTATCATTTGGTTTAGTTGATGGGTTAACAATTATTTCAACGATATCTCCTGACTTTAACACTGTATCTATTGTATCCACACTTCCATTAATTTTACATTTATATGCATGATCTCCAATTTCACTATGTACTGCATATGCCATATCAAGAGCTGTTGCCCCATCAGGCAAATTTATTACATCATTTTTTGGAGTAAATACAAATATCTCATCTTCAAAGAAGTCATATTTTAATAACTTTAAGAATTCATGGTTATCTTTATGTTCTTTCTCCCATTGAAGAACTTCTCTTAGCCAAGAAATTTTCTGTTCAAACTTTTTATCTTCCTTTAAATTTTTATATTTCCAATGTGCAGCAATTCCAAACTCTGCTAACTTATTCATATCTTCAGTTCTAATTTGAATCTCAACTGGACTTTTAATTGATTTAGCATAAATTACTGTATGTATTGACTGATATCCATTTGATTTAGGGTTTGCAATGTAATCTTTTAATTTATTTGGAAATATTTTAAATTTCTCGTGACATCTACCAAGTATTGAGTAACAATCACCTATATCTCTACATATTACTCTAATTGCATACAAATCATATATATCTTCAAAATCTTTAGTTTTATTTTTAATTTTTTTATATATACTATAAAAATTCTTAGGTCTTCCAAGTACTAATGTTTCCTCTCCAAGATTTAATTCTTCTTTTAATTCCTCAACAGCCTTTTTAACAATTGTTTCTCTTTCATGCCTTTTAAGTCCAACTTTATCTTTAATTATTTGAAACATTTCAGGGTTTAAGAATTTAAATGATAAATCTTCAAGTTCCCACTTTAGAGAATAAATTCCAATCTTTTGTGCAATTGGTACATAAATTTGCATTGTCTCCTGAGACTTTTTAATTTGTTTATGTGGAGGTAATTCCTTTAGAGTTCTCATATTATGAAGTCTATCACATAACTTGATAATTAAAATCCTAATATCTTTTGCTGAAGCTAATAAAATTTTTCTTAAACTCTCGATATGTTCATCAAAGTCAATATTTCTTTTATTATCTCCAAAGTGAGTTATTTTACTTAAACCATCAACAATTAATCCAATTTCTTCTCCAAATTGTTTTTTCACATCAAGTAATGTAACTTCTGTATCTTCAACAGTATCATGTAGAAATGCAGATATGATTGAAGAGTTATCCATCCCAAATTCATGAACTATCTTTGCAACTTCAAGAGGATGCATGATATATGGTTCTCCAGATTTTCTTCTTTGAAAAGCATGTGCTTTCTTAGCAAACTCATATGCTTCTTTAATTTTTTTCTTATCGTATGTTTCTTTTTCTAAACTATATAAAAACTTTTCAAATTCTTTGTTAATATCACTTAGAGTAATTGAACTCATAGAAATTCACCTCTTAATTAATAAACATAGAAGCATCCATTCCTTTCCAGATCTTCATTTGCTTTCCATAAATTAAATATATTATTATTCAAGTCAGCTATGCTTTTAAATTTATCTGAATCTTTAATATCATTAAGACTTTCATTTATATTAAAATATTTATTTTTAGCATCTGCATCATTTGAATTTCTACATATATCTGGGTTTAAACCCACTTCTCCATATAACATATTTGATTTGTCGATATAATATTGGTATGAATTATTTATCATCTTATCAACATTTGAAATTGCACACTCAAAACTCTCAGGTGTTGCAAATACTGCCATGGTTGGGAGGGTATTTGATTTTTTTAAATCTAGATAGCTAAAGTTATATTCATCAGAGAGATCAGTTGCCCAATATGAAGTTTTTCTATATTCTATATTTCCATAAGTAAATTCGAGTTTTTCAGTTCCATATGTTCTCTCAAATGGGTTAGATCTAATTTTAATATATGTCTGCATTGTATCTTCTTGAAACTTTGGAAAATAATTTAAACTATAATCAGAACTAAACAAATCAATTTGTTCATTATATACTATTGTAATTGAATCTAACTCTTTATCTTTATATTCATTTTCAAGTGCACCTCTTGCAGAAGAATCAGCTATATTTATTACCTCGTAATTTAATTCTTTAAATGCTGAATTTTTAGTAAATTTCTCTTCAAATATTTTTTCCCATATTATCTCATCAAAGACATATAAATTCCTCTCACTAACTAAAGCCATTATTGGTGTCACATAAAATGGCATATCAAATTTTTCAACTGCAACATATACTTCATCAATTTCATCTTGAGTTATTTTAGTCATAACAAAAGGATAATTCTTAAGGTATTCATTATTTGAATCAAAATTTCCATTCACTCCAAGAATAGGTATATTTCCATCAATACATTCAAGTTCAAGCTGAGTATTTTCAAATATATATTCAATTTTCTCAATAGAAGTTGTCTGAGATCCACCTTCTTCTCCAATTGCTGTAAATATGTTTCCTAATGCATTTTTAAATTTTATACTATTTTTATATTCTTCATTATCTTGATATGTTGAGACAATATTATATGCAAATAAAATAAAAAAAGAGCCAATAATTATCATAAATATCCAAGAAAAACTAACTATTACTGCTGCTTTTTTTTCCATAGTTAATAAAACATTTTAAAAATAACTATTTAAATATATATTATTATGTTAAAGAGAATAAAAAAAAATCCTTTTTTGATTCTATCTTGTATTTTCATTTTAACTTTTATTGACCAGGTTACAAAATATTTATCCTTTAAATTTAATTTATCAACTCAAGGTTTTATTTTTCTTGCAAATTATAAAAATACAGGCTCAGCATTTTCAATGTTTTCAGGTATTGATTTTTATAATATTTTAATTATATGTTTTTCAATTATATTTTTAATTTATTCAATTTATTATTATAAAAAATATTTAAAAGGAATTCACTCCCAACTAATTATATTTATTTTGATAATCTCAGGCCTTCTAGGTAATTTAATTGATAGAGTTTTTTTAGGTTATGTGAGAGATTTTATAGGCGTTAATTATTTTGCAATATTTAATATTGCAGATGTTTACTTATCTTGTGCTGCAATTTATATTTTATATTTAGAATTTTTTGATAAAAAATCTTTAAAATAAAACTATTTCTTATCTTGAAGTTACAAACTTTTAAAAATTAAAAATTGTAAAAAAATTCTAGTATGGACGAAAAAAAGTCAGTCATTTTAGGAAGTGAGAGTTCAGTTCTTGATTTTTACACCAATATGCAATATTCAAATGTAAAAAAAGTAATTATTACAAAAGATGTTATCTTAAATTCTTTTGATAATCAAATTTTAAGTAATTTTATTTTATCTCAGAAAAATTCTTCAACTCAAGATTTTGATTCAAATTTACAATCTGCAAAATCTCAAGGATTATTTGAAGTTAATTTTCAAGATCAATTTTACAAACATCTTCAAGAATATCTTGCAAAAATTTCAGGAGATTTAAATGTAGAGTTAAAAGATTATTCTTTCATGTCTTCCATTTCAAATTCTAAATATACAGTAGTTTTAAGATCTAAATCTTTTTCAGTATATGAATATTATATTGAAAAAGGTGCACTTCTCTCATCTCTTAAATCACTAATTCAAAAATATTTAACTTCTCCTTTATTAAAATTAAATTTACAATCAATTGAAGATTTCCAAATTGAGATTTTAGAGAGTGAAGAATATCACAAAACTTTATTTCTTAAAAAAGAAAATACTTCTCTAATTTTATATTCAACTTTTGGTTTTTTTTCAGATGAGGGTGCAAATTTAAATTTAGGGGGAGAACTTTACTTTTCAAAAGATGAAGACTTCAACTTTTTTGAGAATAATCAAGAATTTGCAACACTTAGACAAAATAATAAAATTCAGAAAAAAGAAATTATTCATAAAAATAAAATATTAAATGCTGATGAATTAAAAAACATTAACCAAATAACTAAAAATATTGAAAATGCAACTCTTGAGATTGCAATTAATTCAAAGGGAGCAATTAGGATCTTACATGTGTCAACAAATGAGTATCCTCTTGAAATTGGATCTCAAAAAGGAATTTTATACTATGCTTCATCAAGGGATTTTAATAAAATCGCATTAATTAAATCAAATGAAGAATATTCTCCTGATGCTCCAAATCCCCAATATTTGACAATAAAAAGTAAACAGGAATTTGATATTTTTTTAAGAAATCTAGGAAATATTAAATTTGATGGTTTAATTATTAATTTTAATTTATATCATCCTATTCTTGAAGAGATTGGAGCTATATATAACTGTGATGTAATATTTTATTCAGAGTTTTTACAAAAATCTTTAGAAGTTAATTTTAATAAATCTTTAGTTGATATTGAAGGATCAGTTTCAAAGTCAAAGACACAAGATTCACCATTTTCTTCAATTCTTCAAAAAGAAGAAAAAGAAAAAGATGAATTACTTGAGAAGTTAAAATCAGTTGATTTATCAACTCCTAAACAAAATT
>CAXPJQ010000088.1:0-2927 GCA_964217375.1 Bdellovibrionales bacterium | reverse complement strand
TTGGAGGTACAGATTCTGCAAATGCAGTATTCTCTCCAGATAGTAGAACAATTACATGGTCAACACTTGCAGGAGGATGTTTAAATTCATCTCAAACAACAACACTATCTTATGATGCACAAACTCCTCCAAGTCTAAGTTCAGCAGGAACTTATGATATTGTAAACACTACAATGAGTTATCAATATAATGGAACATTCTCAAGAATTAACTTTGCAAGTATTGCGGCTTTAGTTGATTTGGATTTAGAATTTGAAAAATATTTAAATAATACTTTAACTGGAGATAATGCAACTTGGAGAATTAGTTCACAAGTAACAAACCCAACAAATGTTGATGTGAATTTAACTCAAGTTTCATTATGGGTTTCAGTTAGAGATGCAACAGGGACAGGATTTACAAATCCTTCAGCAATTGATAATGATACAATTAATATTAATAATCCTCTAACTACTGCATATACTCCAGGAGTTGTGTTAAACACTACTTCAAATTTTTGGAATAATACTGGTTCAGAGTGGTTCTTTAATTATACATTTTCCTCATCACCAATTGTTTGGATGGATTTAGATTCACATGTATTAAATGATGGATTACAATTACAAAATAGATCAATTTCTTATGGACAAAATACAGTTTATTTAAAAGAAATTTATTTAGCAACTGGATATTGGTTAGAGATTTCAAGAAATATTACAAGACTTAGTGATTCAACATTTAATGTTTTTATTAAAGTTAGAAACTTAGGTACATCACCTACACCTTCATCTCAGGCAGTACAAGTATATAACTTTATTCACAATGATTTTACTTTAGCATCCTCATTTGTATTTTCATCATCTCCATGGTATACTACAACTTCAGCAAACACAACTTTAGTTGACCCAGTATATAATGGAACAATGTTTCAATTTGGATTGCTTGCAAATTCAAACCCTTCAAATTCATCACTGAACTCTTGGGGAGGATCTGAGAATGTAAATAACACTTGGACTTTAACATATAATGTAACTGGATCAGGTCAATTTAACTTTGATGATTTATTTTTAACTGGTGTCGACCCTTTATCAGTTGGTAATGTTGGTGGAACTCAAGCAGTTGTAGTTGAAGGAGAATATTCATTTTTAGGGTCAAAAGTTGAATATATTTTAGGAGTTTTAGCAATTGCAGTTGGAGCTTTAGTTTTATTTATGTAAATTAATTTAATTTACAATTTTCTTAGTTAATTTTTAAATTTTAAAAAAACTATATAAATTATATAATTTCTTTTTTATTATGTTTGGACACAAAATTTTATTTTTTGTATTTATTGTTAATTTTTTATTTTGTTCAATTTATGCACAAAATGATTTATTTGATGTTAAAATAAATTCAATTGATAGAGTTTTAGAAGGGTATTTAATAAATTTTGATATAGAACCTAAAATAAATGAGGAGGTTGATATTAAAGTTTATTCAATTTATGAGAGAGAAAATCTTGAGGTTGGGTATCAGAAATTTTCTTGTGATTTAAATAAATGTAATCAGAAATTATTAATTGATGATGTATTTGAGGGGAAACATATCTTAGAGATTGAAGGAAAGTATAATAGATTAAAATTCATTGAAAAACTTAGTTACGAGGTAGATAACTCTTTAATTGATGAGTATTATTTAGATTTTAAAGAGGATTTTTTTATAGATAAAAATGTTACAGGAGTTAAGTTAGATTTCAAATTAAATACTAATACACAATCTGAGTTTTATATTGAAATAGTACCTAAATCTATTCTTGAGAGTATTTCTAGTTATCAATTAAATTGTGGGAGTAATTGTAATTTTGAAATTAATTTAGAGTCACCTTTTATTTTGGGAGAATATTTTGTTAATGTGTATTCAATACTTGGAGAGAAACAATATACTTTTAATTTATTACATAAGGAAAATAATTTGTCAAGTAATTTGGGGAAAATTGAAGATGATGACTCACAATTAAATTCAACTATTAATTTAATTGAAACTGAAAATAAAAATAAATTTATTAAAAAAAAACCTGTTAATGAAAATATTTTTAATGAAACAGGTAAAAAGGAAAAAGACATTGTTGAGAGTAGAATTGTGAAAAAAATTTTGATTTCAGGTGAAGAGGAAGAAATTGAAATTTTTAAAAATCAAGATTTTTTATTAGATAATAATACTTTAGCAATAATTTCTCAAGATGAAACTCTAAGAGTTAAAAATAACAATCTAAATGTAAAATCTTTTGAAGAAGATGATTTGAATTTGGAGAGTGGAGATTTAATTAATGGAGAGGTTGTTAATAAAACAAATTTGAAACCCGGGATATATGTAGTGGAACATAGTAATGGAAGTTCAGAATTATTTGCATATGGTTTAATCTCAATAAATACTAAAAAGTCATTATACCAAAAAAATGAAATTGTAAAAGTAATATTAGTAGTCTTAGATTCTCAAGGGTATTTATATTCTTCAGCAGATATTAATTTAGAAATTGAATTTCCAGATACACAGACATATTTTCTAAGTACTCAATCAAGAAGTATTGTTGAGAGTCAAAAAAATGGGGTTTATTTTGCATATTTTAATGCATCACAAGTTGGAGAATATAAATTTAGAGTTGAGACTCAAGTTGAAGATTATAATTTATATAGGGAAACTTATGTAAATGTGGTTGAAGAATTAGATTATGAGATTGAAAGATTAGTGCCAGCTACAATTGATCCTTGGCTTGGACCATTTAGAAATGAATTTATAGTATCTTCTAAAACTCAAAGTATTGAGAATTATTTTTTTGAAGAGATAATTCCTGCAAGTTTTGAGATTACTCAAAGTAATGCAGATGAAGTGGAAGTTGTTGAGGATAATTTAATTTTAAGATGGTTTAATTTAAATGAAAATCCTCTTTATTTTGCTCAGGTTCCATTAAT
>CAXPJQ010000087.1:0-2334 GCA_964217375.1 Bdellovibrionales bacterium | reverse complement strand
AGGCAGGCTGGAAAAACAACTTTAATAAAACATTCTCTAAAAAAAATTAAAGATAAAAAAATTAATCAGGTTAGCTTTGACAATTTAGAGATATTTAATCAATTTGAACATGATATTGAATTGTTTATAGAAAAAGAAGTTAAAAATTATGACATAATTTTTATAGATGAAATTCAATATTCAAAAACATCTGGTCAAAAATTAAAATATATTTATGATACTTATAAGAAAAAGATAATTCTCTCTGGATCTTCTGCAACTGAAATTTCACTTAATACTTCAAAGTATTTAGTTGGAAGAATATTTATTTTAGAACTTCAAACATTATCTTTTGAAGAAATAATTCAATTTAAAGAACCAGAGTTATTTAAATTAAAAGAATTAAGTGAAGAGAGAATAAAACTCTATTCTAAGTATTATGACGAATATCTTTTATATGGAGGGTATCCTCAAGTTGTAAAATTAGATGATTCAGAATTAAAAATTGAGGCATTAAAAAATATTTTAAATACTTATCTTCTAAAAGAAATAAAAGAGATATTAGAATTTAAAGAACATTATAAATTAGAAAAAGTTGCAAAACATTTATCTGCTCAAATTGGGAATTTAGTTAATGTTTCAGAACTTTCCTCTTCAACACAAATTGATTTTAAAGAAGTTCAAAATATACTCTCCATTTTAGAAAAAACTTTTATTATAAAACAAGTTCAACCCTATTTTACTAATAAACATACTGAATTAGTTAAATCTCCAAAAATTTATTTTTATGATTTAGGTTTAAGAAATATTCTTCTTGATATTAATTCTATAAATCAAATTACAAATAAAGGGGAAATTAATGAGAATTTTGTATTCTCTGAATTAATTAGAAATAAATTTAATCCAAAGTATTGGAGATCTAAATCAAAAGCAGAAGTTGACTTTGTAATAGAAAAAGGAACTAAGTTATTTCCAATTGAAGTTAAATCATATACTAAAAATACTTCAACTACAAAAAGTTTTTATTCATTTTTGGAAAAATATACTCCATCTCAAGGGTTTATTATTAATTCAAATTTAGAAGAAAAAAGAGAAATTAATGATACTGAAATTAGGTTTTTAACATTTTATAGGTTTATTGAAGAGATTTCAGATATTATTAATAGATAATTGTTTTGACCTCAAGTTTTTGAAAAATCATAAAAGGTTTTACCTAACAATTGAATTTTTATTATCTGTTTTTATTTCAAAAAAATATAAATTTATAAAAAAGCTCAAATAAAATTTAAGAAATCTCAAGATTAAAAAAAGTAAATAAAAAAATTTAAATATAAAAAAGAAGAGATCTAATTATGTCAAAAGATATTTTTTGTAAATTAATGCCTATATGGAAAGAAAATAATCAAATTTTTGTAGAAAATGAAACTAGTATTGGTATTTTGTCAATAGAGCCTTTTTTTGTAGGTCAAGGATTACTAATTCCAAAAAACCATTGTGAGAGTTTAGGTGAAGTTAAAGGTTTAGATAATTATTTGACTTTGTCAGAGACATTTCATGAAGAAGTATTAAGACAATATAATAATGATGAATCTTATTTTGAAAATTTTTATAAAAAATTATATGAAAATCCACCTACAGAGAATTCAAAAAGACTTGCTTTAGAACTATTAAAAGGATATCAACTATATGAAAAACCTTCAGGTTTTAATATTGGGTTCAACTTTGGAGAATCTGCAGGTCAAACAGTAAATCATGTACATATGCATTACATCCCAAGAAGGAATAGTGATAAAACTAATTTAGGAGTTGGAACTGCTTTTAGAAATCTTTTAAAATGAAAATAATCTCAAAAGAATTTATTACTGAAAATAAGAATTTTATATTTGATGAAATTAAAGAAGGTAAAATTTTTATTTATCCTACTGATACTCTTTTAGGTATTGGTTGTGATGCATCTAATTCTCAAAGTGTTAAGAAAATATTTGAAATTAAAAAAAGAGAACAAAAACCATTTTTAGTAATTGCACCAAGCTTGATCTGGTTTGATCAAAATTGTGAATACCATAAAGAAAACTTTTCAAAATTTAATTTACCTGGTCCATATTCATTTATTGTTAATTTAAAAAATTCAGTTGTTTCTGATTTAACAATATCTAAAGAAAATAAGGTAGGAATTAGATTTCCAAATTGTTTCTTTAGAGAGTTAATTGAAGAAATTGGTATTCCTTTTATCTCAACTTCAGTTAATTTATCAGGTGAGCCTTCAGCATTAAAAATTGAAGATATAAAAAAAGAAATTCTTGAAAATGTTGATTATGTGGTTGAAACTTCAGAAAAGTTATTAGGTAAATCCTC
>CAXPJQ010000086.1:0-3838 GCA_964217375.1 Bdellovibrionales bacterium | reverse complement strand
TAAAAAAACAATATATTATAAATAAGAAGAATGTAATATTAGTATGATTATATTAGAGAAAATCTTAGAAAAAAGTAAATTTGTAATATATATTCCAGTTTTAGTTTTACTTATTGCAAGTTTTATTATATTTGTGTATTCATCAATTTCATTTTTTGGGTTCTTTTTAGATACATTTACCAAAGAAACATTCATATCTGAAGTTGTATCTGCAATTGATATGTTTTTACTTGGAGTTTTATGTCTAATGACTTCAGCTAGTTTATATGAACTTTATGTAAAAGAACTTGATTCTAAAATTAAATTACCTGAAACTCTTATTGTGAAAAGTTTAGATTCATTAAAAGAAAAATTAGGAAAAGTAATTTATTTACTTCTTTTAATTTATTTCTTTAAATATGCTCTACAGTATAGTATTAAAACAAATATAGATTTAGTACTCTTCTCACTTTCAATTTTACTTATTAGTTTAAGTTTATTTTTTACAAAGAAAAAAAGAATTTCAAAAAAATGATTTATTCTCTTTTCATAAATCCTCTTTTCTTAAAGAAGTTAATAAAAATTTCATATTCATTTTTTTCTGAAAACATATCTTTTTCTTCTTTAAATCCTGCTTTTGAATAAATTGAAATGAAATGTGATGATAAAAGAGTTAAATCAGTATAATAGAGTTCTTTAAGTCTTGAAATTCCATAAGTAATAATAACTAAAACAGTAGTTCCAACAATACTTAGAATATAATTTAAAATTTTAGCAACTTCACTTAAAAATACAAATTCCCTTAATACTAAAGATACAAAACTAAAATAAATTAATAAATATAAAACATAAGAAGTCCAAGTTAAATATCTCATAGCTTTAACTCTTT
Organism: Bdellovibrionales bacterium; assembly: GCA_964217375.1. Classification (GTDB taxonomy): domain Archaea; phylum Nanobdellota; class Nanobdellia; order Woesearchaeales; family UBA583; genus UBA583. The sequence goes on along the minus strand of CAXPJQ010000086.1, from coordinate 2,970 downwards.
CTTTAATTAACTTTTTAATTTCTTTTGCAATTTCAATATCTTTTTTATCTTTTAATTTAATATTTTCTTCAATATTTTTAACATATTTTTCAACTCTCTCAAATCTACTTAAAGGTAAACCTCCAAAGATCCTAACTGTAGTTCTAAACATAATAATAAATTGAATTTAATATTTAAAAACTTTATTCATAATGCTCTTTTATTTTATTTTGATAATATTCTCTTTTTCTATCATAAATCTCATCTTCTTTTGTATACTCAAGAGGACCATTATAATAACCTTGAGGAGTAACTTTTTGAGGGAATGAAGGTTCATATCCTTCATATAAAACAACATCATTTGAACATGAACTAATTAAAATCAAAAAAATAATTAAAAAAAATAATTTAAACTTCACTTTTTATACCTCTTAAATTATCTTGCTTTTCTTCAATTTCATATTTTTTAGTTAATATCTTAACATATTGAGCTCTTGCAGCATCAGTTTTTAGAGATCTATATTTTTCTCTTTCCAACTCACTCCAAATAAACTTTCTAATCCTTGGGTTTTTATTTGCAAACTCTGAGAAAACTTCTTCAAATAAAACAAATAAAGTTCCTAAAATAAATGGTCCAAGTAAAATACCATATATACCAAATACTTCAATTCCTCCCAAGATACTAATTAAAATTAATACAGGTCCAACTTTTGCTTTATCTGAGATTAAATATGGAAGAAGTAAATTATCAATAAAAGAAATAAATATACCAAGTAAAATAATTAAAATCGCAGTAAAATAATTACCATTTAAAAAATTTAAAACCCCAAGAGGAAGCCAAACTAAACCAGTACCAATTAAAGGTAAAAATGAAACAAAGAACATAATAAAAGACCATAAAAAAGCATTATCAATACCTAAAATAAGAAACCCAATTAAACCAATAAATGATTGAATTACTCTAACTAAAATCTGACCATAAATAATTGCATCAACTAAATTTTTAAATCTACATTTTAAATTCTCAAACCTTAACTCACCAAACATTCTCTTGAAAAGTAATATCTCTAAGTTATACTCTCTTGAAAAATAATAATAAAAAAATACAATCAAAAATATTTGAAATAAAAATTCTGGAACTTGTAAAACTAAATCTGTTACAAATTCCTGAGATTTCGATAAAAATAAATTATATTCATCTAAAAAATTAACATTTAAATTAAAATTCTCTTTAAAATAATTATTTGCATGAAGTAGTGAGGATTCAACTTTTTGAGAATCAATTGATAAAACCTCTGTTGAAATCTGAACAAATAACATAAAAAAAGGAATTAAAAATAAAATTAAAAATGAAAAAATAATTATTAATGAAGTTAAAGTGTGAGTTTTTGTATACTTTTTTAACCTTGAATATAGAGGATATAATATATAAACTAATAAAAAAGTGAAAAGAAGAGGTATAATGAATGATCTAATTATAAAATAAGAAATTAAAATAGTAATAAAAACTCCAAATACTAAAAAAAATATATCTTTTTTAATTTCCACATTATTTTAAAAAGGAATTATAAATTTATAAATATATCTAATTCGTAACTAAAAAGTGACATAAGATATATTTAGTGACAAAGAAAAAAATAAAAATATGGAGAGTGAATATGAATTATTTTCTAGATATATAACATTATTATTTTTAATTTATTTTTTTATTTCAAACTTTTTTATAAATATAATATCTAAAATATTTACAGTAATTTCTTATTATTTGTTAAAGTTAATAACTGAAGTTAAATTTATATCTGGAGAAATAATTGTTGGAGAATATAAATTTTTAATTGTTGAAGCGTGCATTGCTCCATCTGCATATATATTTATTGCATTTATATTTTTAACTTTACCTATAAAATATAGAGAAAATATTAAAATTCTAAGCTCTGCTCTGATAGTATTTTCAATTATAAATTTAATTAGAATAATAATTTTAATGTATATACATGCATTATATGGAATTGAAATGTTTGAGAAGTTTCATTTAGTTTTTTATGAGGGAGTCTCAGGAATTTTAACTGCAGTAATTATAATTTATTTCCTTAAAAAGAAACATATAAAAAAAACATATCCTATAATTAGTGATGTTAAATTATTATTAAAATCAATAAAAAAATAATTTAATTATTGTAAAGTAATTCTAACAATTTATAACTCATAAAAATAGAATATAACTATGTCATACAAAGATATTGAAAAAGCAATTAAAAAATTAACTCCAAAAGGTAAAGCTTTGTATTTAGCTCAAGATCAAGGTTTAGAACATGATGCTCCAAAAGAATTAACTGGAGAGACTGTAAATCCTGATTATGTATTTAATATTGCTGAAAAAGGTGAAGTGGATGCATTTATTTGTCAAAAAGGACTTGCAGAAAAATATGGAGATAGCTATAAAGTTCCAATTATTCTAAAAATTAATGGAAAAACATTACTAGGTCCAAAAGATGACCCATATTCTCCAATTACATGTTCAGTTAGAAAAGCAGTAGAAATGGGAGCAAAAGCAATTGGATTTACAAACTTTCTTGGATCAAAATATCAAGCTCAAATATTTGATGATTTTAGAAAAATTCAAGAAGAAGCACATGACTTTGGATTACCTGTGACATCATGGATGTATCCAAGAGGAGAAGCAATTAAAGATGAAGCTGATGCACATACACTTCAATATAGTGCAAGAATTGGACTTGAACTTGGTGCAGATATGCTTAAGATGAGATATAATGGAAATCCAGAGGATATGAAAAAACAAATTAAATTTGGAGGTAAAGCAAAAATGCTTATGGCAGGTGGACCTAAAGCTGAAAATACTAAAGATTTCTTAAAACAAATTCAAGAAGTAAATGATGCAGGAGCATTTGGATTTGCAATAGGTAGAAATATTTGGTTACATGATAAGCCTGTTGCAGTAACTAAAGCAATTAGAGATGTACAAATTGAAGG
>CAXPJQ010000085.1:0-7744 GCA_964217375.1 Bdellovibrionales bacterium | reverse complement strand
TTTAATTTTTGAGCTAACTCCTCAAGTTCATTTTGAGGAATTGGATCTCCACTTACATCAAAATTTAAACCATCATTATCATATCTTGGAATTACATGCATCATGAAATGTTGAACTTGTTGTCCAGCTGCTGCACCATTTGCAATATATTGAGTACATTCTTTAGCATCAAGAGAATCTTTTAATAAATCTGAGATATAATTTGAAATCACACTTAAATGTCCTAAAACTTCATCTGGAACCATTGGCATCATCATATAATGTTCTTTTGGCATTAATAGTACATGTCCATTTGTTGCAGGGTTTATATCTAAAATAGCAATACAAATTTCATCTTCAAAAATAGTTTTTCCAGGTATTTCCCCTTTAATTATTTTACAGAAAATACAATTTTCTTTCATCATTTGTATTCTCTTTTCAATCTCCTCTTTAGATAACTGAGGTTGTTCTACCATAACAAAAATTAAAATTTATTATTTTTAAAAGTTTGTACTAACTAAATTATGTATATCTCGGAGTATATTCTTTTAAAAACTCTACTGTGGCATTTCTTAGATATTTATTTTCAATTACAGCTATTATTCCTTTTTTTGGCCTAAAATCAAAATAGTCTGAGAATTCATTTGAAAGTAAAATTCTATTTCCATAAAGTCCCATTTTAAATTAGAATTTAGACATACATTTTGTACAAATAAATGTATCTTCTCCTTTAAATTTACATGCAATTACGGGTCTAATTGTATCATTTACAGCACAATTAAAACAAATACTTTCTTTAATTATTCCTTTAGATCCACTACTCTCTCCAGTTAAATCTCCTTGGAAAACATTTTGTATTGCTAAATCTTCTTGAGGTGATGCAACTAAACCTAATTCTTCTTTTGCTTCTTGGGCAACTCTATCTGGAGTCCATTTTGGATCAAATGTTAGCTCAATTTCTACTTCATTAACTCCTGAAGTTCCTTTTACTGCTTCTTCTATCATCATTTTTAAATAATCTGCAGTTGGACATGTTGGAGAAGTTAAACTCATTACTACGTGCACATCATTATTTTCTTTAACATTAATTTCATAAATTAAACCTAAATCATATACATTAATTGGAATTTCAGGGTCATACACTTCCCTTAATTGTTCAATTATTAATTCTTTCAAATTATTTTCCATAATAAAAGTAATGAACAAATATTAATAAAACTTAGGTATTTATTTATAAAACTTTGAAATTCTCTCAACTCCACCAAATTTTTCAAAAAATTCCAAAGTTCCACTTGCTGCATATTCTCTCCATTTTGGATTTTCAGATACAATCATTTCTCTTAATTTTGTTGCAGAGATATCAATTAAATTTCCTTTAATAATTTCACTTGGATCTAAAGTATTGTAACCTTTTTGAGCAAATACTTCTTTTACCCATGAATTTCCAGAAACAATTTTAGTAGTATTATCTAAATTAGCATTATTCATGATATAATTAATCCAATCTTTATCTTCATTAAAATCAGGCATGTGAATAAAACTATAATTTTCTAGACCTTTATCTTCAAGAGATTTTCTAATCATCATTTCTCTCTCAACGCTATAATATGGGTTTGATTTATTTATTACATTTGCACTACCAATTCCAATTATAATTTCATCTGCCATATTACATGCACTCTCAAGCATAGAGATATGTCCAATGTGAGGAGGTTGAGTCCTTTGAGGAATAAATAACTTTTTCTCAATTTTATTTTGAGTATCATATCTTTTTTCTATTACTTTGTCTTGCCAAACCATAATAATAATATTTAGAGTTGTATTTTATTTGTATTTTTCTTGACAATTTTTGTCATTATAGTTGTATTTTTAGAAATCTATTTAAATAGTAATTAATATATTTGCTTATATGGTATTAGATCAAAATACAATTGAAAAAATTAAATCTTTAGTTTATGAAAAACCAAGATCAATAAATGATATTGCAATTAAACTAAATAAGAATTGGAGGACAGTTGATAGGTATATTGAAGAAATTATTTTAAAGACAGGTTCAATTAAAACTATAACTTTTAGAGAAGGAACAAGAGGAGCTTTAAAATTAGTTTATTGGAACAATACTCAAAAGATTTATTCTACTGATTTACAAGAAGATTTATTTAAAAAAATCGAGCTTGGAATTAATAAATCAGATTTTTCACCTTTTGAAATTTATCAATATGTTGATTCAAATAAAAGAGAAGGTTTTTATGAAGAAATTGAAGATGAATCAAAATATAATTATAGAATGGAAAATTTAGTTTCATATATTGAGTTGGCTCAAAAAGAAATATTTATTTTTGCAGGAAATTTAGCTTTTATAAATATTAAAGTTAATAATAAATTTATCTTAGAATACTTAAAAGATGCAATCTCAAGAGGAGTTTCAATTAAAGTTATTTCTTTTATCAACTTAATAGATTTAGAAAATATTGAAAAAGTTTTATCTTTAAATGTTGGATTAAAAGATCCTCTTTTAGAATTAAGACATTCAATTACTCCACTTAGAGGATATATCTTTGATTCTAAAATTTTAAGATTAGGAGAAATTGGTTTAGGTCAAAAAAAACAAAATCAAATTCAAAATAAAGTTGCTTTCTACTATGAAATCAGAGAAGATTCTTGGGTTGATTGGTTTTCAAAGTTATTTTGGAAAAAGTTTCAAAATTCAATTGAATCTTCAAAAAGAATTGACAACATTAAGTCTCTTAGAAAGCTGTAATATTTAATTCTTTTTTTATTAAATCTTCAATTTCTTGAACTGAATTTATAATATAATATTCTTGTTTTGGCTGGATTAAAATAATTGGTCCTCTACTTGAACAAATTCCAAGACATTTAGTTTGAGTTAATTTAACATGGCAACTAATTTGTGATAATTTTATTTTAGCTTTTAACCTTTTTAATTCTTCCATATCAAGTTTTGGCCCACAGTCAGGTTTTTTTGGTTCAGGCAAATGAGATCTATCATTAACACATACAAAGATATGTAAAATTGGTTTTGAGATATTTAATTTTTCCATTATATATTTTTAATTTTTTTATTTTATTTAAATTCTCTTTTTTTAAACTACAATAAAACTAATTCCAATTAACATTAAAACAACTGAAATTAATTTTTTAAACATATGTTTCTCATGAAAAATAATTCCTCCAATTATTGATGAAAATAAAGTTGAAGTTCTTCTTAGAGGTATAATCATTGATAGTACTGCAGTTGGCATCATTATTGCATTTAAAATTACAAAGTTATCTAAAAGTTTCACAACACTAATTGAGAGTGTTTGAGGTTGTTCTATAATATTTTTTAATCTTAAGAAAAATCTTTTTTTGTATATAAAATAAATTGATACAAAAAATAATATCATAACTGCTGTGAAATACATATTTGTATATATATCTGCACCTAGATTAAATATCATTTTATCAAATATTGAATTTAATGAGAGCATTAATAAAATTATGAATGCCTGAAGAAAAAAAGTTGAAGGTTTTTTGAAAAGTTCTTTAAAATGAAATTTGTGAGGTTCTTTTTTTTCATGGTGGTTATGGTGAACTTCTAATATATATGTTGCAGCAATTGTAATTAAAATACCTAAAACTTGCAGAGGAGTTAATATTTCCCCTAAAATTGTTGTTGTGAAAAATAATAGTACAATTGGAGATAAGTTAGTTAGGGGAGATACAATTGAGATCTCATATTTTTTTAGCATGTTATAATATACTGCAAAAAATGTAACTGAACATAGTGCTTTGATTATAAATACATAATAGTAGTTATAAAAAAAACTAAACTCAATAAAGGGCAAGAAAAATACTAGAACTACAATTGATGTTAATAGATATTGTTCAAACATAATCTGAGTTGGAGAAACGTCATATTTAGAAATAAATTTTTTAGTTATTATATCTGCCACAGCAAAAGTTATTGCAGAAAATAAAGTTAAGCTTATCCATAATTCCATATTAAAAAAATCTCATTACTCTTTTTAAATAAATATATTTATTTTAAGTAATAAGTATGATTTTATTCTTTTTTTTTTCACTTTAAGATTTCATTTATATATTTTGAAATCATAATAATTCTATGGATACACTATATGTAGTTTTTGGTGCAACTGGAGATTTAATGAAAAAAAAGTTATTTCCATCTTTTAGCAATATTTTTAATGAAAATAAAAATTTAAAAGTTTTAGGTATTGGTAGGAAAGATTTTGATGATAAATCTTTTAGAGATTTTAATTATGATTTTTTAAATAAAGAGATTTCAAATTTAGATTCAAATTTTATTAATTCAATATTTTATGAAAAATTAGATTACTCGAAAACTCAAGATTATATCAATTTACAAAAAAGAATTAATGAATTTAAAGAGAAATCAAAAGACTTTCAAGTTATTTTTTATTTAGCTCTTCCACCTCATTTATTTGAAACTGTGATGAATAATTTAAAGGAGTTTAATTTAAATTCAATTAATTTATATAACTCCAAAATTGTTTTTGAAAAACCTTTTGGAGAAGATTTAAAATCTGCAAAAGATTTGAATGAAAAAATTAGAAATGTATTTCAAGAAAAACAAGTATTTAGAATTGACCATTACTTAGGTAAAGGACCAATTCAAAACTTTTTAGCTCTAAGGTTTGCAAATTCTTTTTTTGAACCTCTCTGGAATAATAAATATATTGATAACATTCAAATTACCGGTTTTGAGACTCTAGGTATTGAAGGTAGGGGAGAGTATTATGAAAAATCTGGTGCATTAAAAGATATGCTTCAAAACCATTTACTTCAGATGTTATCTTTAATTGCAATGGAATCTCCAACTTCTCTTGATGCTAAACATATTAGAGATGAAAAAGTTAAATTATTTGAATCAATTACACATCTAGAAGAAGATTTTTCAAAACATATTATTCTTGCTCAATATGATAAAGGTTTAATTGATAATCAAAAAGTAATTGGGTATTTAGATGAGGTTGGTATTGCAAAGAATTCAAAGACTGAAACTTATGTTGCACTTAGAATTTTTATTGATAACTGGAGATGGAAAGGAGTTCCATTTTATCTAAGAACTGGTAAGAGAATGAATAAAAAAGGAACAACAGTTGTTGTTGAATTTAAACAGTTACCAAATATTTTATTTAATAAATTTGGAGATGTTGAATCAAACAAGTTAATCATTCACATTCAACCTGATGCATCAATTTCTATTGAATTTAATGTTAAATCGCCTACAACTCCAAATAAAGTTGAGAGAGTAATTTCAGAATTTGATCACAAAGATTTCTTTGGAATTAATTCACCTCAAGCATATGAAGTTTTATTTAAAGAAATAATTAAAGGTGATCAAACTTTATTTTCTAGATCAGATGAAGTTGAAGAGTCGTGGAGAATTGTAGATAAAATTGTAAATTGTAAATCTAATTTGAAAATTTCAAAGTATAAATCTGGAACAATTGGTCCAATTGAATCAGATAAATTATTAAAAGAAGATGGTAGGCAGTGGAATAATTTTTAATGAGGATTTAGATAAATTAAATCAAGAGATATTTAACAAGTTTAAAGATTCTCTAAATAATTTATTTTCAAATGAAAGTATTATAATTGGACTCTCTGGAGGTAGGTCATATCTTGGATTTTATAATTTATTAAAAGAGAAATCCTCAGAAATTGAACCTAGAATTTGGTCTAAAATTATGTTTTGCTTTGTTGATGAGAGAATTGTAGAACTAAGTTCAAATGATTCAAATTTTAAACTAGTTAATGAACTATTATTTAAGGATTTAATTCAAAGTAATTTAATTACTGAGAATCAAATTATTAAAATAAATTTAAATTCAGAAAATATTGAAAAAGATTATTCTTCTAGAGTTTCTAGAATTGATATTGGTTTTTTTGGTGCAGGTGAAGATGGACATATTGCATCTTTATTTCCAGATTCAATTTTTTTAAATTATAATGAGAATAATTTTTTTAGAATTGATAATTCTCCAAAACTTCCAAGTTCAAGGATTTCTTTATCTAGAAAAATGATTGAACATATTACTTATTCATTTTTAGTTTTTATTGGAGAGAGTAAATTAAATGCCTTTAAGAATTTTAAAAATAATGAATTAAGTTTTAATAAATGTCCAGCAAAATTTGTTAAAAAAAGTAAAAATTATTTTATTTTTACAAATTTAAAATAATTTTTTTAATTTCTATTTCTTGTTTTTGCAAGTAATTTTAATATCTCTAGATATAACCAAACAATTGTTACAAGTAATGCAAATGCCCCATACCATTCCATGTCTTTATGTACTTTATTTTCAATTTGTTTATCAATAAAATCAAAATCAAGTAACAAGTTAAGTGATGCTATAATTACAACAAATACTGAAAATATTATACCTACTGTTCCTGAACTATGAATTAATGGGATTCCACTTCCAAATAAATTTAAAATAACTGATACTAGATATGTTAAAAATATTGCTCCTGTTGCTAAAATTACAATTGATTTAAATTTTTGAGTAACTTTAATTATTTCATTTCTATATAATACAAGCATTAAAAATATAACTGAGATTGTCAATAAAATTGCTTGCGTAATAATTCCTGGAAACATTAATTCAAAAAACATTGAAACAAATCCAAGAAATAATCCTTCAACTATTGCATATAGTGGGGCTAGATATTTTGCAAGCATTGGTTTAAATGCTAAAGTAATTCCAATCCCAATACCTGTAATTAAAGTTATAATTAATAATGGAAAATATAGTGTTGGACTAACTTGAGTCCATCCAAGATAACCTCCTAATAAAACTAAAACTAAAAGTAATAATGTTTTATTACTTGTACCATTTAAAGTCATTAAATTTCTATTATTTGTACTATGACTTACTCTTTTAAATCCTCCTAATGTTGGATTTGAACTTTTATTATATTCCATAATTATAATTATATAGTACTTCTTAATTTAAATAGCTTTTTAAATTATAATTCATATTATTTTTTATATGAAATCAAAAAGTAATTTGAATTTTAGAAATAAAAAACCAAAAGTAAGAAACTTAAATAACAATTCAAATTATTTTAAGGAAAAATATAACTCTCAATTTGGAGATAATACTTTTAACAAATTACTTGAATCTAAAACTCTTTACTCTAAAAATCAATTTATTAGAGTTAATTTATCTAAAACAACTATTGAAAAAGTTGAGGGTTTCCTCAAAAAAAATAATATAATTTATTCAAAAACAATTTATCCTAATTTTTTTAAAATTGAAAATTCTAAATTTTCTCTTGCTGCCTCACCTGAACATTTAATGGGTTGGTTTTATATTCAAGATTTAGCATCAGGAACTCCAGTTAATATAATTGATTGGAAAAAAGAATTTTCAGGTTTAGGAAGAGAATTAAAAGTTTTAGATTTATGCGCATCACCTGGTTCAAAGACAACCCAGCTAGCAGATACTCTAAATTTTTTAGAGGTCTCATCTAAAATAATTGCAATTGAACCTCAGCAAAAAAGGTTAACTAGATTAATTAACAACATTCAAAAATTAAAATTTACAAATGTTGATATTTTTCAATCAAAAGGAGAAGATTTGAAATTAAGAGATTTAAATCAAGATGAGTTATTTGATGTAATTTTAGTTGATGCTCCCTGTTCAGGTAATTTAGTTGGAGATTTTAATTGGTTAAATAAAAGAGATTCAAAAGGTATTTTTGAAAATTCAAATAT
>CAXPJQ010000084.1:0-7986 GCA_964217375.1 Bdellovibrionales bacterium | reverse complement strand
ACATCATCTTGAATTTCTTGAGCTAATTCCTCTTCTTCTTGTTCTTTCTTTGAAAAAACTCTTGAAAAAAATCCTTTTTTCTCTTCAGTTTTTTCTTCAATTTCTGAAGTTTGAGTTACTTCTTCATGAACTTCATCTGCATTCTCTTCAATATGTTCTTCATTTTTTTTAAAAATATCTCCTAATTTTCCTTTAATTTTACCAAACATTTTCTATAACCTAATTAATATCAAATTTTAAATGTTTAAATAATTTATCCTTAACTACTTCAAATGATAAACTTTTCTTGAAACTACTAAATCATTTCTATTTATTATAATTTCAGGAAAATCAGTTGTAAGGCCTGAGACGCAAGTTGACACATTAAACACATCAACACTTGAATTTGTACTAAGTATAGAATATGATGTACAATTAACTCCTCCAATTTTCAAATTAGTTAATGTTTTATTATTATTATTTAAAACATATAAATTATCATTATTTAAAGAATCAATTTCAATATCTAATTTCCCAACTTCTGATTCTACTAAAACATTTAGAGTTGAATTTGTTGAGAAAAACCAGTTTTGTAAAATTATATAAAACAAAACCATTATTAAAAATAAAATTGAAACTGCAATAATTGAAGTGATGGCTTTTTGTTTAAACATACAATTAAAATAAAAAAAATAATATTTAAAAGTTATTATTCCCTTAAATTAAAAAACTATTTATATCTTGACAATTCATCTCCAATTAAAACAAATTGTTGTAATTCAACAGGTCTCCAATCATCTTCAACTAAATCTGCACTTAACCATTTTGCAATCTCTTTTGCATTTCCAATTGTAGCTGAGAGGCCAATAATTCTAATTCTATTATATTTTGTTTTAAAAATTGAAAGTAAAATCTCAAGAGTTGGACCTCTTTTTTCATCATTTAATAAATGGATTTCATCAGCTACAACTAATCCACAATTTTCTAAAATATCTTTATTATGTCTAATTAAACTATCTAATTTCTCAGCAGTTACAAGTAAGAGATCATAATCATAAGAATATTTTTCAGTTTGAATTTCTCCAATTGCAATTCTTACTCTAAATTTTTCACCATACTCTGCTCTAAATTCTTTATATTTCTCAGAAGCTAATGCTTTTAGAGGGACAATATAAATTACTCTTTTATTTTTATTTAATATACAATCAAGCATTGCAAGTTCTGCAACTAAAGTTTTTCCTGAGCCCGTTGGAGTACATACAACTTGATTATGATTATTTCTAAAGAGACCTTTTTTAATACTTTTTTCTTGGGAAGGTCTTAAATCAATTAATTTTCTATTTTTTAAAATCCTTTGAATATTTTCAGGAATAGAATTAAAAATTTCATTCATAATTAAATAAAATTATAGAAATATATAAATTTATAGTAAAATAAAAAGTAAGAAAATTATTTTCTCATTAATTTTCTAAGCATTGAGAAATCTTCCATTGATTCTCTTGCAAGTTGTTGATAGAACTGATAAATAATCATTACTAAAAGTAAAATTCCAGTTCCTGAAGTTAAAGCTGAAAATAAATCTGCAAATGATGCAAGTAATCCAATTCCAATTCCTCCCATTAATGTTAATGGTACAATATATCTATCTAAAACTTTCTCAATAATTCTGGCATCTTTTCTAAATCCTGGAATTTGAAGACCTGATCTTAAAATACTTTGAGCTTGAGATCTTGAATCCATACCTGCAGTTTGCATCCAAAAGTAAGCAAAAAGAGTCGAACCAATTACTAAAAAGATTGTATATGTAAACATATGTGCAATAAATTCAAATGATAAATTTCCTAAATTGTTTAACAAGTTAACTGGTGAAATCCAATTAACTAATCCTGAAACTGCAGTTTGACCTTCAAATTGACCTAATACATTTTCTGATAAAAATCTAACAAAAGCTGATGAGTCTGCATTTTCTGCTGCACCTTGTAATAATCTTGCCCATAACTGAAAGTTCGCTGAAAGAGCTGAAATTAAAATTACAGGAATTACTCCTGCATAAAAAAAGTTAAGTGGCCATCTAAACCCTTGCCCTCTAACTCTTCCAAAACTAAGTGGGATTTCAACATTAACTGCCTGAAAAAATACAATTAAAAACAATAATCCTACTGTAACTAAAATTGGAACTAAAACTGTTGTAATTAAAGCATCAATTTGACCTGATGAAATATAAATAAAAAACTGCCAAAACTTTCCAACTGGAGGGTTATCTGAATCAGTAATTGATATATCTCCAACTGATGTGAATGGAGAAAATAATTGAACAAAAACTGCTCCCCCAATCCCTGCTGCAATAAATAATGAAACTCCTGACCCAAATCCCCATTTCTTTACAACTTCATCCATATAAAATACAATAAACCCACCAAGAGCTAGTTGTAAAACTAAATATTCAAATGAAAAAGCAATACTTGGATCATTTCCAACAGCATTAAACATTACATAAACAAAAGCTTGCACAATAATAAATACAAATGTTAATAATTTATGAGTTCCACTGTATAAAAACTTACCTTCCTCTGATTGCATATCAAAGTTTAAAATTCCTGCACCTTTTAATAATTGTAAAACAATTGAAGATGTAACAATTGGCCCAATACCTAAAGTTAATAATGTACCAATTTTAGCTCCTAAAAGAAGTTCTAAAGTCTTAAAATAATCTGCTTGTTCTCCTGATACTCCATATAGAGGAATTGATGCTAAAAATAAAAATAGCACTAACATTCCAAAAGTCCAAGTCAATCTATCCTTAAGAGTTCCTTTTTTTGTAGGAGATCTCACTTCAGGAAGACTCATTAACAAATTTTTGTATAGTGACATAAAACAATCAAATCTTAATTCTTTATAAAAATTACTAATTTTACTAAGAGATTACATCATTTTAATTTCATATATACTTTTTCTAACCCATATATACCAACAATTACTAAAAATCCATTCAAGAAAACAAAAAGCCATACTTTATTAAAAAAAGAATAAATTAAAAGTGCAAGAGACCCATATAGATTAAGCCATGCAAATGACTTGTGATTTTTTGAGAGTTTATTTGTTGCCTCTAAATAAAAGTTCAGTGCAATTACAATAACTCCTGAAATTCCAATTAATAAAATCAAATAATTAAATATATCCACAAATAATTTATTTAAATCCTATATTTTAATTAGATTATGGCAATTTTAAAGTAGTAATAAAGACATATAATTTAAAATAAAAATAAATCTATTATGGATGAACAATATGAGCTTATCTCAAAGGAATCTCTTCTTAAATTAAAAAAAGAAAATGAAACTCTAAAAGCTCAGCTTCAAAATAATTCTAAAAAAGAAACCAAACAAAATTCTAAAAAGCAAGATTTATTTTTAGATGAAATCAGAAACATTTTAACTCAAAACCAAAAAGATGAAAAAGAATTAATTCTAAAAGAATTAACTCAAATTAAAGAAATTAATAAAACTACTCTAAGTAATGTTTTACAAAAAACACAATCTCTTGATTTAAGACTTGAAGATATGATTGAAACACTTCAAGGTTTAGTTAGTAACATTTCAGAATTAATTGAAAAAATTCCAAGTTCAAGCTTTGAAGAACTTGAAGAAAAAATTAGAGAATCTCTCTCTCAAAATAATTCAAACTTAAATATTGAGGGTTTTAATACTAAATTAAATGATATTGAAACTTTCATGAAAAATTTAAGAATCCTTTTATCATACCTTGAACCAAAAAATACTGTATTAAACAAACCAGTAACCCCCTCACTAAATGAAATTTCCCAAAATAACAATCAAAATAATTTAGATACTCCTCCAAAATTAAATTTATAACTTCAATAATCTTTTAAATAATAAATTACTTCTCTTTTTATGAAATCTCAAGAAAGTAGTTCTTATTCTACATACTATGATTTAGAATTACCTAAATTAATTGAAGAAATAACAAAAAATAATCATAAGCAAATAGTTTTACAATTCCCTGATGGGTTGAAATATTATGCAAAAGAAGTTGTTGATGAATTAAAATCAAAAACTTCAGATGTAAACTTTTTTATCTATTTTGGGCCATGTTTTGGTGCATGTGATGTTCCACTTCATTTAAAACAGTTAAACTTTGACATGTGTGTTCAGTGGGGACATTCTGTATATATCAAAAATAAGGAGATGTGGTAAAAGATGAAATTAACATTTTTAAAGGCCCAGTATGGAATTGAATTTAAAATACCAGATAAATTTGAAGAAGTTTTAAAAAATACTTTCAAAAAAGAATCAAACCTAGGTGTATTTTGTGCAGTTCAATTCAGAGAACATTTAGAATCATCTATGGAATTAATTAATTCAAAAGGATATAGAACTCAGACCTCAAAAGCATTTAGAACATCAATTCAAGGTCAAATCTTAGGTTGTGATTCATATAAAGATTCGCTTCAATTAAATCTAGATGAAGTTGATGGGTTTGTATATATTGGTGATGGGTATTTTCATCCAAATGCAATTTTACTTGCCCAAGAATTTGAAGATCAAATTAAACCCGTAATTATTGTAAATGTCGTTCAACAAATTGTTGAAGTAATTGGAGAAGAACATATTAAATCATATCTAAAAAAAAGAAAAATTACTTTAGCTAAATTTTACATGTCTGAAAATATTGGTGTTTTTGTAACAACAAAATGGGGGCAAGAATATAAAGATTCAGCATTAAAATTAAAAAAAATGTACCCTGATAAAAACTTTTATTATTTTATTGGAGATAACTTTTTAGATCAAGAAATTGAAAATTTTCCTTGGGTTGAATGTTTTGTAAATACCGCCTGTCCTAGAATTGGACAAGATGACATTTTAAGACATAAAAAAGCAGTTGTTAATATTAAAGATATATGGACAAAATAAATTTAATCCTCATAATATCTTAAAAAAGCCGATTCTAATTTTTTATATGAAAAATCTCCACCTTTTAAAACCTGATGATAATTATACATTACTCTACTTTCTTGATATGCTAGATCTTCTTCAATATGAAAATCTTTTAACTCGTAATTTTCTGCAAGTCTTAAAATTAACTCTGAATAAGCAAGTCTCTCCTCTTCATCTCTATATTTAATTAAAAAATGATTCCTTGATTTTGACGCTTTAAAATTAGTAATTGTGGGGTTATGCTTATTTTCTTCAACCATTCTATAAATAAAGTTAAATATAAAATTTAAAAAAGTTGGTAATTACTCTAAAATAAAAATTATCTTCTTTTATTCATCATTGATTTGAATTGTTTTCCCATCCCCATTTTCTTCATCATTTTTTGCATTGCTTGAGGATCTTCTAATGAATTTTCATCAATTCCCTCAAATGCTGAAGGATCCTTAAACATATTCATCATTTTCTTAGTTTGTTTAAAATGTTTTAGTAATTCTCTAATTTCAGTTATTTCAACCCCTGACCCTTGAGAGATTCGAGTTAACCTTGAAGTTGATAACTCAGAAGGATTTTTTCTCTCATATTTAGTCATTGAAGACATTACATATTTCCAAATTTTCATTTTTTCTTCTTGAGCACCTAACATATTTTTATCAATATTTAATCCTCCAAGACCTGGAATCATTCCTAAAACTTTAGAGAATGAACCCATTTTATTCATTGTTTTCATTTGTTCAGCTAAATCATCTAAATCAAATTCTCCACTCATCATTCTCTCTTGAAGTCTTTGTGCGGATTTTTCATCAATTGCAAGTTTTGCTTTCTCTAAAAGTGTATCAATATCACCCATTCCCAAAAGTTGAGATACAAATTTCTCTGAATTAAACCTCTCAAAATCATCAACCCTCTCTCCCACTCCAATAAATCTAACTGGTGCCTCAACAGTTGAACATGCAGATAATGCTCCTCCTCCCTTTCCAGTTCCATCCATTTTAGTTATTATAACTCCCGAGATTTCTAATTGTTCTTTAAACATTTCAGCTTGCCTCTGAGCTGTTTGTCCCACATCTGCTCCCAAAACAAAAAAAACATCACTAGGATTAACTAAATTTTTTAATGATGAAATTTCTTCAACTAATTCTTCATTTAAACTATCTCTTCCTGCACTATCTATAATTACAATATCATATTTCGATAATATCTCTTCAAATTCTTTAAAAATATTATTTGGATTTTTTTCATCAGGATTTCCATAAACATCAACTCCTATACTCTCCCCTAAAACTCTTAATTGTTCATAAGCTGCAGGTCTCCAGGTATCTGTTGAAATTAAAGCTACTTTTTTAGATCTATTTTTGAAATATACTCCTAATTTTCCTGCAGTTGTTGTTTTTCCTTGTCCATACAATCCAACTAGCATAATTATATTTTGACCTTCTTTTAAACTAAATTCAGAACCATCTCCTAAAAATTTAGATAACTCTTCATAAATAATTGTAATTAGATGTTCTTTTTTTGTTAACTGATCATTTTTTTCTTCAATTGCTCTTTTTCTAATATTTTTTGTTAACTCTAAAACTAATCTAACATTAACATCTGAGGCTAGAAGTGCCTTTTGAATTTCTTTAACTACTTCCTCAACTAAAGTTCTATCAACTGTAATTGTATTTTTAATTTTACCTAATGTATCTTTTAATGAAGAACCTAAATTTCCTAAAACCATTTTTTAAAACATCTAAAGTAAATTAGATTTACTTTTCTCTAATTATAAATATCAAATTAACTTTATAAAATTAATCTTCTTTCAAAAAAATCCAGATTTCTTCTTCTTCAAAATAGGATAAATTTAATTTACTTAAATAAGGTTGAATATTTTTATCATAATATAAATCTAATAACTCAATTAGAAAATCTAAAATTCCTGTTTTATCAAGTAAAATCGGACATCCAGTATTACTATCTTTTAGAAATTTTGGAAATTCATTACCTAAAATAAAAAAAGAATTTTTAAAAGGAATTTTAGTATTATAATCAAAGCCTAGAAATTTTGCGATTTTTGGAATATTCAAAATATCTGAGTTTGCAGCCCTAAGTGCTAATTTTTTTATATCAAAATCTAAAGAATATTTTTTTTAATTAAATAAAGGTAAATTAAAAAATCAATTGCAGTTCCAAATCCTGCAGTTATTCTTTCAAGTATATGTTTAATCTTGAATATAACCTCTTCATCTTCACCCTCATCAACATATTTCCAAATTTTTGAAAAATTTACATGTTTATCAATATCTAAATTTGAAAGTAAGTAAATATGGTTTTTATATTTAAAAATAGTTTCCATTGAATCATTTTTAAGCAAATTCAACAAAGAAGTATAAGGTTTTTTGAATTAAAAATATTATTTGAAATAAATAAAGGGTCTTGATTCTCTTGAATTCTTTTCCTCCACAACAAGACTCCTCTTCTTGCTATCTCATTAACAAAAATTTTAGAATCTCTATCCATAATATTACTTCAACAAATTAACTTTATAAAATTATTTAAAGAATAAAGTATACATTATTTCTAGAATGTCAGATTTAAAACAAGTTTTATTAATTAGAAATGATGTAAAAATGTCAAAAGGAAAAATAGCAGCCCAGGCTGCCCACGCATCAGTTGATGCAACTCTTAATGCAAATAAGAAATTAGTATCTAAATGGAAATCAACTGGTATGAAAAAAATTGCACTTAAAGTAGAATCTCTTGAAGAATTAAAAAAATACCTCTCACTTGCCCAAGAACAAGATATAATTACCTCAATTATTCAAGATGCAGGCCACACTGAAGTTACTCCAGGAACAATAACTTGTGGTGCAATTGGACCTGGACCTGAAATTCAAATTGATAAAATCACTGGAGAATTAAAAATTCTCTAAATAAAACATTTAAGGCAATGTCCCATTGATAGTTGAAATCTGAAGTTTAAATTATTACCTAATTTAATTTTTAAATAAATTAATTGATTTTCCATTGAAAATCAAATAATTTTGATTCAAAAATATACAATATTTCCAAA
>CAXPJQ010000083.1:0-4002 GCA_964217375.1 Bdellovibrionales bacterium | reverse complement strand
CAGATTCTTTCATATTAAAGATTACAGCCATACCTTTTGGTTTTTCTGAAATGGAATTATCAGAATTACAGTTAGGACATCTATTTTCTGTAGTGTAGAAACCACATTGTTTACATACATGTTCTTTTTTTTCTGCCATTTTTATTCACCTTTTGCCCAATCAAGTGCACCTAAACCAGGTTGTCTCATTGTAAGTCCAATTTTTACATTTCTAATATCTTTAAATGAAACTGCTGCAACTGAGGCTCTAACTACATCTCCGGTTTTTAGAGTTTGACCAGTTTCTGATCCTTGAAGAACTCCAGTATTTGAAAATGAAACTTGATCAACCATTGTTTGAGATAAATGAACTAAACCTTCAATTACACCCATTGTCACAAAGACTCCAAAATTAGTAACTGATGTTACTTCACCTTCAATTACTTCATGTAATTCAGGTTTATATGCTAAAACTGTAAATTCAACAACATAGTGTCTTGAAGGATCTTCAGGTAATTTGAAACCTTCTCCAATAGAATCAACACTTACAACAGTAATTACTAATCCTAATTCTTCTGTTGTTTTATCTGCGTAATTTCTAATTAATTGTTCTTTAATAGATCCATTTAAATCTCCTTCAAAAAGGTCAGGAGATAAATCTACGTAATCTTTAACTTTAATTTTATAGAACATCTTAAAATAAATAAGTTTGTATTGATTTATAAAGATTTTTAGTAAATCTTAGTAAAAAGAATAATTTTGATTAAAAAATAAAAATATGAATTAATTTTTACTTTCTTTTACTTTATTTTCAAGAACTTTTAGAGAATCTTGAGTTAATTTTGTTAAATTCCAATTTGTTTCTTTTTCTTGGATATCTTTTGAAATTGAAATTACTTTACCTCCTGCATCAAGAGTTAATTTAAGTTCACCTTTTCTCATATGTCCAGAATCTTTATCACCATGTAATTTAAAGTGAATCTTTAAATTAGTATAGTTTGAGATTTTTGAAATTTTTCTCATAGTTTTAAAGGCAAAACCTTTAACTAAATTTAATTCATCATCAAAAAGTGCATCCTCACCTACTAAATTTATTTCAAATTCTTGTTTTGAATATTCTTGTTTTTGGATTTTAAAAATATCTTTATATGAAACAATTGAATAAATTTTATTTTCTTTTTCAACTAAAAGAGAAGGTAACTTTTTTGTAGTTATTAATTTAATTGCATCTTTAAGTGTTGACTCTGAATTAATTGTGTGAGGTTTTGAATTCATAATATTTTCAATTCCTAATGAAAAAACTGAATTCTCATAATTTTCATTAAAATATTCTTTTGATTCATTTTTTTGAAATAATTCTGAACTTAGAAGATCATTTGTTCTAACTTCTCCAATAATTTCCATATCCTCAATTACAGGTAAAATATTAATCTTTTTAGTTAGAAACATATTTTTTGCAGTTGAAATTTTATCTTTTGGATTTAGAGCATAAATTTCTTTTGGAGCAATTTCTTTTAATTGAGTATCTAAATAATTATAATTTTCACTAAGAATGGTTTTAAGACCATCTAAAAAGTCATAAAATCCACTTGGATTTTCAATTACATTTTCTCCACTTTCAATTAAAAATTTAAGAAGTTCCTCCTCATTTTCTGATTTTGTCCATGGCATTACCCTTTTTAGATTTTTTAATTTTTCGTCTTGATTGTGTATTTTTGTTGATAGTGTTCTTATATCAATTATTGACTTTGGATTTGTATCCAGAACAATGTAATTCATGTTCTTTTTGTCATTCATTTCTTTAAGAAATGCGCTCACGCTTGTCTCTTGATTTATAGAATAATAATTTGTGAGCATTGTTATCACCTGGGATAATACTATGGTTTTTGAGATTTATAAACTTGAGGGAGGTGTGGTATATTTTTTTAGTTTTGGATAATCTTTTTAAATGGAATGTTGTTTATTTTAATTAGGCCGATTTAAATTCTTTAACCTCCGATAGTGTAGTCCGGCCAATCATGCAGCCCTCTCACGGCTGTGACCCGGGTTCAAATCCCGGTCGGAGGGCTTATTAAAAGGAAAGATTTTGAACCTTTCTATATTCATTATTATCTTATTTCAAATTATTTAATTTAGTATTAAACTATTTGGATAAACTTTATATATAATAATATTTAAAAAATAATATGAATGAACAACAAAAAATTTCTTGTCGAGCTGTTGATCATAAGTATATTCGTATGGCTGAAGAAACACAGTCCAATTATTGGAAAATACAAGGGTTAAAATATATTACTTCTTTTATATTTGTTCCAGCATTAACAGGTTCAATGTTAGCAGTTGATTTAGTCTGTGGGAAACCTGAGTACAATATAAAAAATTATTCAGAAGATATGGATGGCTCATGGATGTCAATTGATCAAAGATCAGGAGAAGTTTTAACTGGGTTCAAGCCTAAAAAAACAGAAATTACTTGGTATAGAAATGGAAGTAAAACTTTGGCTGCAATTACTGCATTATTCCTAACAATTCCTGCCTCTTATTCCTTAGATTATATAATTTCAAAGGAATTAAATTGTCAGACTTCTGAAAAAACTACTATAAGTTCTATTTTATCAAATACTTGTACTTATGATTTTCTTTCTGGAACTAAAAAAAAATAAATATTGATATGTTATAAAGATTTATTTAATTTTATTTATTGCCTCATTAACATCAGAATCTCTATATCCTTTTGATTTTAATAAGTTTCTAACTTCTTCTTCATTATGTCCTCCCTGTTCGAATTGTTTAATATATTCTGAGAGTTGTGAGATATATTTTTGATGTGGATCTTCTTGAGGTTCTTTTTTAAAATCACCTTGTTTCATTAGTAGATAATGAGTCAATTCATCTTTCATATCCTCTCTAATATTATTTGGTTTCATAATTGAAGTATAGAAAATAGTAAAGTAAATTACTTTAATCGATTCAACAATTTTTTTATATATTCCTCCAACAATTGAAACTAAAAATAACATAATAAATACAGGAACCCATGAAAATGAAAAACTTCCAATTGTAATTATTGTTGTTTGTGTAAATAATGAAATTAGATATCCAATTCCAACTGAAACTAATAGTGAAATAAAAAAAATACCTGCAAATAAACTTCCAATAACATTACCTACAAAATCAATTCCAAAAACACCAGTTAGAGTTGCAGGAACATTAGTTTTAAGAGATTTAATCTCAGGTATTATTTCTTTTAATGATTTTTGTTCAATAACTACTGAAGGGATCATATAGTGACTTAATAAATCCCAAACTTCATCTAGAAAACTTAAAAATAAACCAATTAAAATTCCAAGAATTCCTTTTCGATTTCCATTTTGACTTTTAATATATTCCATAACTAAATCTACAAGGGCAATTACTCTTAATTTACTTTTTTGTGTTTTAGTATGTAAGTGGGCATCATTATAATTAATATCTTGGTCACAAGTTGCATTATATACAATCCAACTTTGATTAGCTTTTTGTCTTACATAATAAAAATAACTAAATGGTTTTAGGATAAAGAATGTAAATAAAATTAATAAGATTCCAACTAAGGTGAATTTCCAATGATGAAGAAAAGAATTGATAAATAAATAAGTGTTCTCATAATAATTGATAAAACAATCATATGTATTGTTGGTGTTTTAATATCTTTATCTTTCCCAATTATTGTAAAAGAATTTTTAATTAGAAATCCTGTATCTTTTAATCTATCTTTGAAAGGTTTTTTTGTGAAAGTTTCAAAAGTCATATTTGCTTTTTACCATTTTTAATTATATTACCTATCTTTTTTGGACTTGAGGGAGTTTGGTATGTGTACCCACTTGAAGATTTTTTTGCATCAATAATTACTTTTCTTATGATGAAATCAGAATTTTCTAAGTTATAATAAAAATCCTTTTAAAGGGATTATAATCTCTTTTTTTGTTTCTACTATCTAGGTTAAGAAATGTTTTTAAACTGCTGTGCATTAACTTTCACTAT
>CAXPJQ010000082.1:0-8356 GCA_964217375.1 Bdellovibrionales bacterium | reverse complement strand
TTAGATATGTTTTACAACAAAATCTCTAACTTTATCATATACTGTATCTCCAAAGAAAGTATCTTCAACAACTCCATTATTTATTGCAACAAAAGTTGGATACATTTTTACTTGAAAAACATCCATAATTTTTGGAATATCTTCTTTATTTACTTGGGCAATATTTTTGTTATCAAATTCTTGAACAAATTCTTCAAGCCAAGGATGTGCTTTTTCACAAAATGGACATCCATCTTTAAAAATCATAATTACTGACTTTCCATTTGAAATGTAGTTTTTAAACTCATCATCTGCTTTAATTGTTGTTAATTTCATAATTATAATAAGTTTGTGTTTTTTATAAATAAAACTAATATGGGGAAAGTAAGAAAAAAAATTCTCATTTTAATTCACACCTTATACTACTTTGAAATTATTAGAAAATATATAAAATAAATTTTAGATAGATTTTAATTATATTGGAAAATAATTTACTATTTAATCAAATTCAAAAAGAATTAAAAGAATTTAACCAAAAAATCATTTTAATTCTTGACTTTGACCAAACTTTAATTGATACATACAATTCAGTATTGTTGCCAACAATTAAAGAAATTGGAGTAAATTTAGGTACATTTAAAGAATTTCAAAATCGTCATGGTAGTTTTTTTAAATATAGTGGAAAAAAAGGGGAACACTTAAAAAATTTCATCAAATATATTTCATGTAATAAAAAAGAATTTAAAAAAAGATTAAAATCAAATTACCTTGAAAATGCCCAAGCATTCCCTGAGTTAGTTAATATAATTAAAAAGGTTAATAATTTACCAAACATTGAAATTGGTGTTGTTAGTCGAAGTTTCATCTCAAAAGAATTAAGTCCTGAAGAAATGATAAAAAATACTCTTAAGAAATTAAATTTCCCACAATTTTCATTTATTAAAAGAGTTGATTATAAAAAAAGTAAAACTAAAACTTACATTGAAATTAGAAATCAATATAGTGAAGATATTATAATTTCAATTGGAGATGAGATTGGTGATTACATTTCAGCTAAATCTGCAAGATTTGATGAAGAGATTGCAATTGAGGGTTTTGATTCAAATGAATTATTTGAATTAAAAGAAATTAAAACAACTCCTAAAGAAAAACTTGAAAATAAACTCTTAACTATAATTCATTCGAAATTAATTTCAGGTAAAGAAATCGAATCAAAATTTATTTAAAAACTAGTATTCAGTTAAAGTTAAAACACAGTATTATAATAAATTTATTTTTAATTTTTACTATGAATCAAAAATTATTAAAACCATTATTTTTTATAGGTTTTTTTTCCTTATTTTTTGCAATTATTTATTTTGTTGCAGTTCCTTCAATCCCTCTTGCTGCAATGGGAGCATTAATATTACTTGTTTTAATTAAATAATTTATTACTCTCTTTTGGAACTGAAGAAATTGATCTTGTTTTGACATATGCTTTTTCCAGAGGGTATTTCATACCATATACTTCAACTAATTTAGTTTTTAATTCTTCAAAATTCATATGATTATTTATTTTTGCAGAAATATCAAATCCTCTTGCATAATATTTTGAGTGAGCATTATTATCCATTTGTTTTTCATAAAATAAAACTGTTTGATTCCCATCCAAAAGACTTAAACCCAAGTCATATCCACTTTTTAATTCATTAAGAATAGTTGTTAATTTTCTCATTTTTACTTGAAGTTAAAAGAAAGTAAAATTAATTTAAAAACATAACTATTGAACTTAAATTCACAAATTATTATTTAAAAGAATTAATTTCACAATTATAAGAATTATTTTTGATATAATTTGAAGGACCACTATAAATTATTTTAGTTTTTCTTGAATCATCTAATGAATAATTTCTCCCTAAAATATCTTTATATACACAATAAGAGATATGTCCTCTAAAAAATGAAGAGAGAGTATAACCAATTTTAAAAGAAGTATCATTACTTAAAAGATTTGAACATTTCTGATGAAACCTAATTGATTTTTTCCCACTATATACAAATTTTCCTATTTCTAAACCTCTTAATAAAGAAGACAATTTACTCTCTAAGTTATCCAAGAATTAAAAAAATCAAAAATAATTTATAAATTTAAATGTGTAGTTTAATTCAACATAGAATAGATAATTTCAATTAAATCTTGAATTTGAGTATTACCTTTTAATTTCTCCCCACAGATTATATCTTTTTGAGTATTTGAAACCAGACAGTGATCTAAATAAGAACTTTTAGTTAAACCAATATGTTTTAAAATGATATCTCTTAAATTATTAGGATTAGGAACATAACTCTTAGAAATTAATTTTTCATTTGATTGAGTCTTTAAATTTGAATTAAATAAAATTAAAGAATCAACATAACTTTGACTAGCTCTACCTAAATCCTCAGTTATTGTTGAATGTGAAATAAAATAATAGTTATCTTTTAATTTAATAAAGTAAAATTGGGCAAACCTAAATGCAGATGAATTATTCCTTGTAAATATTTTCTCATTACTCGAACTAGGATTAGTTAAAGATAAACTTTTATTTGTTGCTTCAATATAATTTGTTAAATTAAAACTTCTTCCACTAATTTCCCCTTTTGCCAATAATAATTGAGGAATTTCTGATAACATTTCTTCTTTTTCATCTAAACTATGATAAAGTGAAATCCCCCTACCTTTTCCTCTTACCAATATAAATTAAATTAATATAATTAATATTATAATTCTTTCCAATTTAAATAGTTAAAAAACTTTATTAAATAAAAAAATTAAATTTTAGTTATGAAATCAAAAGAAAAACTCTTTAAATACTATCCTGAAGATTTTGGAGAACTTAATGTTAAAGTCCACCATATGAATTTAGTTTTTGACATATATAACAAAAAAACAAATGTTGAGAGTGAAATTATATTAGAAGCTCTTGAAGATATTAAAGAAATTACTCTTAATGCTCACAATTTAGAAATTATTGACATTAAATCAAATCATTCTAAATTAAATTATAAATATGATAAAGATAAGAATTTAATTTATCTTAAATTCTTAAAAGAAATTAAAAAAAATCAAAAAATATCTATTTTTACAAATAGTAATTGTTTTCCAGATAATAAAACTCTTGAGGGATTATATCATGACGTAACACCTAAAGGTTGTCCATGTCAAATAATTAGTCAATGTCAACAATGGGGTTTTCAAAGAATTGTACCTTGTATTGATGACATGACTGCAAAATGTACTTACAATACTACAATAAAAGCAAGTAAAGATTATACTAATTATATTACAAATGGAGACATTTTAGAAAAATTAAAACCAATTTCCAAATCAAGAGTTGAAATTAAATATGAAAACATTAAAACTCCAATGGCTACATATTTATTTTTTTTAGGAGTTGGAACATATAAAACATTTAAAAGAGAATTTGAGTATCCAAATGGAGATAAATTCCAATTAGAACTTTTAGTTCCTCCTAAATCAGATAAAATAGCATCAAATAGAGCACTTAAAGTTCTTCATGATGCAATCATGTGGGTTTATTTATTTACAGGTCCAAATAAATATAAAAATGAATTAATTTCCAAAGAGATTTTAAAATTAATTGAAAAAAGAGAAAAATTAAAATTAGAAAATAACTCTAAGGAAAAATTAAATTCAATTAGAAAAAAATTAAATAAATTATCTCAAGATAAAACTTTTGGGTATAAATATACTGGAACAATATATAGGGAAATTGGTATGCAAAATACTGATTTTGGAGGTATGGAAAATGTTGGAAATACAACTATTTCAACAAATAGAATCATGCCATTTAAAGATATGGTAGATCCAATATTTGAATATATGATTAGAGTTAAAGTTCATGAATATTATCATAATTTAAATGGATCTGAAGTTACTGGTAAAAGTCCTTTTGAAATTTGGTTAAATGAAGCAGTTACAGTACATATTGAAAGAGAATATCTTGAATTTTTGCAAGGTAGCAATTATTCTCGTTTAAATAATGTAATTCAAATTATATCTCATGGTAATGGAATTCTCTCAAATGACTCTGGAGTTCAATCAATTCCAATCCTACCTAAGGGATTTAATTCTCCAAATGATTTAATTACAGGAATTACATATGTTAAAGCTCCAGAATTTGTTAGAATGATCCAAAAAACCCTAGGAAATGAAAATTTTGTTTTAGGTCTAAATGATTATCACACTAAGTATAAACACTCAAATGCAACAACTCAAGATTGGATTAATTCAATGCAAAAATATACTAATAAAAACTTAAATAAAATGAGTAAAACATGGTTAAATGAACCTAAATTCCCAATTATTGAAATTAGTGAAGAATTTAATAAAAAAGATAAAAAAATCACACTTTTAATAAATCAAATAAATGCAACTAAAACTAAATTTTGGTCTTTTCCATTTAAAATTGCAATATTTAAAAAATCTAAAAAATTAAAAGAGCTAGATTTATTTATTGATTCTAAAGAACAAAAAATAGAAATACTAGGAATTAAAGATTATTCATTTATTTCATTAAATAGAGATTTTTCAGTATATGGAAAAGTTTTATATGAACAATCAATTAAAGTGTTAGAAAATCAAATTAAATATGATGATGATATCATCTCAAGGTTTATTTCTCTTCAAAAAAGATTTGACATAGTTAAAAAAGAGTTATATGATGATGAAAGTAAAGAAGTTGATAAAGAATTTTTAGAATTATATTTTAATTTACTAAGTGATAAAAAGATATTTGAAAAAACAGGAGGACTTTTTTTCACACTTTTTGAAAATATTGATGATGACAAATACGCATTTGATTTCAAAAAGATATATGATATTAAAAATAAAATATTTAAAGAGTTTGCAAAAATTTATGAAAAAAAACTATTTAAATTATATGAAAAGTTCAACACTAATAAAATAGATGATCAATTTAGTTTTCCAAGAAACGAACTTAGTAATTTAAGATATAGACAAGTTAAAAACTTAATACTCTCAATTCTTGCTAAATTAAATACAGATAAAGTCCATACTTTAATTAAAACTCAATTTAGAGAATCAACAAATGCAACAGATAAATATTTAGCATTTAGACTCTATATTGAATCATCAATTAAAGATAAAGAAAAAGTTTTACAACAATTCAAAAATGAATGTAAAAAGAATCTTGTTTCCTGGGAAATGTTTCTCTCAATCATTGCAACAAATAATAGTGAGAATCCAATTAAATTAATCAAAGAAATTCAAAAAGATGAATCATTTAAAATTGAACAATCAAATGATCAAAGGTCTTTATTAATTTCCTTTGCCCTAAATAAAAAGATATCCCTTCAAACAATTGAGGGTCGAAAATATTTAAAAGAGATAATTATAAAATTAACTAAAGTTAATGAATATACTACAACTAGATTATTTTCAATTTTTGGTAATTTAGATTTAATGAAAATTGAAGATCAAATTAATTTAGTTTCATTATTAAAACAAGTCCAATCAAAAATTGATTCCAAAAAACATGCAATTGTATATAATACAATTGAGAGAATATTATTTAAATCTCCAATTTCAATTAAAAATTGGGAGAAAAATAATTAATCATCTTTAATATTTTTTAGAGTCTCAACTACATGTTCTAGATATCCTATTGCATTTGTTTTTGATTGTTCAAAGTCTTCACCTTTGACTTGAAGCATATTAACAATTGATTTAACTGATCTCTCAACATTTGGTAAAACAGATTCTTTAATTAACATTTCTTTCATAGATGTAATTAATTTTTAATATTTATAAATATTTATAATAGAAAAATTAATATAAATTAAAAAAATTATATTTATAGTGGATAAAAAAACAAAAAAATTAATTTATGGTATTTTCTTAGTAATTTTAGGAATAATAATTATTTATTTAACTCTCTCTGGAAGTACTTCAAATTACTTCTCAGATAAATTAAATATGAGTTAGAAATAAAATTATTAATGTTTTTATATTAAACCTAGATATGTTTTTAAAGTATTATCTGTTTAATTTATTGATATAATAAATGGAAATTAAAATATTTGGATTTAAAATAGAGAAAATCTCTAAAAAAAATAATGTAAAAAAAATCAAAAAGCTCTCAATTTGGCTTGATGATTACGAAGAAATTTTCTCCGATTTTGATCCTAGGCCTTATTCTCAAAGAGTTCTCTCTGATGACTTTTTCAATGAAATTAAAAAGTTATCTCTTGAAGATTTACCTCACAAGATTGAATTGAATTTAATTCTTGAAAATATTCAAAGAGATAAAAAGTTAGAAAAAATTATAATTGATAGAATTAATGGTTATTTTGAATATAGATATAAAGAAACAATTAAAAAAAATAATAGAATCTTAAAACAATCAGCATTGTTTTTAATTTTAGGTGGATTAATGATTACATATATTCATTACATGCATTTAAAGTTAGGAGAATATACATTATTTTTAGAACTAATTCACCCTGCAAGTTGGTTTTTATCTTGGGAAGCACTCCATTTATTTGTATTTGAATATTTAGAGTCAAAACCTTTTGAGAGATTTCTTGGAAAGGTAAGTAATAGTAAAATTACTTTTTCAATGCACAAATAAAATTAATATACTCCTTTAATTTAATACAAAAATATTTAATTTCTAATATTTTTAAACTTTCAATGACAATTACAAAGCTTAATACTAAAGATTTAAAGGATAAACTAGATAAAAAAGAAGTTGTAGTTATTGATGTTAGAACTCAAAAAGAATTTGAAGATCATCATATTGGAGGTTCTTACAACATTCCTTTAGATGTATTAAAAGATTATAAAAAAAACTTAAATTCTCTAAATAAGAAACCAATTTTTGTATGTAAATCTGGAGTTAGATCAACAAAAGCATGTCAATTAATTGAAGATGGTGCTCTTGACTCAAATGTTTCAACTCTTGATGGAGGACTTGATCATTGGGAAGAAGAAAAACTTGAAGTAATCCATGGAAAAAGTTTCTGGCCAATTGAGAGACAAGTTAGATTAGTTGCAGGTAGTTTAGTTGCCCTTGGAATAATTTTAAGTTTTATTATAGATTTCTTTAAATTTTTATCTCTATTTATAGGCCTTGGATTAATATTTGCAGCAATTACAAATACTTGTGGAATGGGACTATTACTAAGTAAAATGCCTTGGAATAAATCAAAAGAAAATGAAAAATATAAACACGAATTAGAGAAATTATTTTCACACCATTAAAATAATTTATTTTTTATATAAATAAATTTTCTAAATATTTTTAAGGAGTACATGAAGTGAAATTTGGTCTATTAAGATTACTTAATCCCGAGGTACCACCATTAAAACCAGTACAATCTATTACTAGATCCACATCCCAAAGAGTTATATTTTGATTAAATAAAGGTGCAAAACTAAACATATTTCTCATATCAGTTACTAAACTAACATTCCAATTATTAAGAGGTTGGTTAAATGAATCTGCATATTGAAACATATTTAGCATATTAGTTACTGAACTAACATCCCAACTATTAAGAGATTGGTTAAATGAATCTGCATTATAAAACATATTATACATATTAGTTACTGAACTGACATTCCAAGAACTAATATTTTGATTAAAGGATGGTGAAAAATAAAATAGTCTAGACATATCAGTTACTGAACTAACATCCCAATTATTAAGTGGCTGATTAAAAATATCTGCGGATCCAAACATATTTCCAATATTAGTTACTGAACTCATATTCCAACTATTAAGAGATTGATTAAATGAATTTGCATTATAAAACATACTAGACATATCAGTTACTGAACTAACATCCCAGGAACTAATATTTTGATTAAAATATATTGCATTGTTAAATACTCCATACATATTAGTTACTGAACTAACATCCCAATTATTAAGAGGCTGATTAAAAATATTAGTATCAATAATTCCCCCTGAGAACATTCCTCCCATATTAGTTACTGAACTAACATCCCAGCTATTAAGAGGTTGATCAAATGAAGTTGCTCCAAGGAATAAATACTCCATATCTGTAACTGAGCTCACGTTCCAACTATCAATTGGTAGATTATAAAACTCTGCTCCTGCAAACATTCTTACCATAGAAGTCACTGAGCTCACATCCCAACTATTAAGAGATTGATTAAATGAAACAATCCCTGAAAACATCCCATCCATTAAAGTTACTGAACTCACATCCCAAGAACTAATATCTTGATTAAAATTTTGAGTACCTGCAAAAAGATAACTCATATCAGTTACTGAACTCACATCCCAAGAGCTAATATCTTGATTAAAAGAATCAGCCCCACTAAACATACCTCCCATATCAGTTACTG
>CAXPJQ010000081.1:0-2899 GCA_964217375.1 Bdellovibrionales bacterium | reverse complement strand
AATGTTTACCAAAGAAGTTCTAAATAAATTTTCACATCTCTCAATTGAAGATGAAATGAGATTAACAAATGATTTAATTAGAGAAAAATTCTTAATTAAATTATTTCTTCTCTCTAAATTTAGAAATCTAGAACCAATTAATTTTAAAAAACTAGAAGTGTTTCATAGATCAAATAAATATTTATTTACATTATTTTCAAAACAAAACTCTCAAAGGCTTGGGTTAATTTTATCTCATAATAAAAAAATTGATTTTGAAGAAATCGTATCTGAATATTATAATGAATTAGTTGTATTATTATCTAAAAATATTACTTATAAAAAAGCAGTCGATTCTATTAATCATCTATATTCTCACCTCAAAAAGAAAGTATCTCAACATGAAAAAGAATTTTTACTTGAAAAAATAAAAGAATTTGAAAATAAAAAAATAGATTACAATACTATTTTATCATTAATTGAAATGAATGCAATTAGGTTCCAGGATAAATATTTACTTGAGCAAACTATTTTTGAACCATATCCTAAAGAATTGAAGAAAATAATTTAAAAACACAAGATTTAAATTAAATATGGATTATGAAAATTTATTTGATGACACTAAAGTTAGCATTAATGATCAAAAATTAATTACTAAAAAAGTAATTAATTTAATTGAAGATTTTTCAAAACATAAAAATAAAGAATTTGGGAAGTACATTTTAAATCTCTTAAAAGAATATCCTGAGATAATTCCTCAAAAAGATGATTTAAATTTTTTCTTTGACGACTTGGAACGAGAATATGATTTAAATTTAAATGAAATTGAAAAAGAATTAGAGTGAAAATATTTTTTAGAAGTTACAAAGATTAATATAATTAAAAATAGATATTATAGTATTATGAAAACAATTTTAATTACAGGTGCAAACTCTGGAATTGGTAAAGAATGTGTTAAACTCTTTGCTAAAAATAATTATCAAGTAATTGCAACAGTTAGGAATGTTAAAAAAGCAAAAGATCTAGATTTTCCTCAAAATGTTGACATTCAAGAATTAGATGTAACTAATTTTGCTCAAGCTAAAAAAGTTAAAAATTACATATTAAAAAAATATAAAAGGCTTGACATTCTCTTAAATAATGCGGGTTTTGGTATAATTGGTGCAGTTGAAACTTATTCTCAAGAAGATTTAGAAAAACAATTTAAAACTAATTTATTTGCTCCAATTGAATTGATTAAATTATTTTTACCTGAAATGAGACATGATAATCAAGGAACTATCATTAATATAACTTCAATTGGAGGTAGAATTACATTTCCATATTTTGGAGCATATAATGCATCTAAACACTCCTTAGATGTATTCTCTGAAGCTCTTCACATGGAATTAAAGAGAACAAACATTAAAGTTAAAATTATTGAACCTGGATTTACTCAAACTAACTTTGCAAAGTCATCTATGAAAAAGTCATCTCTTCCAATTGATTTCTATGAAGAAACACAATATGAATTAGAAGAAACTATGAAAAATGGAACTTCTGGATCTGATCCTAAAGAAATCGCTCAAGCAATTTATGATGCCTCTCAAGATGAATCCAAAAAGTTAAGATACTCTGCAGGAAATCTCGCTAAACCTCTTCTTGCTCTAAGGAAATTTTTACCTCAATCCATATTTGAAAAGTTAATTCTTAAAAAAATTAAAACATAATTTAATTTTTATTCTAAAACTTCTTTTAAAAACTTAATATGTTGATCTTTAAGCATATCTTTTTTATATTTATCTCCAATTAATTCTTCAATTAAAGAAAATGCTCTTTCATGATGAACATGGTTTGGTATAATTACATAATCTGCTCCTTTTACATATAACTGATAAGCAACACTTTCACTCTCAGCTGAAACTATAATTAAACATTTATTATTATTTTTCCTAATATTTTCCACAAGCATTACTGAGGCTTCTTCATCTTGGTTTAAAGAGATACATAACTTTAATGTTGATAAATCAAATTCTGTTACAAATTCTACATTAGATATATCTCCAAAAACTACAGGTATATTTTTTTTCTTTAGATATTGAAAATTTTTTTGATTATTCTCAACAATTGTAATATTTCTAAATCTTTTCTCAATATTTTGTAAGTGATGTTCTTGAGATGTTGAAAGTCCAGAAATTAAAACTTCTAATCCGTCTTCTAATTTCTCATCATGATTAAATTTATGTTTATTTAATTTATTTAATATAGGTGATAATAAATTATAAAAACTCTCTGCATGATAAAATAAATATGAAGATAATGTAATTGTAATTAACATAACTAAAGTAAGTAATGAAATTACTGTTGAGTCAATCATTCCACTCTGAAGTGCAAGAAGAGCAATAATTAATGAAAATTCTGAAATTTGAGACACTGCAAGTCCTGCATTGAATGAGACTTTAGATGTATATTTTAATGAAGTCATTATAAAAAAAACAATAATTGGATTTCCAATAACTACAAGAAGTGATAAAGTTAATGCCATTGGAAGCAATTCTCCAATTTCAGATATCACTACTGCAAGTTTCTCTGAAGTTGAATCAATTTGTGAAAAGTCAATTGTTGAACTAAACATTTGAGACCCTAAAACTATAAAAAATAAAATAATAAAAAAATCTCTAAGTGGTTTAATCCTAGCTGAAATCTCATAATGTAAATTAGTTGATGCAAGTGCGGCTCCTGCAATTAATGCACCAACTTCTAAAGAAAACCCTAACAAATCATAAAATGAAGAAATCCCTAGACACCAAGCAATTGAAAATAAAAATAAAACTTCAGAGTTATGATTTTTAGAAAAAAATAATTTTAAAATTGGTTTTGTAATAAAAAATAAAAGAACTGCAAAGATAATTGATGTAACTAATTTAATTATAACAAATCC
>CAXPJQ010000080.1:0-7575 GCA_964217375.1 Bdellovibrionales bacterium | reverse complement strand
AAACCCAGAAATATCTGAAATTAATGATATTGCAAATGCTATGAAACATAACTCTGAGAAAATCTCTACAGCATATTCTATACAAGATAATGAAATGCTTTATTCTCACGAAGAGTTTGTTTTTGATGTAAGAAAAAATAAAAAATATGAGAAAAAAACTCTAAAAGTCAATCATCTAAATTCTTTTCATCAAAAAATTTCTAAATTGGTAGTTGAAATTTAGAGATAATTTTATTTATGGGATAAAAAAATTAAAATATCGGAAAAAGCAAAGTTTTTTTGACAAAAAATAAAATATTTTATAATTTTTATACTTACTATTTATAAAGAAGTTTAGTTAAATAAAATTATGGAAATATGGTTAAGTCAATTTTTATCCCCAAGTATTCTTGATATTTTGCCAGCTATTACACTTATTGTAGTTGGAGTTTTGGTGGAAAAATATTATGTTGGTAGAATTGCTATTTTATCTAATGCAGTTGCATTGACTACATATTATTATAAATTTGAAAATTTAAGTAATGCTTTAATTCTTTATATTAACATTTTAACAATATTTGGAATTTTATCTTTAATTTCTTATGCATTTAAGATTAAGCTTCCTAAAGATTTTTATTTTATTGCAGGAATTTTTTCTTCTGTAATTTCAGGATTAATATTACTTGGAGGAATCGTATTGATTTAATATGAGTTAAGGTGTTAAAATGTTAAGCTTAAATACTAAATTTTTGGAAGATCATTTAACAAAAAAGGAATTGAAAACTCTAATTAAATTTATAGAAGATATTTCTAATCAAGTTGATAATTTAGAAAAGATAGTGGAAGAAACAGAAAATGATAATTTAAATGGATTTATGAATCAAACAATAAAGAAAATTCAAAAAAAAGTTATGAAAAGAAAATTAAAAGGAGTAATTCCAATTATTAAAAAATTAATAAAATCAAAAGGATTTGTTAAAAGAGCATTATTAGAAGGGAGGGATGAAGAGGAATTAATACCCTATAACTTTGTAAAAACTGAAAGTTTATTTTTTCAATATTTAAATTCATTTAAAAAATCAGATAGGTCAAAACTATTTTTATTATGTATAAAATTTATGCTTGATTATTATCATATGATACATTCAAACTTAATTGAAGCAAGTTCGATGATAAAATTTGAAAAGAAAGAAAATTTTGAAGCAAAGGCAAAATACTTCTTAGACGTATATCCAACCCTTTCTGAAAATATTTATCAAAAAATGATCAAATTTTTTTTAAATTGCGAATATATTAGAAAAGATAAAAAACTAAATGATAATAGAAATACTCAATATGGCTCAGTATTTAATAATTTAAAGAAAGAGATTGAGATTAAAAAGTATAAATATTTTATTTTTGATAATGCTGTTTTAATAAGAAATGCAAAAAATCATGGTAAAAAAGAGTTTTTATTTGAACAAGAAAAGTTACGTTTATGGGATAAGAATGGTAAAGAAATAATTTTAACAAAGAAAATGATGGAGAAAGAATTAAATAAGTTGATCTCATTATGCTTTAACAACAATATTTTACTTATTTTTTTAGAATATTTACGTACAGTATTTCTTGAAGAAGGATGTTTTGAGCATATAATTGATAACTATGAAGAAATGATTGACAACATTGACGATAATAAAAAAATTGAAGAAATATTTTTAAGAAATACCTTCATGAATGATTTGAATAAAGAATTAAAAAATGTTATGAGTTTGGAATTAAGATAAGAAAAATTTAATTTTTCAAAAAATGCAGTATTTTGTTCATTTTAGTAGTAACATTTAAATAAATCAGAATAATTGAATTAGTATGTATAGAAATTTTCATATTAATTCTGAGTTATTCTCTCTTTTAGAAAAACAAGGTTATGTTGATAGAGTTAAGGCTTTTTTAGGTGATGGAAGATATATTTCATCTTTTATTTCATCATTTGAATTAGAGGATAGGATTGTTCCAGAATTAAAAGAAGAAGGTTTTCTCAAAGCTTTGAAAAATGAGTTTCCAGATTTGAGTGAGAAAGTTAATGAGATATATCCTTCATTAAGTGAAAGAAAAATTAGTGTAGGAAAATCTGAACAAGATTTAAGTCTTGAATTATTTTCATTATCAATCGGATATCCAGCATATTTTGTTTTAAAACCTGAAGAAATTTCAAGTTGGCAAGAACAGGGGTTTTTATCTCCTATTGAAATGATAAGCTCTATAGGTGCATTGGTTGATTCATATCAAAGAATGGATTCAATTGATTATAAAAGAGGAGGTCAGTTTCAATTAGAAGTGAATGGAGAGAAAAGATTAACATTAGTTACAGGAGACACAAATGGAGATCTACGAGTACAACAAAGAGATGAAACCTCATATCCACAAAATTTAGATATGTTTGGAAATGAATCAAGAGTTAGGCCTTCAATTCAAAGAACCCTTGCTGCATATCATAGTACTGAACCCCAATTTCTTTCATTATTACTTCAATATGCTAATGAGAATAAATTAGATTTAAAATTTAGAGATAATTGGGAGGAATTTGAAACAGATGTTAATCAAGGAGTTAATGGTGAATTTACTCCAAGAACTGCAGAACAATTTGACACTCGTGTTGATTCTATGAGTGTATTATATGCAAATTCAAACATTGACAGTGAGATTACTATACCAACTATTGATAATTTTTCTCAAAGAAGAGCTTTAATTCATAGGTTAGCTCAAGTAAGTGGTCCAGGTTATGCTGCTTTAATTAATTCAAACAATGAACTTGCTTTTGGATATGCTGGAGAGAATGGAGACTTTTCAGAGAGATATTCTATTGCATTAGAAGAAGTTAACCCATATATTACTGCTCTTGTTCAACAATCTGCAAATGGTGGTGGAAGAACAAATGCTGCGACTTTAGTTCAAATATTAAGAGATAATAAGTAATTTTTTATACTCTTTCAATGCAATCTCTTTCTTAGCAAGATAATGATTAAACCCAATATTCTTTGAGGTTCTTCCTTGAATAAAATTAGCAATCTCAAATTCAACTCCTGCTTTTACCATTAATTTAATCTTATTTATGAAAAGATTTTATTTATAATTCACACTTTTAAATATTTTATTAAGTTTTAAAAAGATCTTAATTTAATGAAAAAAATAGGTTCAGGGTATGAACACATAGTATATGAATTAAATAAAAATAAAGTAATTAAAATAAAAAATTCTTATTTTAATAAATTTTTTAAATTAATTTATTGGAATAAAACTTTTAATTTATTTAAGCTAAATAAGAGTTATCTCTCTCTTAATAAGTTAAATAAAAGGTCAATAAATATAGTTTCAAGTCTTGAAGATAAGACTCATTTTGGAAATCCTATTATTCTAAAAAATAAAATAATTCAAGATAGAGTTATAATTATTAATCAAATTATTTCTAAAAATAATTATAAAAAAATCATTGATGATTATATTAAATTAATTTTCTTATTATGGAATCAAGGAGTTCATGAATTAGTTTATAATTTTACTATTAATAATGGCTATGACTTAAATCATAACTTAATTCAAATTGATTTTGGAGAATTAACAAATTCAAAAGTTAAAGCTCTAAATTCAATTAACTCTAAACTTTGGCTAACTCAATTTTCTTATAAATTTCATTTAACTAAAGAGATGAAAATTTATTTTAAAAGAAAAATGGAATTAAATTTAAATAAAGAAAATTTAAATAAATATTGGAAAGATAGTTAATCATTATAATTATAATTTAGAGTTTCAATTACAAACTCATCAATTTCAAGAGGCATATCTCTAAATTCAATTTGATTAACTCCAATTCTTAAATAGGGCAATATACTTTTAATTTCATCTCTTTCTAATGATATTATTTTTTTATTAATTTCCACATCAATTGTTTCTTTATTAAAATCTCCATACATTATAACATCAAACACTTCACTAAAATCTTGTATGTTAAATTTATATACTTCTTGATCATTGTAATATGTTTTAATTATACTATATCCTAATTTATAATATCCTTCTGTTTGAAATTCTAATATGTTAGGTTCATCTTCATCATTTAAAATATTTTTAGATATATTAAATGTCATTCTATTATATCTAGATGCACAACTAGGATTTTGATTACCAACAATATAATCATTTACTTTAACTGATATACTCTCAGAATATTCTTTAACTACGTCACATGAAACAACTAAATCTACTAATAACTCATCTAGATATTCATGTGAGTTTACATCAAAACTAAATTGTTTAGTTTTTTCATTACTATCTTCTAAAACTTCAATTATTCTAAAATCAGTTAATTCTAATTTATTCCAGTTAAATAATTCATACCATTTTGGTTTATTCAGACTAACACTTAATACAAAAGTATCATTTTGTGGGATATCTCTAATTGTTACTGGGAAATATCCTTCACTTGGAACTTCTGCAACTTCTTTTCCATTTATTTTAAATATTAAGTTTTCATCTCCTGATAACTGATTTGAGCTTGAATATATTTGTAATTCTTTTAGATCTTCTCTACTTGTTACAACTAATCTAATTTCTGCTTCATTTTTTTTAAACATGTTTGACTTAAGTTCAAGATACTGTCTAATATAAATTGAATTTAATTCTTCTTTTGATCCAATTTCTACATTTGGATAATTTGAAGTTATTTTTTGTTCTTTTCCTAAATCAAAATCTTCTAGATAAAATAAATAATTCTCTTCAGGATAATTACTTGTTTTTGAGGATGAGTATTGATCTTTTTCACTAACTGATATTGGATTATCAGATAATATTCCTCCAATTAAAATTAACATTGCAAATGCAATAATTCCAATTCCTAATTCTTTAGTCCCTTTTTTATTTACTTTATTCATTTTGCACTAAAATTTAGAGTTTGTTTAAATCTTGATATAAATTCACTCACATCCATTGATAATTGTTTTTTTGCTTCTTTTTCTTCATTATCTACATACTTACTATATACTTTATCTAAAAATTCGGCAAGTGGTCCCTTTGGTCTTTTTCCTAAGTTATCATTATCTAGATATCCATTAATAAAAAGGTTAGCTTTACCTTGTACTAAATTTTTGGAACCATCTTTAGTTTCAATTACAACTGGAGTTCCACTAAATTTTAATTCCATTGTAATTATGAATTTATAATAATCATTATATTCTAATTCTGCTTCAATGTTTGATTTTATTTCTCTACTTCCTCCTTTATTTTTTTCTTCAACTTCTTTTTCAGTTACATCATAATGTTTAAAATCTTCAAGAAAACCTTTTAAAAAAGAATAAGATGATTTAATGTCAAAAACTCCTTCATAAGCTACATTTTTTTCTTTTACAATTGTTGTTTTTCCCATTTTAAAATAAAATTTATTTTTCTATATTTATTCTTTATAAATTGAATTTATAAGTTTTATTACTAATTTATAAGTTTTAATTATAAAATTTAGTTTTAATCTTTATTATTTATTAAATAATACATTATTTTTTAAAGGGTTGTATTCTCTTTTTTTTGTGGATAAATCAACAAAAATTGTAGCAACACTTGGACCTGTAAGTGATTCTAAAGAAATGATTGAAAATCTATTCAAATCAGGAATGGATGTAGCAAGATTAAATTTTTCTCATGGAGATTATTCTTATTTTGAGAGAGTAATTAATACTATTCGTGAAGTTGACGATAATATTGGTATTTTACTTGACACTAAAGGACCTGAGATTAGGTCAGGAAAAATTGCTGAGGGAGAAACTTTACTTGAGCAAGGAAAAGAATTAATTTTAACTCGAGAAGAAATTGAAGGAGATGATTCTAGAATAACTGTTTTTTATGACAAGTTAGAAGATTTAACTCCAGGAGTTAAAGTCTTAGTTGATGATGGTTTAATTGAACTTGAAGTTCTTGAAAATGAGAATGGTGAAGTTAAAACTTTAGTTTTAAATGGTGGAATCTTAGGTTCCAAAAAAACAATTTCAATTCAAGGTTATTCAGTTGAAATTGATTTCTTATCTCAAAAAGATAAAGATGACTTATTATTTGGAATTGAAAAAGATGTTGACTTTGTTGCTGCATCTTTTGTAAGAACTCCTGAGGATGTTAAAGAATTAAAAACATTTTTATCTGAAAATGGAGGTTCTGACATTTCAATTATTTCAAAAATTGAACACCCTCAAGCAGTTGAAAATATTGATGAAATTATTAAACT
Organism: Bdellovibrionales bacterium; assembly: GCA_964217375.1. Taxonomy (GTDB): domain Archaea; phylum Nanobdellota; class Nanobdellia; order Woesearchaeales; family UBA583; genus UBA583. The sequence continues at coordinate 1,352 of CAXPJQ010000080.1, read as the reverse complement.
CTCAAATGGGATCATGGTTGCAAGAGGAGATTTAGGTGTTGAAGTTCCTCTTCACAAAGTACCTGAAATCCAAGAACAAATTGTTAGAAAATGTAATTTTGCAGGAAAACCAGTAATTGTTGCAACTCAAATGCTTGAGAGTATGAAGTCAAATCCTAGACCAACTAGAGCTGAAGTAAGTGACGTTGCTCAAGCAATTTTACAAGGAACTGATGCAATCATGCTTAGTGGTGAGACAGCTTCTGGAAAATATCCTCAAAAAGCAGTTAAAATGATGAGTGAAATTGCAAAAACATACGACCCTATCTTAGTTAAAAAAGCTTTAATTAGAAATGAACATTATTTTAACAATGTTAAACATTCTATTTCAACTTTTATTACTAAGGCTGCATATGAAGCTGCATCTCAAGTTGAAGTTAATGCTTTAGTTGTTCCAACTGAGAGTGGATTCTCTGCAAGACAAGTATCAAAGTTTAAGCCAAGAGTTCCAATTTATGCTCTTGGTCACACTAAAAAAGTTGTTAGACAATTAAATTTATCTTGGGGAGTTAAAGCTTTAGAAATTGATATTCACTATAAACATACTAATGATTTAGTGTATAAAGCAGTTTTAAAATGTTATGACTCCGATTTAATTGTTAAAGAAGATAAAGTTGTAATTACTGCAGGTCATGTTTTAAGAGAAGCAGGTCACACTAACATTTTAGAAATATTTAAAGTTGGACATATTCTTGATAAACTAGATTATTAATTTTTTATAATTAATTTTTTAAATAATAAAGACTTGAGCATCTATATGGTATTAAATTCTTCTTGGCTTTCTTGGTGTAGAGAATATAAAAAATCTTCATACGGAGAATCTTTAGAATTAACTCACAAGTTATTTTTATTTGAAATTAAACACTCAACTCCTAAAAATTTAATTATTCCAAATATTGCAAAAAAAAGAGATCTTAAAACTGAAACAATTGAAAAACATATAATTCAATTAATAGTTAGAGGTTTAATTAAAGTTGATTATTTAATTGATTTAGATAGAAAAAATATTATTTTAAATATACTTAAAGAAGATAGAGAAATAACTAAACTCTCAGAGATTAAAAATTTAATTGATGATTCTTTTTATTGGTTTGAAATAAAAATAGTTATTGCATCTCTTGGGGTTGAAGCATAAAAAATTTAATTTATTATAACTAAATCTTCAACTATACTTTGATTATAAAAATATTCTTTATGATCATTTGTATTAAGAGTAACTCTTATTTCATCTCCTATATTTAATTCACCTAGATAATACCAATTTGAATATAGTCTATTTATTTTCACATCATTTATATATATGTGTGCATGTC
>CAXPJQ010000079.1:0-12176 GCA_964217375.1 Bdellovibrionales bacterium | reverse complement strand
AAATTTGAGCAGGAGTTTTTGATCCTCCAAGTGAAAGAATTCTTTTATATTTATCTATAAATGAATTTCCTTCCTCTAGATACTTTTCATATAATGAAAAAGATAATATTTGTCCAAATGCATATGAATAACAATAGAATGGACTCCTATATATGTGTGGAATTATCTGCCAATTAATTTCTTCATTTTCTTCTCCATAAAATTCTATAGAATCTCCATATGATTTTTTACTCTCTTCCCTCCAAATTTTTGAGAAATCATTTTGAGTATAAGTTTCCCCTTTTAAAGTTCCATCATGTACTCTTCTCTCAAATAAGACATACATTACTTGCCTATGAATTGTTCTAAAATTTCCATCTAAATTCTCAAATAAATAATTTTCATAATCTTCATCATTAAGTATTTCCTTAAATTTCTCAGAAAGTAATAATTCATTAAATACAGATGCAGTTTCAGCAAGAGACATTGCTGATGAAAAACCTTGATGTTCTTGAATTTGTGATTTAAATCCATGATATGCATGTCCTAGTTCATGTGCAAGTGTTGATACATCTGAAATATCATTTACATGATTTAATAAAACAAAGCTAGGTTCTCCCTTCTCATAATTTGCAAAAGCCCCCCCTTCTTTTCCTATTTTAGGGTTAAAGTCAACTCTTCCACTCTCAATCATATCTTTTGCAAAATTATATGCTTCTAAATCAAAATCTTTTAATGTCTCTAAAACTAAATTTATTGAATTCTCAATATTAAATTCTTTATTTATCTTTTTAATTGGAGCATATAAATCCCACTGATTTAATTTCTCTTTTTTTAACTTTTTAGCTTTTAATTTTAAATATCTTGAGTATAAATTATAATTTTCCTCTACAGTATTTAATAATAAATCTACTGAATTATCAGATAATTCTTCAGCTAAGTTTTGCATTGATATTGCCGATTTAAATCCCCTTAGTTTAATTTCACTCTCTCTTGCTTTCAAAACAGAGTTATATATTGAAGCATGGGTTATTCTCCTTTCTTTATTTAAATAAAATTCTCTAAAAGTTAAAAATGCTTTTTTTCTAATTTCTTCATCTTCATCTTTTAATTTAGCAATCAATTCATCTTCCCTTAATTCTTCCCCCTTAAAATTAAACGTATAACTTGATGCTAAATCTTCATATAATTTCAATTGATTTTGTACTTTTGATTTTAAATGTAATGCTCTCTCAACTCTATCCTCAAGTTGATATTTCAAATTAATTGCAATTTGATAGAAATAATTTTTATAATTAGATAATTCCTCTCTATTTGAAAATTCAATTAATTTTTTCTCCCCAATTTTTTTAATTTCTTCTTCAACAAAAATTAATTTCTCTGAAATCTCGTGAAATAAATTTTCAATTTCTGGGATTTTCTTTTGAACTTCTTCACTTTCTGAATTTAAATAATATCTATAATATACATAAAATGCAACATGATTCATTAATGATTCAATTTCATTCTCAGAATTTAAAAAATCTAATATTTCTTGATTTTTATCAAGAGTCTTAATTTTATTTTTATATTTAATTATAAACTTATCAACTAAATTTTTTATTTTATTTATATCTCCAATAAATTTTTCATCTTCAAAACCAGAATAATAATATTTTTCTAAGTTCCAGTTTAATTTGATATCTACCATAATTAATTTATCTAAAAGAGTTTTTATAAAATTTCCTTATTTCTAAATAAATAATTATAAAAGTTTAAAAATAAAAAATATAATTAAATATATATAAAATGGCAAAAAAGAAAACTTCAACAAAAAAAGTTACTAAAAAAGAAGTTAAAAAAGTAAATAAAGAAATTAAAAATAATAGTAAAAGTCATACTAAAAAATCAACAAAAAAAGTTGTTCATTCAAAAGAAAAACCCCAAACTAAATCAATTAAAAAAGATAACTGGAAAACATATTCAATTATTTCAGGAATTATTTGTTTAATTTTATTTATCTTCTTAATAATTAACTTAATTAATATCAATAGTGAAGAGAAACTTCCCTTTGATACATTAAATGATTTTGGAGTTATTGTAATTGAAGATCCTCTTTGTAGTGAATGTAATGTTGATTTATTTTTATCTGGGATTAGAGGTGAGATTGAACCTAATATGAATTACTCAAAAATTGATTATAACTCAGATCTTGGTAAAAAAATAATTGAAATTACAAATTCTAAAACACTACCTATTGTAATATTTACTAAAAAATTTGAAGATAATAATTTATGGGAATCAATTAATAGTGTATTTAGAAATATTACAATTAATGAAAATCCATATTACATTTTATCTCAACAAAATGCTCAGTTAAAAAAAGTAATTGAATTTCCTCAAGTAAATGATAATACAATTGTTTTTGGAAATTTAGATTCAAATAATGTAATATATGAATTTTGTTCATTTGAATCTCCAAATTGTGCGCTTGTTAATGGTAATGAATTATATCTTACACAAATTCAAGAAGAAGTCCCTACATATCAAACTCTTATGCCTCAAGTATTAGAAGATAGTAAAATATATGTTATTAATAATCCTCAAGAGAGTTATTATGATATTCATGTTGCTGCTTTTTGTGCTAATGAATTTGGAAAATATAGAGAATTTAGAGATGAAATTTATGACAATCAAATTGAATGGTCTCTAGTTAATCAAAGAGAAGTTTTACTTCTAAATTATGCTCTAAAGATTGGATTAAATGAAGATAAATTTTCATCATGTATTACTCAAAATACTCAAAAATATATTGATCAAATTGAATTTGAAAAAGAAATTGCTAATACTTACCAAATTTTTGATAACCCAACATATATAATTAATGACTTTTTATTATATGGTCCAATTGATTACATTTCCTATACTAAACTAAAATGAATGAATTAATTCAATTTTTTTTATGTTATTTATTATCTTTTTTTGGATTTTCTTTAGGTAAATCAACAAAAGACGAACATAAAGAAGTTAAGATATATGCACTTAATTTTTCATATGCAATTCAAATAATATTATCTATATTTATTTTATTTTTTAATTTTAATATAATTACTTTATTAATTGTTTTAATTTCAGGAATTTTAATTTATCTATCATATTTTAAAAATCACTCCTTAATTGAATTTAATTCAATATTTCTTTATAGTTATTTATTTTTCACACTTTTGGATACACAATATATATATTTCTCATTTTTATCTCTTTTAACAATTATAATTGAGAATTCATTTGAAAAGTTTAATTTCAAAAATGAGTTATATAAAATCATATTAATTATTATTTTATCATTATTATTTTATAGAGTCTAAAAAATGAAAAAATACATTTTATTTGGAATTAGTATTTTAATTATTTTAAATAATGTATATTCTTTTTCTCAAACTATTTCTCCTACTGAGAGTACTTTACTTGAAGGAGATGAAATTCTCTCAATTACAATTTCTGGAATTGATAATGTTTCTTCATTTGTCAATTGGAATAATTCAATAATAGGTTATTGGAATTTTGAAAATTATAATTCAACTCATATAATTAATAGTATTTCTACTAGAGATGGAATTTTCAGAAATAATTTTAATGTTAACAATTCAAATCCAATTAGAGGTAATTATGGAGAATTTGATGGATTTAATGATTCAATTGAAATACCAAAGTATGATTTTAGAGGTAAAAATTTTTCAATCTCAGCATGGATAAACCCTAAAAATTTAGTAAATGATCAAGGAGTAATTGTTTCAAAATGGGGTGTTGATATTGCAGGAATTGAATTTTTATTTAGAACTCAAATTGATGGATCTCTTCAATTATATACTGGTACAGGGAATTTTTGGAAAAGAACTGGAGCTGGTGTAATTAATTTAAATCAATGGCAACATGTAGTTGTTGTATATAATGAACAAACAAATAATGCTGCATTCTATGTTAATACCATTAAATTAACAAATTCTCAATCAAATGGACCTCTAGATAAAATTACTAATTATTATGATTATCCAATTACAATTGGAAAACAATATACTCAAAATGACCCATTTAATGGTTCAATTGATGAAGTATTAATTTATAATAGAAAAATTTCAACCTCTGAGATCAATGCATTATATAACTCTCAATTAAATAACTTTAACATTTCTTTATCTAATTTAAATAGATCTCAAATTTATCCTGTAACTTATTTTTCAATCAATACTAGTGGAGATATCATTAAGTCAAATTATATCTATAATGTTCCACAAATTGAAAAACTCTCATCAATATTTCCAATTGGTAATATGCTATTTGGAATATTTATAGTTTTATATTTTCTAATAAGTTAATTTACTCCTATATAGAGTATAATTAATCTAAAATAAAAAATCATTTAAAGTTTAATTAGATGGTTAAATTAACTCTAATTAGACACGGGCAAAGTATTTGGAATTTAGAAAATAGATTCACAGGTTGGGGGGATATTCCTTTAACTAAAAAAGGGATTAGAGAAGCTAAAATTGCAGGTAAGAAATTAAAAGATGAACATTTTGATATCGTCTTTACCTCTGAATTAATTAGAGCTCAAATGACTTGTTTTGAAGTTTTAAATATTAATAATAACAATAATAAATTTTTCAAATTTCATAAAAACAAAGGTGAAAATTATAGTAGATATTTAAAAAACCACTCTGAATTAAATTATACTCCATTATTTGTATATGAAGAATTAAATGAGAGAGATTATGGTGATTTAGAAGGTTTAAATAAGGCAGAAACTGCAAAGAAATTTGGTGATGAACAAGTTCATGAATGGAGAAGAAGTTATGCAACAGCACCACCTGGGGGAGAATCTCTTAAAGATACATATAAAAGAACTATTCCATTTTACAAAAAAGTAATTGAGAAGGAATTAATTAAAAAGAAAAATATTTTAATTTCAGCTCACGGAAATTCTCTAAGATCAATTATAAAATATATTGAAAAGATATCTGATGAAGATATTCCAAGTTTAGAATTAAAAACAGGAGTTCCAATTATTTATGAATTTGATGATAACTTGAAAATTAAATCCAAAAAGGTATTAGAGTAATTCCTCCCTAAAAAGTTAATTCAAATTAATATAAATTATTAAATTCAAAATATAATAGATGAAAGATATTAAAGTAGCATATTTTAGTGCAGAAGTTGGATTAAATGAAGAAATAAAAACTTATTCTGGAGGATTAGGTATTCTTGCAGGAGATACTATTAAAGCTATGGCTGATTTAGAAGTTCCTCTGTGTGCAGTTACCCTATTATATAAAAATGGTTATTTTAAACAAGAAATTAAAGAAGATTGGCAAATTGAATTAAATGATACTTGGGATTATGAAAATATTTTAAAAGATACTGGTAAAGAATGTCAAGTTAATATCAAAAATGAAAACATTATAGTTAAAATTTGGAAATATGAATACACTGGAGTTACTGGACATATAGTTCCAATTTATTTTCTAGATACTAATCACAAAGATAATCCTCAATGGGCTAAAGATTTAACTGATCATTTATATGTTGGAGATAGAATGGCTCAAGAACTAGTATTAGGAATTGGGGGATATAGAGCACTTAATTCTCTTGAGCATAATTCAATCCAAAAATTCCACATGAATGAGGGTCATTCTTCATTTTTAACCCTTGAGATGTATAAAGATTTAGGTAAAAAAGAAGGTTTTGAAGATTCCCATGTTAAAGAAAGGTGTATATTTACAACTCACACTCCAATCCCTGCAGGGCACGATAAATTTGATTATGAGAGTTTTTACAAATACATTGAAGGTGAAAAGGATTTAGCTCCTTGGCACATGAAACAATTAGCAGGAGAAGATAGATTAAATATGACAAAATTAGCTTTATCCCTAAGTAATTATGCTAATGCTGTTTCAAGAAGACACGCTGAAGTTACTAGAGAAATGTTTCCTCAAAATGAAATTGATTATGTAACAAATGGAATTCATGCATCTACTTGGGCATCTCCTAAAATGAGTTCAGTCTTTGATAGATATATTCCCGGATGGCGTGAAGATTCCACTAAATTAAAATCAATATTTAAAGTTCCAAATTCTGAAATCTATAAAGCTCACCAGGAGTCAAAAGAAGATTTAATTAATTTTGTAAATGAACACAACATTGTTGGTTGCAAGTTAGATCCTAAAATTTTAACAATTGGATTTGCACGAAGATTTATTCAATATAAAGATGCTGAGTTAATTTTTTCTAACTTAGATAATTTAAAGAGATTAGGTCATAGAGTTCAATTTATTTTTGCAGGTAAAGCTCATAAAAACGATAATCAAGGTAAAGAAATTATGAAAAGAATTATCGATAAAGCAAAAGAATTAAAAGATTTTATATCAATTGCTTTTGTTGAAAATTATAACATTTCAATTGCAAAAAAATTAGTTTCAGGTTCTGACATGTGGTTAAACACTCCAATTCCTCCAAATGAAGCTTCAGGAACTTCAGGTATGAAAGGTGCAATTAATGGATGTCTACATTTCTCAAGACTTGATGGATGGTCAATTGAGAGTTATGAAATGAATGGAGGAGGATTTCCAATTTCAGATTATTCAGATTTCATTACAAGCTTAGAATATAAAATAATTCCAATGTTTTATGCAGATAATAGAACTTCCTGGCTTGAAGAAATGAAGCTCTCAATTGGAAATTCAGGATCTTATTTTAATACCCATAGAATGGTTAAAGAATATTTAGAAAAAGGATATAAATTAAAATAAATTTAAAATGAGAGAAAATGAAATTAAAGAATTTATTTTAAAAAATAAAAATTCATTTTCAGAAGACTCAATTAAAAAACAATTATTAAATTCAGGTTATGGAAAATCCGAAATTGAAAGAGTTTATTCTAAATATAATTTAAACTCTAAAAATAAAGCTAGGAAAGGATTATATTTAATAATTGTAGGTTTATTTTTTCCAATATTAGGCTATTTATTAATAATTATTGGAATTATTTTTGCATTTCAACAAAGAAATAAATTAAAAGATAATTTCTCATTATTTGTGGGTATTTTTGGGATATTTTCATTTTTTTTAGGTATTATAACTCAAATGTTCATATTTAGTTTACTTTTTTTTGGTTTGGTATCTTTTAGTTTTTCTGATTTAATTTCTATAAATCCACAAGAAAAAATTATTTTTAATTCTAATACTTTTTATGGAAATTTAGTTCAATCAAACTTTAATGGAGAAGAAGTTAAAATTTTATTTCAAAGTAAAAGTTTAAGTAAATTAGAAATAATTGAAAATGAAAGTAAATTATTTACAAATACCTCATTTTGTAATTTTCAAAAATTAGAAAACCTTGAAATTGATAATAATAATATTTATCTTTTAGGTCACATGGGAGAAATAATATTTTTATGTAATAATTTAGAAAATAAAGATTTCTTTAATGGAACTCTTTCATTAAAATATAAAATCTCAGATGAATTAATTTCATCTGATGCTGAGATTTTTTTAATAAATAATCCTTAAAAACTTTTATAAATAAAGTATTCCTTTCTATATTTATGAAAATTATCAAAATTCTTTATTTATTAGTAGTTACATTATTTTGCACATCTTTAATTTATGCTGATAAAGAATATAATTTTAAATTAGAAATTAATCAAGACTTAGATGACGACGAAGAATTAGAATGTACTCTTAAATATGATTCTAAAACTAAAAACTATGACTTTGATGAAAATGATAGATCAAGTGACATGGAGTTTGAATATCAATTTGATGATGATGTTGAACTTGAATGTGACTCTGATGTTGAGGGAATTGATTTTACAGTATATGATTTAGAAGATAATAAAGTATATGAAACTAATTTAAAAAATACAGATTATTTTTACTATGAATTAGAATTATATGAAGGTTTCATCAACATTGAACACGATTTAGAAGGAAATAATGATGAAATTATTGAATGTACTTTAAATCTTGATGGAACTGATGAAGAGTTCATTTATGAAAATGTGAGTGATATTGATGAAGAAATAGAATTTGAATTTTTAGAGGAAATGGAATTTGAATGTAATGAAAGAATTGATTCAATGAGAATTGAAATTGAAGATCCTAATGGTTTTGAAGTTTTTGAAAGAGACATTGAAGATGAAGATTCAATTAAATTTGATCAAGATACTCCTATTGTTAAATATAATGTATATTTATTTTTTAAATATGATTTTGATGATGATACTACTTGTGAAATAACTTTAGATGACGAATATGAATATGAAGTTGAATATGATGATTCTGAGAGTGCATCTAAGAGACAACTAGATTACAACTTTGGAGAAAAATTTGAACTTAGGTGTGATGAAGAATTTAATGAAGTTAATTTAGACATTGAAGAAATCCGTGAAGAAGATACAATATTTTCACAAGATTATTTTAATTCAAGAAATATTTTAATCTTAGAAGAAGATATTTTAAATTTTGTTGAGGAAGAAGAGGAAGAAATAGTTGTTGAGGAAGAAGAAGAAATTGTTGAAGAAAAAGAAGTTATTGTTGAGGAAGAAGAGGAAGAAATAGTTGAAGAGATTATTGTAAATGAAGAATCTTCTCAAAATAATAATAATAATAATTTAAATCTTGAAAAAAACACATCTCAAATTAAAGTAAATCAAAGTTTAAATTTATCTCAAGATATTTCAGTTGAACCTCTAGAAAATAATGAAATTTATACATTTATTGGAATTATTTCATTTATTTTAGTTGTTGCAATAGTTATATTTTTTTTAAAATTATAATTTTTTAATTTTTCTGAGAAAGCATTCCACATGCCGCCTCAATATCTTCTCCCATATTATGTCTTGTAAAACATTTAAATCCATGATCTCTAAGAGTTTTATGAAATTTATCTAATGTATCTTTATCTGATGGGAAAAAAGTTTCATCTTTAATTTTCATTGTTCCATTAAGTGGAATTAAATTAAAATTAGTCATACTAATGAATCCAAGTGAGAGTAATTTTTCTAAATCTTCATTTCTATCTGTTAACCCTTTAATCATTATATATTCTACCATTATTTTATCTCTAAACTTTTTAGAATATTCATTACATAACTCAACTAAATCTTCAATTTTCCATTTTGAGAGGTATGGCATAAGTAAATCTCTTCTCTCTTGAAAAGGAGAATGAAAAGATAGTGCTAGATGTACTTTCCAATCTTTTTTAATAAAATCTTTCATTTTAGGAACTATCCCTGAAGTTGAGACTGTAATTTTTTTAAATGGATATGAATAATATTGATTTAAATATTCAATTGAATCACATAAGTTATTATAATTATTAAATGGTTCACCTTGACCCATATATACAATTGAGGTTATTAAATCTTGAGCATAGATTTTTCCTTTTTTCTTATCTTGAGTCATAATTTCGAGATTTTCTTCATTTAGATATTCTAATGCAGCTCTAAATTGATTTATTATCTCCTCTTTTGAGAGATTTCTAATAAATCCCATCTTTGCAGTTAAACAGAACTCACATCCCATTGCACAACCTACTTGGGAGGATATACATAAAGTTTTTTTATTATTTTTTTGAGGAATTATTACACAATGAAACCCATCTTTAAAATTTAATTTTATAGTTCCATCATCTGACTTCTCAATTTTTTCTAACATAATATAAAAAATACATTTTTATTTAAATAAATTAAGTAAATACTACTTATTAAATTTAAATTAAATTTATAAAATAAAAATTAAAGAAAATTATTATTACTCTCAAAAATACTAAAGGAATTGGAGTTTTTGTATCGCTATCTTTGGTGGTCATAATCTGTGTTTTAGCTGTTGTTAACTTCCAGGCTTGGTATAATAACTACGAATCCCTATTATTTGTAAAATTAGAAAATGAAGGTTCAAATGAAATTCTTTATTCCTATCCTGAACTTATTTTAAATAATACACTATATTTTAGAAATTCATTTAAAAATATAACCATTAATGAACTTAGAATTAATGATCAAAACTGTAATTTTAACATAACTTCCTATTCTACAGGCCAAAAGATTATTCCCTTAGGTAATTGTCTTGAAAATATTTCAAATTCAAATGTATTTGTAGAATTATTTACCAATGAAGGTATAATTAGTAGAACTTTAATTATAAAAAAATAATGGAATTTAATCCATTTCTCCAATTGCTTTTTCAATAATTGGTAAAACAGCTTTTGCCTCATCTTTATTCATTCTTCCAAGTTTAGACCATCTCCACTCTCCATCTTCAGGATTTAAATTCTCTCTTGAGATTTGAAGTTTTTTTTGTCCTTCATTGTAAGACATAACTGAAACTCTAATTTTAGTTGTCTCAAAATTAGCATCCTCTCCAAATAATTCTTTATCTAGACTTCTATCAAAACCAGCCATAATATATGTTAAAATAAAATATATTATAAGTTTAATTAAATGAAATTTAGTTCACAATATGTTACCTTGGTTAGTAGTAACAAAAGAAAAGATTTATAAATTTCAAAGTAGTAACAATTCTAAGAATGGTTTATGAGTATAATTTAAAATTAGAATTTAGCAAAATTCAAAATGCTTTTGAGAGAGTAAAAAAAGATAATGATTATTTATTAAAAAGAATTGAAGATTTAGAAAAAAGTAATAGAAAATTATTAAAATCAATTTCAGAGATTAATACAAATAATGTTGTTTCAACTAAAATTATTGACAATACTGAAAAAAAAATTTATATTGGAAATAAAGATTCCAAAAAAGTACATATCTCTGATTGTCCTTATGCAAAAAAAATTAATTTAGAAAATAGAGAAATTTTTGATAAAATTAATGATGCAATCAAAGAAAAATATAAGAGATGTTCTTGTGTATCTTAACTTTGATTATAACTACATCTAAATCCAATACCTGGATTTGCATGAGAGGGACCATCATTTAAATATAATGTGTATACTCCTCCTTGTATTCCTTTATCCCACATTCCTCCTCTAAAAAAAGCATGTAAATTATTCCATGAACTTCCAGTTGGCCAAGAGGCAGAATTTGCAGTATATAATTTTCCAATTCCATAACTTGAATTTAAAGAATTATTAAGTGGCAATAATAAATTTATTGATAATGAACCAAAACTATTAACATTATTAAAATCAACCCATTCTGAATTTGGAGTTAAATCATAAGTCATGTTTGAACAAGGATAACTTGAACACACAATTCTATCTGAGACCCATTCCCAAACATTTCCAGATAAATCCCAAATAATTTCTCCATTTGTTAAATTAAAAGTTCTTCTCTGTATTGAGGGAGCAGATTCTCCAGTTTGATCATAAAAATCACTCGAGTCACTTATACTTAAAGAATAAGATGGACTATTATCTGTATGTCCTTTAAATAGAAATCCATTATAAACTTGACCTGAAACCCAGTTTGAACTAACTGATTCTACATTTCTTGCAATTGTCATCCATTGATTATTATTAATTAATTGATAATTTTCTCCTAAATTTTCACATAACTTTATTGCCTCAAATTGATTTACATTTGAGAGTGGTTTTAATAAAGGTTGAGATACAATTCCAATACTCCCATCTAAAGGACACCCAGTTGAAGAATTATAGTCATTTCCACTCCCACAGTATCCTTGTCCTGAGTTTGTAATTGAACCTGACCCATTCCATTTTGCTTCATATTTCATTACACAAAAATCATTTGTTCCAATTACTGGATTACCTGGAACTAAAATACAATCTCCTCCTGATAAAGAAGAACAATCAAGATTAGTAGAATTATTATTTAACTTATTTAAATAAATTTTTTTAGAGATTATTTTTTGTTTTGTAATAAGTACAACCTCAACCACTGATGAACTTATATTTTCGATACAATTTGAAACTAATATTGTATTAATTCCATAATTTAGAGTATTATTAACATTACATATAACATTTCCAATTTGAAGCGAGTTAAATGAAATATTATTTTTATAAATATTTAGAATAAATTATTAGGATAACAATTTTTTAATTAAAATAAAAAAATTAGATATGTTTTACAACAAAATCTCTAACTTTATCATATACTGTATCTCCAAAGAAAGTATCTTCAACAACTCCATTATTTATTGCAACAAAAGTTGGATACATTTTTACTTGAAAAACATCCATA
>CAXPJQ010000078.1:0-6894 GCA_964217375.1 Bdellovibrionales bacterium | reverse complement strand
TCATATGCATTTGGACAAATATTATCTTTTTCATTATATGAAAAGTATCTAGAGGAAGGAAATTCATTTATAGATAAATATAAAAGAATTCTTTCACTTGGAGGATCAAAAACTCCTGCTCAAATTTTACAAGAAGTAGGAATTGATATTGAGAAAAAAGAATTTTATGAAAATGGAATTAAAGTCCTTGAGAAAAAAGTTGAAGAACTTGAAAAATTAATTCTATAATCCAATTATTTCTCCGTCATAAAATTTAATTGATTTTGGACCTTTGTACCCACTCTCCTCAATAATTTGAGTTGAGAGTTTACAATTTTCTAATAATTTAAATATATTTCCTGAAAATAAACCTCCTTTAAATGGGGTTTTAATTCCATCTTTAATGTGATATCCTAATCTAATTTCTGCAGAAAAATTTCCTGAGACAATATCTGGAACAAAGGAGGAAAAAGTGTGAATCTCAATTCTTTCATCTAAATCTTCATTCTCAATATAACTACCACTTTGAATTTCAATTGCACCAACACTTCCTGTGATTCCAATATTTAAATACTGTGCATATTGATTTGATGCAAAAAAGTTTTTTAATATATTATTTTCAATCAAACAAACTTTTTTTGAAGTAACTCCATCCATGTCAAAGGGTGTTGAGGCAAGGTTTTGTTTCAAAAGAGGATTTGAATATATGGTTAATTTATCCTTTTGAGAATTTATAATCTCCTGATTTAATTCATAATTTGAGATTTTATCATATTTAAATTTAGCTGAAGAGTGAGCAATAAATGCATTCATCCCTTGATCAGGTCTAAAAAAATCAACTGTAGCTGTCGACTTTAATACTACCTTTCCTTTAAAATTAAATGGTTTTTGAGATTTAATTGTATCCTTTAGAGTTAATATTGTTTCTTTAAAAAAATCCTCAAAATTAAAATTGTATAAAGAATTTATTTTTTGGTATATGATATGTTCAGATTCTTTTGAATTTGAATCTTTTGCAGTTAAAACAAATTCTAAATATGCTGAGTCTTTCTCATATTCTTTTGAAATATTTGTTGAAGTTTGAAGAGATTTTTTTGAAATGGTTGTAAATAATTCTAAGGCATTTAATTTAATTTTAATATCTTCTTCTTGAGAATTTTCAATAATTTCTTTAAATAAATTAAGTTTTTCTTCAATAAATAAAGAAATGGTATTATTTTGAAAATCAGATTTTAATTTTTTATCAATAAAGTCATCATAATTAATTTCTGAGTCATCAACTAAAATATTATCTGAGTCAACATCTAGAAAGGATTTATTTTTTGACTCAGAACAAATAAAAATTGCATCATTTATTTCTTCTTGAATTTTATTTAAATCATCTTCAATTGAAATTGTAAATACATTCTCAAAAGTATTATCTTCATTAGTTTTTCTAATTTTAACAATTTTTTCTTCTCTTTGTGCTTTTAATATTGATTCAATTTTATAGTTATTTTCAACGTAAAAATTAGATTTTTTTACATTTGAATCTAATATTGAAAAATATGTAATTTCATTTTCTTGAAGTTTTTTATTTAGTTCTTCAACTAAAATATCTTTTTGATTTATTTGTAATTGTTCCATTTTTAACCTAAAATAATCTCATTAATTAACATGTAAGGTCCTCCCTCACTTACTCTTACCCATTCTTTGTGTCCTTTACCACATCTACCTCCACCTTCAATTTCAAATTCTTTTGAAACTTCTTTGATATGTTTAATAATATCTGGTAGAAATCCAGTTAATGTAAATCCATCATAATACTCATCAATTAATTTTCCATCTTTAATTCTTTGACCAAAATTTCCTTGGATTTGAACACCCCATCCTTTAGGATCTTCCATACCACCTGAAGAATCTGTAATGAAAATACCATCATCAATTTCTTTAATTAAATCCTCAAAAGACCTAGTTCCTGGTTCAAAATATGTATTTGACATTCTAGTATAGTTCTTATGATCAAAAGCTTCCATTCTAGAATTTGAAGATTTATCTAAACCTAAATTTGTTTTAGAATAAATATCAGCCATAGGTTGATTAATAATACCATTTTTAACAAGATAAGTTTTATTTGCTAAATTTCCATCATGATCAAAGTAATATTCTCCATGTTTTCCCTCAATTGCAGGATA
Organism: Bdellovibrionales bacterium; assembly: GCA_964217375.1. Lineage (GTDB taxonomy): Archaea > Nanobdellota > Nanobdellia > Woesearchaeales > UBA583 > UBA583. The sequence goes on along the minus strand of CAXPJQ010000078.1, from coordinate 4,741 downwards.
ATCAACAATGTTAATAAAATCAGAACCTATCTTCTCACCAATTAGAGATGACGCAAGTGCTCTATCTTTAAGCATTGTATCTGCTTCCATTCCATGTCCAAAACTCTCATGAGCAAGAAGTCCAGTTAAATGAGGATGAAGTAAAACTTTATATTTTCCTCCAGTTAATTTTTTAGCTTTAATTTTGGAATCAATTTTATTTGGAAAGTCTTTAAGAACTAAATCCATTTTTTTGAAATTCTCACTAAGTGTTCTTGAGACTACACTTTCATAAACCATTTTAGTTGAATTGTCAAGAGCTTGAACAAAACCAATAATAGCTAAAATTGAGAGTGGGATTTCTTGAATTAATTCTCTATATTCATTCACATAGATATGTTCTTCAAAACTATTAATTACAATTGATCTACAATTTGAAATTTTATCATGTAATTTTTTTACATGGTTATTATAGCCCTCTAACTTTTTTGATAAATTTTCAATATCTTGTTTTTCCTGAGAAAAAATAAATTCTTTTTTAAGAATTTCTTTATCAACTTTTAATTCTTTTTTATTTTCAATGTTATTTTTTTTTGCAATATTGATCAAATCTAAACAAATATTTTCAATAGTTGAACTACTTAGACTAGAACTTGCAGATTCAATTAATTTTTCACCATCCCAAATTCTTAACTTAATACCAGAATCATTATCTTTGTCAACATTTGTTGAATTTAAATCTTTTCTAATAGAAAATTCTTTTTTTGATAAATAATTACAATCTAAATAAAATCCTTGAGATTTAGCAGTAGATACTGCCTTTTTAAAAGATTCAATTAATTGATTTCTCTTAACTTTTTCCATAATTAAGTTTTATAGAAATACTTATATAAATTCTTTGTGTCACTAATATTATATTGTGGCAAAACTAATTCATAAAAATAAAATAATACTCTCAAATATGAGAGTTGCAAAAAATTCATTTGCACTAGCTGCAGGATTAATGTTTACCTTCAAAAAAAAAGTAGATAAAGGATTATGTTTAGTAATGCCTACAAAAGAAGATGTGAAATTTGGAGCATCAATTACAATGTTTTTTTGTTTTGTTTCAATGAATATAATTTTTATTAATTCTAAATTTGAAGTGGTAGATAAAGCAACTCTAAAACCTTGGGTTGCAAATTATACTCCTAAAAATAAATGTAAATATGTAATAGAATCAACTAGAGGAAAATTTAAAGATATAAAAATTGGAGATAAAGTTGAAATTAAGTTTTAAAAAAAATTAATTATATATAATTTGTAAATTTCTTTCATTATTTTTTAAATTAAAACTCCCACTAATTCCTTTAAAACTAAAAGTGCCATCATAAGTAATTGATGCGTTATAGTTATTAACTATAATTGATGTGTTAATGAAATCATTATTTAACTCTTCTGCAAATTTAATTCTACCTTCATTAAATTTTAAATTAATTTGAGTTAATTTTAAGTCAAAAGTTGTTTTTTTAGAACTTGTTAAGATAAATTTTTCGTTATTTAAATTTAATTTATTTGATCCAAAATGAACTAAGGGAGAAGTTCCTTCAAAAATAATTGACTCATTTTCATTTGTAAATATTTTACCTGAAAAGTTTTGAAGTGAAAATTTAGTATTTTCTCCATCAAATTCCCCATTTTGAGTTTTTAAATTATAATAACTAGAATATAAAAAAATATCTCCACTATATTCTTTAGAAAAATTATCTATGTCTCCAATTAAAACTAAATTTAATTCTTCTTTACTCTCAAAATCATTCCCTGAGATAAATACAAAGTAAATTACTAATCCTAAAAGTAAAAGAATTGAGAGATGTATCATAATTGGGGAAATCTTAAGTGTGAATGTTTTATCTGCTTTTTCTTGTTCTTTTACTTTTTCAAATAAATCTTGATCATTCATAACTAGTTTGGACAATAAATATTTATAAAGTTTATTTATAACTTATTTTTTAGAATTAACTAATTTAGAAAAATGGAGAAAATTGAGGAGTATTATGAAATATCTGAAAATGAAAATACTCTAAAATTTCCAAAAGATATGACTCTACCCTCAGAGAGAGAACATATCAAAAAGAAAAGAAAAAAAGTTCTAAATAAAAGATTAAAACCATTTAAATATGGAACAATTATATTAATTATATTTTTAATATATTTATTTTATAATACAATTTTAGAAATATTTTTTGATTATTTAGCAAGAAATCCTACACTTTATTCAACATATCTCTATATTGAGAGTCAAATTACAAATTTAACTTTAACGGGTTTATTTTTTTTCTCAATACTCTCAACATTATTTTTTTTAATTTTACCCTCAGAGGCAACATTTTTATATTATATTGATGTGACAAATCATTTTTTCTTACTTATAATATTGTTTTGTATAATAGGTAATGCTGTTGGGATGACAATTAATTATTTATTTGGAAGAGTACTTGGGGAGAAAATTTTAATTAAAATGTTTAAGGAGAAAGATTTCTATAAATATAAAGATGTAATTGAGAGATATGGAGGATATATGTTATTTTTTGGAAATATATTCCCAGGACCAATTGAATTTATTGCAGTTTTTTATGGAGGGTTTAAATTTGAATATAAAAAATATATATATCTTGCAATGATGGGGAGATTAATTAAATATACAATATTATTTTTAGCATACACTTTTTATTGGGATCAAATTACTTTTTATTATAATGGAGTTTTAGAATATTTCAAATTAATTTTATTTTGGAAATAAATAATTTACCTACTTACTGTAATTACATATTCTTTTAAATAAATTTATTAATTTATTATTTATGAAAATCTTCAATAAATTTTTCAAAAAAGATCACGATTTATCTTTTGAGGAACAAGAAAAATTTCAAAATATGATTAATACTGGAAATTCTGAAAATACTTATTCTGATGATTTATCAGAATCATTTAATTTTGAATTTGCAATTTCAAGACTCTCATCATTTGAAGAGTTAAATAGAATTAGAAATCTTTTAGATAAAAGAGAAAAAGAAATTGAGAGTGGAACATCATATCTTGTAGATTCTGAAATTAAAAATTCAGATGTGCCTGACTTTGAGGAAAGTATTCCAATTAAAAGTAATTCTGTGACTGAAATGAACATTGAAGAAGATATAACTGAAGATGATTTAAATAATGAGACATATGAAGATAATTCTTACAAACCAGATGAAATTAAAGATGATTTGACATATAATGATGATAAATTAAATCAATTTGAAGAAAATAATTTAGAAAAAGAATCCCCTGAACTAAACTTTGATTCTAATGAGAATTTAATTGATAAAAAGGAAGATAGTTTTGATTATGATGAATTAGATAAAGAAGATGATAGAGTTGAAATTCCAAATGAAATACTTGAAGAAAGTGAAGAGCCTCAAAAAGGAAAAATTAAATTTGATTTAGAAGATGAACAAGAAGATAAAGATTTTGTGGAATTAGAATCTGTTCAACCAGCTAAAAATGTTGAGAGTGTAGTTGATGATAAATTCTCAATTGAGAGTGATATGTTTTATAGTAAAGTTAAAGATATTTTTGGTGAAGAAAATATTGTTAAAAAAGTTGAAGAGAGTTCAAATTTAGATTTAATTAAAAATAAAAAAGTATTACATCTAGGGTTAAGAGAAAAAAATAAGTTTTCAGAAGAATCAAATATGATTGAAGAAAATACATGGTTTATTACCCACATTAAACAATTAGATGACTTGAAAAACTTTAAAATGATAAAATCAGATAAAGGAATGAAAGATTTATTATGGGATAGGGGAGATTATGCAATTATTATTTCATTTAGGGCAACAACATTTTTAACTTCAATTGAAGATTTTGATTTTGAAATCTAAATTTTTTAATTTGCTCAAAACAATTATAACAAGATGGGAGAAATAACTATTATTATAGCAGTAATTATCATACTAATTATGTTAATTTATCTCTCAGGTTGGTTTTCAAGTACAGAGACAGCATTTACAAATTTAAATTTAGTAGACATTACACATTTAGATAAAAAATTACCAAATACAAAGTATATTTTATTTTTAAAAGAAAACCTTGACTTAACTTTAGTATCAATTCTTATTATGAATAATATTATTAATGTTTTAATATCTATTATCCCAGTAGTATTTTTAGGTGTTTTCTTAAATGAATTCATTTTAGGAATTCTAATTTCTACAATTACATTTATTATTATTTTATTTGGAGATATTATTCCTAAATCAAGAGCAATTTATAATAAAAATAGACTTGTTGAAAGAAATGCTAAGATATTATATTATATTTTTATTTTAACAAAACCATTAGTTAAAATTTTAATTTATCTCTCAAAGTATATTAATTCAATTTCAGGGTATAAGGAGAGACTTGAATTTGTAATTGATGATAAAACTATTAAGGAAGTAGTAAATATGAGTCATAAAGATGGTAAAATTAAAAGAATTGAGAAAAAATTTATCTCAAATATATTAGAATTTGGAGATTTGAAAGTTAAAGATATTTTAATTAAAAAAGAGAATGTATTTTTTTTCTCAGAGAATTATTCCATTTATGAGGCAAGAGAGAAAATTTCTAAAAAACCATTTACAAGAATTCCATATATTGAAGAAAAAAAAGTTTTGGGAATTGTATATGCTAAAGATTTGTTAAAAGAAAATAAAAAAAAAATTTCAACAATATTAAGAAAACCCTTTATTGTAAATGA
>CAXPJQ010000077.1:0-2324 GCA_964217375.1 Bdellovibrionales bacterium | reverse complement strand
ATCAATTTCACTCTCAGTTATAATTCCTATTGCTTTTTTTGCAACAAATTCTCCCTGATAAAAAAAAGGATCTTCAAATTCTTTTTTCTCATCTTCATTTTCAAAATAAGGAAACTGAGTTAATATATAATCAAAATCTCCTCTATGATATTTAACATCAAGCCAGTCAAAATCAAATTGAGTTACTTTAATTTTAGTTGAAGCATAAGATAAATTCTCCCTAAAATATTTAAATACGTCATCTCCTTCAACTACTGCAACTAATTTATTATTATCTTCATTTTTTTTTGGAATCCCTAAAGGTAAATTAAATAATTTAGCTAAGTTAATCTCTCTCTTTTCTTTAACATTTAGTGCAAGTCTTGGTAAAAATAATGAACTCTCAATTGACAAATCTCCAATTTGTGCATATGGATCTAAAATTTTTAATTTCTCTTCCTTATCAAGACCAACTAAATAAAATAAATAATTTGCAACAATTGGATTTAAAGAATCTTCAAATTCCCTTAATTTATAATTTCTTTTAGATAAATCAAATCCAATTAAATCTAAAACTACAATATATCCCTCTTCTTCCTCATCAAAAACTTCAAACTTTAAACCAGTTTTATCAATTTCAAAATTGAATTCAGATGAGATTTTATTTTCAAATTTATCTAAAATTTTTCTAGAGATTTCATCATCTTCCACATGAAATCTAAGGTCTTTATTTTTAATATTATTAAATAAATTAGTTTCTACACTTAAATCTCCCTTAATAGTAGATTCTCCAACTTTTAAATAAATATTATTTAGAGTTCTTGAATAATATAATAACTTTAAAACAATTTCAACTAAATCTTTTTCTGAATCAATTTGAATTTCATAAAACCCTTCATCAATTACATCATAATTAATTTCAAATGAATCTAACTCTTTTTGTGAAAATTTATCTATAAAATACTGAGTTGTTAAAAGTAAAGTATATTTCATTTTTTACTTAATATATATCCAATTTTTGAGTCTTTTGAATCTTTAACATTATATCCTAATTCTTGAATTTGATCTCTTAACTCATCACTTAAATTAAAATCTTTGTTATCTCTTGCAATTTTTCTTTTTGATGCAAGTTCAATTACATTTATTGGAATTACATCTTCTTTAATTAAAAGTGAAAAAATTATATCTACTCTCTCCATAAACTCAACAACTAAATTTAAATCATTTTGAGATAAAACTTTTTCTTTATTTACCCTATTCATAAAATTATACATTGCAGCCATTGCCTCAGCTGTATTTAAATCATCTGCAATTGCAATCTCAAATTCATCCATTGACTTTTTAAAATCTTTTGCTAAAGAATCATCTGTATCTTGAGGTTCTAAATTTTTATATTTTTGATAAAAGTCATTTATTTTTTTAACATTAGATTCTCCTTGTTTTAATGAATCAAAAGTAAAATTTAGAGGAGATCTGTAATGAGATCTGATAAAAACTTCTCTAATTGCAAGTTCACTATATCCTTTATCAACTAAATCTCTTAAAGTATAAAAATTATTTAATGACTTTGACATTTTTGCATTATCTACAAGAAGGAATTCATTATGCATAAAAAAATTTGAATATTTACAAGAATTTGCACATTCACTTTGTGCAATTTCATTTTCATGATGTGGAAACTTTAAATCAACACCTCCAGTATGTATATCAAAATGTGACCCTAAAATTTTTTTACTCATAGCTGAACACTCTATATGCCAACCAGGTCTCCCCTCAACTTCTTGATCTCCTATTTTAATTTTCCAAGATGGTTCATCTTGATCTTTTTTAAATTTCCATAAAGCAAAATCTTGCGCGTTATCTTTATCATATTCATCATCTACAACTCTATTTTCTGAATTTTTCTTTTGATTATCTTTATCAATATTAACTAATTGACCATACTTTTGATTCTTATCCACATTAAAATAAATTCCATCTTCTGCAAAATATGCAAACCCTTTTTGATATAACTCTTCAATTAAATCTCTCATCTCATCAATTGAATCTGTTGCTTTAACAATATGTTTAGGTAAGTTTACATTTAATTTTTTTAAATCCTCTAAAAAGAAATCTGAATACTTTTGTGTAAATTTAATTAATCTCTCATTTGGGTTTTTAATTTGAGGTAATTCTTTTTTTGAATCTCTAATTGTTTTGTCATCAACATCCGTTAAATTCATTACATTAACTACTTCATATCCAAAAAAAGTTAAAGATTTTGATAATATGTCACTAAAAATAAAAGATCTTAAATTCCCAATATGTACAAAGTTATATACTGTTGGCCCACAAGTATACATTAA
>CAXPJQ010000076.1:0-4537 GCA_964217375.1 Bdellovibrionales bacterium | reverse complement strand
TAATTTACAATGAAGTTTTACTTTTTTTTCAAGATTTACCTGATACTAATTTTGAAGAAAAAATTAAAGTTTTAGATACAGTAACTTCAATGCATTCACAAATAAATAATTTATATATTAAAAATAATGTTGAAATTTTTTTAAGATCATTTAATAATTCAAAGGTTATTGAGGAGGCAAGGGATTATTTAGATCAAATTTCAATAACTAAACAAGCTTCAACAAATAATTTAAATTTGATTTTAGATAAGTTGAAGAAATTGCCTAGGTCAACTCATATTGAGCAGGATGAATTAGTTGGGAAATATGAAACTTTAATTAAAAAAATTCAAGTAAAAAAAGAAGTGAAATCAATGGAAGAATTTCAAGTTAAAACTCAAGACCTAGAGGAAGCAAAAGTAATACCTAAGGAGGATTTAAATTCAAAAAAGGATATGAAAGTAAGTATAATAATTGAGAGGGCTGAAAATTTTCTTAAAAAGGCAAAAGAAAAAAAACATGTTTCCCTTAAAGATTTAAAGTTAATTTTAGAGAAATTAAAAGCAATTCCTGAGGTTAAAAATAAAAATAGAGAAGAAATAATTAAAAAATATTCAAGTTTAATTGAAAGAATTGAGAAAAAAAAACAAAAAACAAAATTTGAGATTAAACCTAATTTTGAAATTAAAGAAGTTGAAAAAGAAAAAGAAGTAATACCAAATAAAATTAAAATAGATAAAAATTTATCTAATGAAATTGAAGAATTATATCAAAAATTAAAAAATACAGTTGACAAAAAAGAAGCGACTATATTATTTAAAAAGATTCATTTTTATATGGATTTAACTAATATTCCAAGTGAGAGGAAAGAAGTAATTCTATCAAAAGTAAAAAAAACATATTCAAAAATTTAAAATGGAAATAATTGACTCGTATGAAATTGAATTTGAAAATACAAAAATTCCAATTGTAATATATAAAAATGATGGAGATATGGTTGCAACATATGAAGTAGGAATTTTAGAAGTTGCACAATATACAGGTCTAATTATTGAGAAGATAAAGGAAGATTTACTTAGAGAAGGAATTTTTGAACAAGAAGAAGATAGTAACTTTGATTATGATGTTTTAAAAAAGGCTTATATTAAAAAGGTAAATGAATTATTAAAGTATTATCTTCCAATGCTCTCACTTGAGGAAAAAGATAGATTGGTAACTTATATTGTTCAGAAATCTCTTGATTTAGGTTTTGTAGATATCTTAATTTCAGATTCAGGAATTGAAGAATTAACAATTAATGGGTCAAAATTAGAAATTATGATTTATCACAGAAAACATGGTTGGCTTAAAACAAATTTAAAATTTTTAACAGATGACGAAATTAAAAATATTGCAACAAGAATTGCACTTGAAAATAAAAAGTTTTTTTCAAATTTAAATCCACTTCTAGATGCACATCTAAGGGGAGGGCATAGGGTAAATGCAACAATGGATCCTATTTCAACTAAAGGATCTACAATGACTATTAGACGTTTTTCAGATAAACCTTGGACGGTAACGGATTTAATTATTTCAGGTACTGCAACTCCTGCAACTCTTGCTTTAATATGGATTGCAATGGAAAATGAACTCTCAATTATTGTAGCAGGAGGAACAGGTTCAGGAAAAACTTCATATTTAAATTCTATCTCAACATTTATCCCTGCAACTCAGAGGATAATTTCTGTTGAAGATACAAGAGAAATTAGATTGCCAGATTATGCACATTGGGTTCCAATGGAGGCAAGACAACCAAACCAGGAAGGTAAAGCCGGAGTTTCAATGCTTGATTTGATTGTAAATTCACTAAGGATGAGACCAGATAGAATTATTATTGGAGAGATTAGGAAAAAGGAAGAAGCTGAAGTTTTATTTGAAGCAATGAGGACAGGTCACTCAGTTTATGGGTCATTTCACGCAAATAATGCAGAAGAAACAATTTTAAGATTATCTTCACCTCCAATTGAAATTCCAAAAATCACATTATCTGCTTTAGGTTTAATTGTAATTCAACACAGGGATAGAAAATCAGGAAGAAGAGTTACACTACAAGTTGCAGAGCTTGATAAAGAAGGGAATGAATCAGTATGTATTCAATTTGATCCAAAAAAAGGAAAACAAGTATTTAAGAAAAAACCAATGAAAATGATAAAAATGCTTGAAGAATTTCAAGGAATTAGTGAAGAACAGTTTATGAAAGAGTTAAAAGATAGAGTAATTGTTTTAGAATATCTAGCAAAATTTAAAATTAATCAGATTGATAATGTTGGAAAAATTATAAATAGATATCTAACAAATAAAACTGAATTATTTACTCAAATAAAAAAAGAAATGTTGGAGAGTAAATAAAAATGGGTTCATGGACAATTTTTGTTAGAGGGCTTGTAAAAAAGGAACCTAATTTGAAAAATAAATTGAAAAAAGCAGGACTTAAACAAACAACATTTCAATATGTAAACCAGTCATTAACAATGGCAATAATGTCAACTATATCTCTTGCAATTATATTATTTTTATTTTTAAAGTCAAATATAATTTGGATGTTAATTGGAGAAATTTTATTATTTTTATTAGTTACTCCTTTATTATATAGATTTTGGCTTGGAAGTATTGAAGTTCAAATTAAAAAATATGGACGTAAATTAGATTCAGATTTATTATTTATTTCAGAATATTTATTAGTTTCATTGGAGAGTGGTTTGCCTTTAGGGAATGTGATTGAGAGAGTATCAACAATTAATAGACCTGGAGGTGTATTTTTTAAGAAAATATTTACAGAATTTAAAACTGGAAAGGATTTAGAGTCAGCTTTAAATGAAGCAGTTGAATATGCACCTTCAGAACAAATGAAAACCTTAGTCAAAAGACTTGCAGATTCTCTAAGAATTGGAGTTGATTTAAAAGATGTTTTAGCTGCATTTATTGAAGAGAGCTCAGAGAAAAAAGTAGTTGAAATTCAAGCTTTTTCAAAAAGATTAAACCCAAAAGTTATGATGTATCTTTTACTTGGAATTGTAGTACCATCTCTTGGAATTACTTTTTTAATTTTAGGACTTGCACTTGCAAATATTACTGCTGACTTTTTAAAATATATTTTAATTGGAATATTTTTAGTTATGTTTTTATTTCAATATATATTTTATTCATCGTTCTCATTTTCAAAAGCAAATTTATAATTAAAAATGATACCACTTAAAAAATTAAATAAGGAAGAATTTGGGAAATTAGTAATGCCTGAGAAAATATTTAGTATTAAATTAAAAGAAGAACTCTCCGATTTAGTTGAAAAAGTTTATTTTGATAATTTAAATTATCTTAAAATTGCAAACATTTTTTTTTTATCTCAGATTTTATCATTTTTAATTTTTATAATTTTTTTAGAGAGTTTTTTGAATTTCCAATTTCTTTTTATTGATATTCCAGCTTTACTTGATTCAAGTTTCATTTGGAAATATTTAGCAATATTTGGAGAACTTTTTATTTTATCAATATTAGTTTATTATTTAATTTTATTTGGATATCTTTTTACAATATCTTCAAAATATAAGAAAACTCAAGATGAATTAGAAAAAGATTTACCTGAATTTATTGATGCTTTAGTTTCAAATATTAAAGGAGGTATTTCTCTTGAGAGAGGAATGATTAAATCTGTTAGACCTGAACAAAAAGCACTTTTACAAGAAATTACTTTAATTAATGAGAAAATTTTAATGGGGAAGACAACTCTTCAGGCAATAGATGAATTTAAAGGAAGATATGAACAATCAGAAGTTTTATCAAGAACAATTTTTTTAATAGAAGAAGGAATTAAAGGGGGAGGAAATTTAGCTGCACCTCTTGAGAGAATTTCTGAGAACTTAAAGAAGATCTATCTTTTAAATGATGAAATTAAAGGGTCTGCAGGGGGATTTGCAATTGTAATTCAGGCAATTTCAATTTTAATTGCACCAATATTATTTGCTTTAGCAATTACAATATTGAGTTTCATTAGTGATTTGATGGGGCTTTTGGCAGAGGGGGAAGTTTCTTTTTTTTCTGGAGGAGCAATTCCTGCTGAATTTAATCAATATTTAATCTATTTTTCTTATTGGATGATAATTTTAATTGTATTTTTTTCATCTTTAATTACTTCATCTCTTAAAAATGAAAAGGCATATGAGGCAATAAGATATTTGCCAATTTATGTTTTGGTATCTATTTTAATTTATAAATTTGCATCTGCTGCACTTCTTGGTTTCTTCTCAGGAATTGTTGGATAAATCAAGTTATTTTTTAAATTTAACAAATGTCTTTATAGTTTTAACTTGTCTGTGATAAAAAACATATATAAGAAAAAACGATATGGAATTGATATGGCGTTTAAAAAACAAGCAAAAAAGGCTCAGGCTGCAATTGAGTTTTTAATGACATATGGTTGGATGCTTTTAGTAGTTCTAATTGTTGGTGCATTAATTTTCTCATTTGTAGATTTTGGTAACTTATTACCTAGTTCAGTTGACTTTTCATCTTCTTCAATTCA
>CAXPJQ010000075.1:0-7098 GCA_964217375.1 Bdellovibrionales bacterium | reverse complement strand
GAGGAGGAAGATGGAATTGTTGTAATTGATCAAACACCAATTGGAAAAACTCCAAGATCAAACCCTGCAACTTATATTAAAGTATTTGATGAAATTAGAAAGTTATATGCATCAACAAAAGAAGCTAACGCTCGTGGTTACAAAGAAGGGAGATTTTCATTTAATGTAAAGGGAGGACGATGTGAGACTTGTCAAGGAGATGGTTTAATTAAAATTGAAATGAATTTTTTGCCAGATGTTTATGTTGAATGTGAAGAATGTAGAGGTAAAAGATATAATAGAGAAACACTTGAAGTTTTATATAAGGGAAAAAATATTGCTGAAGTTTTAGAGATGGATGTAGATACTGCTGTTGATTTTTTTGAAAATCATTCTTCAATTCATAGAAAAGTTAAAACTCTTCAAGATGTAGGGCTTGGATATTTAAAGTTAGGACAATCATCAACAACACTTAGTGGGGGGGAGAGTCAGAGAATTAAATTAACAAAAGAGTTAGCAAAATTCAAAAAAGGAAGAACATTATATATTTTAGATGAACCAACAACAGGACTTCACTTTGAAGATATTAGGAAACTTTTAGATGTATTAAATAGACTTGTTGATAAAGGAAATTCAATTTATGTAATTGAACATAATTTAGATGTAATTAAATGTTGTGATCATGTAATTGATATGGGTCCTGAAGGAGGGTCAGGTGGGGGACAAGTTGTAATTGAGGGGAGACCCGAAGATGTTGCAAACTGTAAAAAATCTCACACTGGAAAATTTTTAAAACAATTACTTAAAAATTAGAATGAATTTATTTTTAATTTATATTTTAATAATAAATTTAATTACAATTTTAGTTTTTTCTTTAGACAAATTATTTTCAAAAAAAGATAAATTTAGAATATCAGAATTTAAATTACATTTATTAGAAGTTTTGGGAGGAATATTTTCAATAATTTTTTTTTTTCATATAATTAAACATAAAAGAAGAAAGGTATCTTATTATTTTATTTCATATTTAATTTTATTTATATGGGTTTTAGTTCTAATTAATTATAAGATATAATTATAAATAAATAACTTTTATTTTAATTTATGAAAAAAAGAAAAATAACTTTTATTTTAATTTTGATAGTATTACTTATTTTTTTATCTTCAATTTTATTTTTTAAAGTTAAATCATTTAATACAAATAAATTGAATTTTGAAAAATATAGTACTAAATTCTCAGAAGGAAGTTCATATGAGATTGAAGATTGGATGAGTGTTAGCTTTGTTGAAAATTATTACAATATTAGTGATGAGAGAGTTGAGGAAATATTTGGATTGGATTTAAAATTTAAAGAGGAGAGAAAATCAATTAAAGAAATATGTAAAAAAAATGATTTAGAATGTGGACCTATTTTACTTAAATTAAACCAGGAAATTGAGAATGGATAGTTTAAGTAATTTTATAGATGAAAATTTATTGATTTTAATTTACTTTTTACCAATTATTACTCAGCTTGGAATTCCTTTAGGAATTTCAATATATATAGTTTATTTGGGATCTACTTTTGAGAATTTATATGCTTTATTTTTTTTTATTTTTAAATTATCTATAGTTTTTTTAATTGGAGATGTAATTGCTTATTTTATAGGTAGAAATTTAGGAATTAATTTTTTAAATAAAATTGAGAAAAAATTTAATTTAAAAAAAGTAATTGATAAGAGTTTAGAATTAGTTAAGAAGAATTTAATATTTTCAGTATTTTTTACAAGGACAATTTTTTTGGCAGGAGCCCCAATTTTAAATTATATAATTGGTATTGAAAAAGTTAGTTTTAGATTCTTTTTAATTTTAGTTTTTATATCAGAAATTCTTTATGTTACAATTTTTGCAAGCCTTGGGTTTATATTAAAAGATTTATGGTCTTTAGTGTCCTTATTTTTAGAAGATATATCAACAATTATTGTAATTTTAATTATAATTTATTTTATTACTTTGGAAATTTATAAATATTTTAAGAAATAATTTTATAAATGTTGATTTTCTTTAATTAATAGATTGGTTATATATGCAGCAGTTGTTTTGGGGAAAAAACTTGATAAAAATTCAAAATTAAGTAGTGAGGGAAAACAAAGAGTTGAAGCTTTATTTGAGTTATTATTTGAAAAAGATAAAATTAAATATGTGGTTTTTTCAGGAGGTATTGTTGGAGATGAAAATAATATTTCTGAGGCAGAAGCAATGGAAAAATATTTCTTAAGTTTTTGTGAAAATAGAAAAAAAGTTTTAGAGAGAAGTTCAAATCTAGAAAATATAGAATATAGGGAAAGAGTAATTTCTAAATTAAATCAATTATTACAAGGTAAAGAAATCCAAGTAATACTTGAAAAAGATAGTACCTCAACACAACTTAATGCTATAAATTTAAATAATATCTTTAATAAATTAAAGTCAGAAAATAATAATGAGAATATAACTCCAATTTTTGTTACACACCATGCACATATTCCTAGATTAGATACACATCTTAATAAAATATTTAATCATAATTATGAAATTAGAGATGTTGAAAAATTTTTAGAAATTGAAAAAATTCAACCTAAATTTAGAGAATATGTATTTAGATTTCTTGCAAAAATTGGACTTGATGATGAAAAATATAAAACTTATTGGAATAAGATTAAGGAAAAATAATAAACAAAATATTTATCAATTATTTTAGATATTAATTATATATGTATGAAAATATCTATGAGCCAGCAGAAGATTCATTTTTAATGGAGAGAGAAATTAAATCTTTTCTTAAAAATAAATCAAATTTAAATGTATGTGAAGTAGGTGTTGGATCAGGGTTTGTATTTTCTGAGATTATTAGGATTAATCCTAAAAATAAATATTTTGGAGTAGATATTAATTTAGATGCAATAAAATCAACTAAAAAAAGACTTCAAAAAAATAAATTAAATGCAGAATTATTTAAAGGAAATTTACTTGAACCTATTTTAGAAAAACAAGACTTAATTTTTTTTAATACGCCATATCTACCTTGTGAGGATGGAGATAAATATGAAAATTTAGATTTGAAGGATAAGGCAATTTATGGTGGAAAAAATGGATATGAAGTAATTTTTAATTTTATTGACCAGATAAATTATAAATTAAAAGAAGATGGGGTTGTATTTATGTTATTTTCCTCTCTATCAAAAGAGGATATGATTAAAGAGAAATTGGAGAGGGAAGGTTTTTTTGTTGAGGAAGTAATTAAAGAAAAACATTTCATGGAAGAATTAATTATATATAAATTTTCAAAAAGTGATTTACTTAAAAAATTAAATAAAATTGGTGTTGAGAGATTAAAATATTTGACAAAAGGTAAACATTCAATAATTTATCAGGGAGAATTTAATAATTTTGATGTTATAGTTAAATGTGAAGATAATTCTTTTATTGAGAAAGAATTTTTCTTTTTAAATAAATTAGAATCTGAGAGTTTTGTTCCAAAAGTTTTTCACCAAGAAGAAGGCTTAATTGTTATGGAGAAGTGTGTGGGTTTAATTATAAAAAATTTTTTAGAGATTTCAAATAAAAAAGAAATAGAGTTAGTAATTGATAAAATATTAAATATTTGTTTTAAATTAGATTCAGAGGGTTTTCAAAAGTTTGAGTTAACAAATCCATATAAACATATATTTATTGATAAGAATTTAGATATAAAATTTATTGATTTTGAGAGAACAATATTTTCTGATAACCCAAAAAATACAACTCAATTTTTACAATATATTAGAAGAAATAAAATTCAACTTAGAAAAAAAGAAATTTATATTGATGAAAAGAAAATTTTAGATATAGCTAAAACATATAAGGAAAATAAATTTAAAATTAAGATTTCTAATCTTCTTGATATATTCTAAAATCTAAACAATACCTATTCCCATTTACTTCAATATAATTTGAACAAGTATCTGATTTTGCACAAGAAACAAATAATTTAGCAGGTGACATTTTAGTCCAATCTTTCCAGGGTTTATTTCCACTAAGTTCTAATTCTAAATTAAGACCATATTTATACAAATCAAGTTCCCTATGCTCAAAAAGATTTCCAATATATTTTTCTTCAGGATTATCAATTAGATATTTACAAGGAATAATTAGTTCTTTATCTAAACCCACAAAGATATCTTAAAAATTTTAATTTATAAAGTTAACTAAACCAATTAGTGATGATTATATTTTAAAAAAAGAAGTATTAAAATTAAAATAGGATAATGTCAAGTAAATTTATTTTAGAATTTAAAAATATTCAAAAAACATTTAGAGGGAATACTATTTTAAATGAATTTAATTTACAAATTAGAGAAAATGAAATTTTTGCATTAATTGGAAAGTCTGGATGTGGGAAATCAACAGTTTTGAAAATTTTACTTGGAGTATACAAACCAAGTAGAGGAGAATTATTATATAATGGGGAAGATTTGATACGAAATAGAAAATTATTAAAAAATATAGTAGGTTACGTGTCACAGGAAAATTCTTTTTATGAACTTTTATCAGTTAGGGAGAATTTAGAGTTTTTTGGAAAATTATACAAAGTATCAAAAGAAGATATAGAATTTAGAATTAAAAATTTATTACATTTAGTAAGACTTGAGAGTGCAGCAGATACAATCTCAAGTAATTTGTCAGGAGGAATGAAAAGAAGGTTAGAATTTGCAATTTCATTGATACATAACCCACACATTTTAATTTTAGATGAACCATTTGCAGGTTTAGATATAGAATTAAGAGATGAATTATGGAAATTACTTGAAACAATTAGAGATTCACAAGTTACAGTTATAATTATATCACATCTTTTATCTTCAGTTCAAAAACATGCAAATAGGGCAGGAATAATCCATAAGAGAAATATAAAAAAAATAGTAGAATTAAAAAATACAAATGCTCACCTTGAAAAAGAATTTTTGGAGGTTGTTAAAAAATGATATTAAATATAATTTTAAAAAATTTAAAAATTATTTTAAGATCACCCTCAACAATTTTAATTTTAATTTTAGCGCCAATGATTTTAATGTTTTTAATTGGTCTTGCATATAATAATGGAGATAATTTAACAAATGCAAATGTTGGAGTATTTGGGAATGTTGAGGGATTCTTTAACACTGAGAAAGTAAATTTTATAGAGTATGATGAAGAAAATTTAGAGTATAGTAATAGATTATGTCAAGAAGATTTAAAGAGAGGAAATTTACAGTTATGTATTTATCTTGAAACTCAAAAAGATATTGATGGAAATTTATTAACTGCAAAGGTAGTGTATATTTTAGATAATTCTGATACTACAATGGGTAATATTTTAATTAATTTTTTTGAATATGAAATTCGTGGAATTACTAAAGAAATTAGTTCAAATACAATAACTGGGATTTTATCTGAAGTAGATTCAACACTTCAATTTGTAAATGAGACAAGAGAATTAGTTTATGAAGTAGATTCAAGTTTAGATTTACTTGATAAAAGAATTCAAACAAATGATGCAGAGATTAAAGCAACTATTTTATCTTTAAAAGTTTTAATTCCAAATTTAATTTCAACTTCAAATTTCTTAATTGAAAATTTAGAACAATTGGAAGAATTAGAAGGTAGAAATTTAAATATTGTTGAAGATGATTTTGATCAAGTTAGTGAGAGTTTAGAAAAAATCATTGATGAGGTTGATGAAATTAGAGATAGTGTTGAGAGTAATTTTGGATATGTACCAAGTGATGTTGAGGATTACTTAGATTCAATTGAGGGGAGAGCAAATTATATTTTATCTGAAATTGAAGATTTAAAAGATGAAACTCTATATTTACAAGAAAATATAAATGAGTTAGATATTTCAAATTCAATAACTCAGTTAGAAAATTTAGTTGAAAATTTGGAGGAAATTGAACCACAAATTGAACAACTTGATGAAAAATATGATTTATTAAAAACATCAATATCTGATGCACAAGAAAAAACCCAAGATGTTAAAAATCAAATTGATGAGAAGTTTTCTTATTTTGAAGAATTATCAAAACAAGATTCAGGTAGAATAGTTAGCCCAATTTCAACTGAGACACATAGAGTATTTGATAAATTTACAAGAATACATGAATTAGCCCCAACAATTATTGTAGTGATAATGCTCTTTATTGGATTATTACTCTCAAATGTAATTGTCTCAATTGAAGTTCAATCAAAAGCATATTTTAGAAATTTAATTTCTCCAGTTTCACAACTTCATTTTGTAATAGCATTATTTTTCACATCATTAATAATTATATTTTTTCAATTAATATTTTTCTTTGTAATTCTACAATTTGTATTTAATATCTCAGCATTTTATTTCTTAGTAAAAGAGGGTGGGTATGCAGTAATTGTTTTTTGGGATGTTTTATTTGTTGCATTACATGTATTGACAGTTTTTATTTTACTTGGAATGTTCTTAGCTTTATGGTTTTCATCAATGCAAATCTCAATTCTAGTGACAACTTTTGTAATGCTTTTTTTCTTTCTACTTTCAGATATAATTTTACCTCTACAATTAATGCCAGAATTTTTTTATAATTTAATTTCATATAATCCAGTTGTAATTGCCCAGGATATGTTTAGACAAATTTTCTTTTTTTGTAAAATTTCAAAAGAGGAAGATTATAGCTCTTTTTCAGGACTAGTTTATAATTATGTAAGATTAAATCACAACTTAGGACCTAAAAACAACACTTTATTTTTAGGAACGGAAAACAAGACAAAAACCAATAAGGATGTTAAAAAATCAATATTTAATCTTGAGGGACTAAAAAGAAATGAAAATCTAGATATTGATAATTTTGTTTACACAGATAAATCAGAGAAGTCATTCAAGGGTGAAGTTTTTCATATGATTATGGAAGGAATAGTATACGATTTTCAATATGAAAAAGCACTAGATGACTTTTTCTCTTCTGGAAGACTCAACAAAAATGAATTTAATTCAATTAATAAATTGGTAAAAGAGATAATTGGAAGCCCTGAAATTAAACAGTTCTTTAATAGTCAAAACAAGGTTTTTAATGAAAGAGAAATATATTTAGCTAACAAAGAGGTTATAAGAC
>CAXPJQ010000074.1:0-5245 GCA_964217375.1 Bdellovibrionales bacterium | reverse complement strand
CAAAAAAATAATTTATAATAATTTGTAACTTAAAATAAAGAAATTATTTTTTACCAAATAATTTGTGAACCATTTCAATATAAGTTGAAGAAGACCAAAGCTGTGCTTGAGCTCCCTGAGCTAATTGATTTTTTGCGGAACTAATTTCAGATCCAAATCCAAGAGTTCCCATCTTTAAAATGTCTTGAGTTGAAGATTGAACTATTTTTGAGATATCTCTCCTATATTTTTTTTCATTAATATCATTTAATACAATTGCAACAATGTTATTGATCCAAAACCAAGAATCTCCTCTATGGTAACTAATATTATTCTCTCCACTATATTCATCTTTAAAATCTGGATGTTTTCTAGATAAAGTTGAAACTCCTCCCCAATGTGTTCTAATCTCTCTTAGAGTTTTATCAAAAATCAATTCCCAATCTTCTCTTAAGAATAAATTTGGATATAAATAATATGCAAGAAATACATTTGAAGTTACATCTTCATTTGAAATTTCATTATATAATTTTCCATCTCTAAAATATGAACTTCTAATTCTATGTTTAAGGGAATCTTCTAAATCTAAAAATCTTTTAGTATCTTCGCTTTCATGTAAAATTGCAGAGAGATCTGCAAGAGTTGATACAAATGCAATAAATTGTACTTGAATGTCAAGAGGGTAAGTTAGAGGAATTGTGTCCATCCATGAATCTCCATCTTTTACTTTAATTAATTCTTTTTGAGAATCCCAATTATTTTTAATAACTCTATTAAATATTAAATTTAATTTTTTATAAATAATTTTAAGTTCTCCTGAAGTTAAATATTTATCAAGTAAATTTCTCTCATCAAGAGAATAAATAAAATCTTCAACTCTTCTTGCTAACCAAAAACATGAATCTGGAGATGAAAATGAACCTTTAGTTGATAAAATTGGAAGTAGTCCTGTTTCTTCATCAATTAAATTAAAATATGAAAAGAATTTATCTCTAACAATTTGATCTTCATTTAATTCAATTAAACCTCTTGTTGCAATTAAGTCATCTCTTGACCAAACTTGAGCAAACCAAGGATAACCTGCAAAACATCCATTTTTAACGTGAGATTCTAAATCTTTATTTAAAAATTTATACATTGCCTGCGCAGATAACTTATATGCAACATCAACACTTTGATTAAGTGGAAATTCAAAATTAAATTTAGGAATTATATCTTTAAACATTTCATTAGTAAACTTGATTAATTCTTCCTCGTGATCTTTTAATAAATCAATTTGATCAATTACTTCTTTTTGTGAAAACCCTGCACCGCAAACTAATCTTGAAAATGAAGTATTTGTAACTTTAAGTAACCTATATACATATCTTTGAAATCCTGAATTTCTTTCTTTTGAATATTGATATTCTTTTTCAATAAAATCTTTAATTAAATCAAATTTTAAATTATCAATTAAAAGACCAAAATATAGAGTATATTCTTTTTTATCATCTTTTTTCTTAGTGTATTTAACAATTAATTTATTATCCACTAACTCAACTTGATAGTCTCTTCCCCATTCATCAAAATCATTTAACTTGTGACAATCTAAATCAATATAAATATCTTCATTAAAATCTTTAATTTCATAAATAAAACCTCCAGTTGGACCTAAAAAAAAATAATCTTTTGGAGAAACTTTAATATTATCATTTAATACTTCAACTAATTCTCCTTCATCATTATATTCTAATTTTCCACTCTCTCCAAAATACTTATCTCCTAGAGATTTACTGTTAATTTTTAATTTAGCTTTATCTAAGGTAACTTGATGGAATTCTCTTGATATTTTAGATGGAGTAACTTCAATATTTTCACATGTTGAATTAATTACAATCTCATCTAAAATTTTGAAAACATCCATTGTTTGTTTTTCAACAATATTTAAACCTTGGAATTTACAATAGTTTTTGTTGATACCTAGATTTAAATAATCTCCTTTTTGATTTGTTAAAAGAGAAGAGATTCTATTAATATGTTTTGGAGAATCTTGTCTAAAAGAAAAAGTTTCATCTCCTAAATAATATTTAATATTCATAATATAATTCTAAATAAAATAAGATATAAAAAAATGTTAAAATTATTTAGTGAAGAATTAATAAATTAATTTTTTTGAGCAATATTGTATGCTTCTAAATAATTTGAATAAAACTTATCCCATGAAACTAACTTGACACAATTTAGAGCATTATACTTTAAATTTAATTTTTCTTTTTGAGATAATTTAATATAATTATACATTTGCAGATATAATTTCTCTACAAATTCATCATCTGAAATTCCTTCCCTCTCAATAATATTTAATGCTGAAGAACAGTTCTTTAAATGTTCAAATCTACCAATTCCTGAGAGGTCAGTTGTAAAACAAGGGACAGAACAACCAAGAGATTCAGCAGGAGTATAACCCCAAGGTTCATAAAATGAAGGTAAAATACCTAAATCAAAGCCTTGAATTAAATCATAATAATTCATTTGAATTAATTTATCTCGAGAATTAAAATTCTCAGGAGTTAAAATTACTTTAATTTTATCATTTTCTAAGTTAAGTAAATTGTTTTCTCTAAATAATTTAATTACATCATTATCAAGACCTAACTCGTATGGTGTTTGAAGAATATCTCTTGATGAATTAGATCTCTCAATCCTATTTTCTTTTGATGTAATGTTATGTAAATATCTAGAATTAAATTCAAATTCTCCAAACATTAACATAAACCAAACTACAATTTCTTGATTAAATTTTTCTTCTTTTAATTTATCATTTAATTTTGATAAAGCTCTAATTAAAACATCAACACCTTTATTATGAATTTCATATCTCCCTGAGATGTAAAATAAATTAGTATTAGGATAATTTAGAGTATAACTATCATAGGAGAGAGTATCTAAAAAGTTATTTATTTTTTCTCGTGACTTTAACATATTTTTTTCAATTTCATATTCTTCTAAATTGTAATCAAAACCATTATATAAAATTACATCAACATCTTTTTTATATATAATAGATGCTTCTTTTGCAGTAATATCGCTAACTGTTGTAAATGAATTTGAAATATTTGAGAGAATTTTTTCAAATTGATGTTTAGTGTGAACTCCAAGTTCATATGCTCTTTTTTCAAAATCATAATCTTGAGGAAGGTCATATAAATTTTCTAAATTACCTGTAATTGTTCTACCAAGCATTGTAGCGTGAGTTGTGAAAATAGTTGAGACTTTCTCATTTTTAATTTCTTTTAAATCAAAATAAGAAATTGAACCGCCACTCATCCATTCATGAGCATGAACTAAAATATTTTCATTTATTTCTTTTGATAGATAGTCAATCACTAATCCACATACCCAAGACCATAACAAGGCTTCATCAAAATCATACCATGAAGAATTAAGTGAATCTAAATTATATTTCTCCCATAACTTATTTTTAATATCATTAATGTTATTTCCATAACTTAAATACTCAACTAAAATTACATTTGGTTTAGGACCAATTAACCATTTTCCAAAATGTAATTTAATACCTAACTTCTCTAGTTCTAAAACTTGTGATTTAAATTTATTTGGAATATCAACATATTCAAAAACATCCATTGATGATTTAAAGTATGGACCCATAGTAAAATAATTTTCAAAATTGTTTGTAACTTGATTTAATTTAGAAGTAATTACTGTATGGATTCCTCCAACTTTGTTACAAACTTCCCATGACATCTCAAATAGATAGTCTTTTTTTTTACTACTCATATTTTTTTTAAGGATAAACATTACTTAAAAAGATGTACTTCTAAAATTGAGTTTAATATGTTAATAATTCTTTAGTAATAACTAAAAACTATAAGGGATAAAAATTGGTAATTTAATAGGTATAAATAAATGAAAGTTCTAATGCTGGGATGGGAATTTCCTCCTTATTTTGCAGGAGGAGTTGGGATAGTCTGCTATGAATTAACAAAGGCTTTAAGTGAGATGTTTGAGGATTTAGAAATTGAGTATGTGATGGCATATGGACCAAAAGAATATAATAAAAAAAGTAACCTAAAAATTAATTCTGCTGCAAAAGAAAATGAGTTATCTGAGAATGTAAAAATAACAAATGTTGAAACATTAATTCATAGTTATGATTCAACTCAGAGTTATCATAGAAAATATGAAGATATCTACTATAGTGATAAATCTGAGAAAACAGTTAAACAAATTTATGGTGCAAACATTTTACAAGAAATAGAGTTATATGCAAAAAGAGTTGTAAATCTATGTAAAGATAAAGATTTTGATGTAATTCATGCTCATGATTGGACTACAGTTCCTGCAGCACTGCTTCTAAAAAAAATAACTGGAAAACCTGTAATATTTCATGTACATATTACTGAATATGATAAAACTGGTGGAAACATGGGGTCAAGTGAAGTTATGGAAATTGAAAGACAAGGACTTGAGGGAGCAGATATAATAGTTCCAGTTTCTAATTTCACAAAAATGAGATTAATTAATAGTTATGGAGCTGATGAGAGAAAAATGGTTGTAATTCATAATGGGGGTATCTCTGATATGAAACCATCTCTTGAGAAAGCTCAAAAACATATTTTCCCTGATGAGAAAGTAGTTTTATTTGCAGGAAGAATGACTATGCAAAAAGGTCCAGAGTTTTTTTTACATGCAGCAAAAAAAGTTTTAGATTATGAACCAAAAACAAAATTTATTTTAATTGGAGGAGGAGATAAATTAGCTGAGATGATTTCTTTAAGTGCAGAGCTTGGAATTTCAAAATCAGTTTTATTTCACGGGAAATATACAAGAGATGAAGCAGATAAATTTTTTTCAATGTCTGATTGTTTTGTAATGCCCTCAGTTAGTGAACCTTTTGGAATTGTACCACTTGAAGCTGTAGCTAAAGGAACTCCTGCAATTATATCTAAACAATCAGGAATTTCAGAAGTATTACATCATTCATTTAAAGTTGATTTCTGGGATACAGATGAAATGGCAAATAAAATAATTTCTTTAATTAGATATGATAACTTAAATTCTCACATGAGAGAAGAAGCTCATATTAATTTTCATAAATTTTCATGGGAAATTCCTGGGCAAAAATTTTATAACCTATATAGTATGTTAAAATGAGTTCAAATTTATTTGGAGGAGGATCTGAAAAAAATGATAACTTTAATGCAAAAGTAGATACTCACTCTAAAACTTTAGTGACTGTAATTCAAAGACAAAAAGATATAGA
>CAXPJQ010000073.1:0-4916 GCA_964217375.1 Bdellovibrionales bacterium | reverse complement strand
TTCTCAGAATTTAAAATTTCTTCAACTAATTCTTCAAAAAATGCAATTTTTGTTTCATTATTCATATTAAAATTAATGATTGTTTATTTAAAAAGAATATGGATTAAATATTAGAATTAGCAAGTTTCTCAATATCTTCAATTTCTTTAGGAATATCTTTTGAAAGAATTTCAACTCCATTTTTTGTCACTAAAACATTATCTTCAATTCTAATTCCAATATTTTCTTCAGGAATATAAATTCCAGGTTCAATTGTCATAACAACTCCTTCTTTAATTGGACTAGTATATGTTCCCAAATCATGTGTGTCCAAACCTAAATAATGCCCTATACTATGAGGGTAATAATTAGAAATTTTTCTACTAGGAAGATATACTTCAATATATTTTTGAGATAAATTTAATTCTTTTAACTTTTCATCCATAAAGCTACTAACTAATTCATCTAATTCTTTTTTAGTGATTCCTACTTTTAAATTTTCTATTGCAAACTTTTGAACATCTAAAACTGCTTGATAAACTTCTTTTTGTCTAGGTGTAAATTTTCCTGAGAGAGGATAAGTTCTAGTAATATCTGAGTCATATAAATCAAATTCAGCACCTGCATCAATTAGAACTAAATCCTCTCTACTTAAAGATTGATTATTTTTTACATAATGTAGTGTACATGCATTTTTTCCTGACCCAACTATTGGTTGATAAGCATGAGTCATACCATTTTTTTCAAATTCATAAGAAAGAGTAGCCTGAATCTCTCTTTCATTTTTAAAAGTAGAAATATTTTGAAGAATTTTTAGAAATCCATCTTGAGTTGTTTTAAGAGCAGTTTTAATTTGAGAGATTTCTTCTTTTGATTTTATTTCTCTAAGAGAAGAGATTATATCAAAACATTCTTTTAATCTAAGTTTAGAGTCATATTTTTCTTTAAGAGAATCAATAAATAAATCATTAGTTGATTTACCTAGTCTATCTTCAGAGGGATCTACAAAACAATAAATATTTTCTACTTCTTGACTTAAGTTAGTTACATCTTCTTCAAATTTTTCTCTAAAAATAATTTTTTTAATTCCTGAAACATTAGTAGCGCCTAAAGGAGTAATTTTATCATGACCCCAAACTAAATCAACTTCACTAATTTGAGGAAGATATAATGTTTCAGATACTTTACCCTCACAATCTTTATATAAAATATAACTTGTCTGAGTACCAGTAATACCTGTAAAATAAAATAGGGTTGAATCAGGAGTTGAAAAATGATGTCCATCTCTTTTATAATTTGGATCTTTTGAATTTAAAATTAAAACTGAATTTGGTTTTAATAAATTAGATAAATTTTTTCTATGTTTTATAAATTCACTTTGGCTTAACATAATAGGATTATATTAAATATAATATATAAATATTACTAAGATAAATTTTAATCCATAGAAGTAAATTTAATTATTCATAGAAAACAATATATTTTTAGGAATATAAATTTTATTTGCAAGAGAATAGGAATTTTCATTATCAACATTTGAAATTTCTAATCTCCCTCCTAAATTACGAATGAATCTTCCTGCTGAGAATGAACCACTTTCTTTAATATTATTTTGATTAATACCCGAATAACTTTCATTTAAAGTTTTTATTAAATTATCTTCTAAATTCTCACCCTCAGATAAAATATCTATTTCAATAAAATCTAAACTTTTAGAGGAAATTACTTTAATTTCTCCTGCCCTATACCTCCCAGTTTCTAAAATAATATTATCAAAAGATCTATAAAAGTCTAAATAATGAGATTTTTCTAAAAAAAATAAGTTCTTACTAGAATCTAATTCAAGAATTATTGGATTATCTATTATTGACCATTCAATAATTCCTGAAATTGTCTCATTTAAATTATTCATATACATTTAAAATTAAAAAGAACTTAAAAAATTAACTATTTTCATTCCAAATTTCCATAAATAAATCAAAATAAATTTTTGATAAAGATTTTGATTCAATTTCAATTATTTCAAATTTATTTTCATTAGGAATTATATTATAATGAATAACTTTATTTCCAATAATTGAGAGGTTTTTTGGAAATGGAGTTTTAGTTGATTTAAATTCATAATTAGCATAATTATTTTCTTTTAACCTAATAGTATTATAATTAGTATTTTCCTCAATTATAATTTTTGAAACTTTATTATTTTGAGATCTTAATTTATGAAAATTATCAATTAATCTAAGAATAGTTTTATTTTTTAATATCTCTTCATCAAGCTGAAAACCAAAGTAATTATCATTTGAATTTTTATTTTCTAATTCTAAATAAAATGTTTTAATTCCATTGTAACCTGAGAAAATTCTTACATTAGTATTTTCAACTTTAGGTTTTAATTCTTTTTTTTTAGAAATTAATTTTGAAAGTAAATTTTGTTCTTCTTCAATTTGTTTTTTATTTTTATCAATTAAATTCTGAAGAGACTCTATAGGAAGAGTTTGATAGAGTTTTTTATTATTTTTAGTTATTTTTGATACTAATTGTTTTAATTCTAATTTTTCTAATATCTCATAAGTCTTTGAAAGAGAGAGTTTGGAATTAAGAGCAATTTCTTTTACAGATTGTTGTTGAGAGTCAATTAAATATTTATAAATTTTAATTTCTCCTTCTGAAAAATTAAGTCTTTGTAATAACTCTTTTAACATATATTTTAAATTATGTTTTTATTTATAATCTTTTTCACACTTTAAGGGAAAAATGATTTTTATTACTTAGTTTATTGAGATAAAAATATGATAACCATATTTAAACCATATTCAAATATAAAAGATTTCCTATATAGATTTACCATATTAAAAATTGGAAAAATACATATTAGACTTCATAAAATTAAAAGTGAGGATAAAACAACTTTGTTTCATAACCATCCATTTAATTATATATCTATAATCCTAAAAGGCGGATATCAAGAGAGATATATTTGTCAAAAATCAAGTGAAATAAAATCAAAAAAGTATAATTTTCTTAATGTAATTTTTGGAAATAATAAAAGATTTCATAGAATTGAAAAAATAAAAGGCGAAACAATTACTTTATTTATAACATATGGAAAATATGAATGGCATGCAATAAATATGAGTAAAAATAATTTAGAAAATGGTATTTTTAAAAGAAAAATTAATAATAAAAGTGTTTGGTCTAAAAGAGAAAATGGAATATGGTTTATAGGACATGAATTAAAAGAAATAGCAAAAAAAGAAACTAGACATAGCATACATCAAGTATTATAGAATGAATCAATACATTGAATCAGCTCAAAGAATTTTTCCTCAATTTGAATATTATAGAAGAAACCATGGAGGTAAAGCAGCTGGTTTAAAATTACTTGAACAAATATTAAGAAATAGCAATTTACCTAACTCTCATATTTATGAGTTACTTCCTTTTAAATTTTTAAGTTTAAATCTTTATAATTATTATAAATCTCATGAATATAATCATAGTAGCGTTAAAAGAATTATTCTTCCTGAAAATACTATTAATTCTAAGAATATGTTTCATTTTAGATCTTCATCCACACTAGAAGATTGGGTTAATTTAGATTTATTTGGAACTTTTGAGACAGTTTCTAGAGTAATTGAATCTAAAGGAGATATAAATAAAGCAATATTAGAACTTTTTCAAGAATTTAAGTATTTTCAAGAGAATGAATTTATTTCTGAAGATGATTCTTTGGGTATTGTAATTATGCCATCTTTATGTGAAACAGATAAATTTAAGAAAATAAATATTCAAGTAGATACTTTTAATGATGAAAAAGGAGAAGTAATTAGAGTAGAAACTTCACAAAGTAGGTTTTTTGAAGATCAAATTAATTTATCTCAACTAATTGATTATAGATCTCAAAATAATATTGAAATTTACCAATTATCAAAAGATTATTATTCTGGGTCTGATTATAAAGATAGTTTTAATTTTAATAATCCATATGAAATAAATGGAAAAAGAACCTCCATTACAAAGACAAGCCTTGAGAAGATTGTTAATTTAACTAGATTATGTAAAGAAAGTTTAGGTTTTGAGGTTAATATGGAATATGTAATTTTAGAATATAGAAAAATTGAGTATCATAAAAATATATTTACCCTTCAATTAAGGCCTTCTAGAATCCAAAATAAATTAAAAAAAGTAAAACTTGATGATAATTATATTCTCTTAGGTAAAACTCCTTGTGTTTTTAATGAATTTGATCTTGAACTACCTTTATTATTTAGGGAAAGAAATAAATATTCTGATGATTTTGGAAATTCAGATTACTTTTCAGTACACAGGGATAGGAGACAATTTAATAGAATTAGAGGTAATTCTAGTAAATATTCTCAATTAAAAGGAGTAGTTGGAATTGATTCAGGATTTGCATTAAATCATGATACTCAATTATTACCTCACGTATTTTATGGAAGAAATGAATTTAAATATTTAGGGATGCCTCATATTAAAGATGATATATTAAATTTATTAACAAATTATATTGGAGTTCATAGAAATTTAATATCTGAAATTCCACTTAGATTTCAAAGTAATGGGAGATATGGACAAGTTTCAATTAATAAAAAACACATGTCTAAATTACATTATCACCAGGAATCAATGAAATTAAAAAGATTAAATAAACAAATTAAAGAAATTCAGTTAAGTTATAACGTCCCTTTTTAGAATTTATTAAAAAACAAGAAAAAATACGCTTATTTATGAAAATTATGATTATAAAGCAAGAAAAAATCTAAAATAAACGTATTTGTTAAGGTCAAGTGCCTTGGTAAGTCATTAAAAAAATCTTTAATAACTTTAATAATTAAAATTAATATAAAATTTATGAAATGAAATTAAATTAATTTAATTTCAATGTTAACTCCAGAAGGAATTTGAATTTTCATAAT
>CAXPJQ010000072.1:0-9260 GCA_964217375.1 Bdellovibrionales bacterium | reverse complement strand
TTTAGAGAAGATGACATTAAACAACTTGAGAGAAAATTTGATAGATGGAAAGATTTAATTTCAAGAGCAATTGAATTTGATGAAGTTAGTTATGAATCTTTGGATGAGATTGATAAATGGTTAGTTTCTAAATTTTATTCTAGAGTTGAAGAATATTTTGAAAACTTTGAAAATATGAGAATGAGGGAGAGTTTTGTTTCAATTTTCTATGAATTCATGAATGAAATTAATTATCATGAAAGGAGGACTTCAGAGGATAGAACTCTTAGAGTTTTAAGATTTTTAGCTAAAGATTATATCTTATTAATGTCACCTACAGTTAGTCATATTGCAGAGGAATTTTGGTCAAAATTAGGAGAGAGAGGATTTTCATCAACAAGTTCATTTAACACAGACGTGAGTAAATATATTAATTTAGAGATTGAAGATTTAGAAGGGATAATTTCTGAATTAGTTACTTTAATTTCAAGAGAAATTGAAAAGAAGGAAAAAGTTTCAAAAATTAAAATTGTTCAGGCACAAAAAAGTAGGTTTGAATTATTTGACAAGTTAAAAGAATTACTTGAAGTTGATGGGAAACCAGATTTTAAAAAAATAATGGGAGAACTAATGAAAGATTTTTCAGAGGATAAAAAGTTTATTCAAAAATTTGTTCCTAAAACATTAGGTTCAGGTTTAAGTGCATATTTATCTAGAGAAGAAGAAAATGAATTGATTTTAAGTGTCTTAGGATTTCTAAAAGATGAATTTAAAATTGAATTTGAAGTTGTAACTGCTGAGGATGTTGAAATGAATTCAGGAAGTTTAATTCCAGGTAGACCTCAAATCATTTTGGAATAAAAAAATGGAGATGCCAAATGGTTTTGAGGATAGAACGAATTTACTTCAAAATATTTGGAGATATAACAATTATCCAGTAGTATTTTATAGAAGTGATGTTTGGGTACATTCTAAAAGAATTTATTGTATGTTGCAAGAATTGGAAAAAAATTTGAAAAATGTATATAAAAATTTTAATATTGAAAAAGCATTAATTATGAGTTTAGTTCATGATGACCCAGAAATAATTACTGGTGATATAGTTGCTGGAAAAAAAGCAAAATTAAATACTGAGGAATTACAGATTTTAGATGATGATGAGTTAATTGCAGTAGAAGAGTTGAAACGAAGATATCCTAATGAGATATTTGGTTTTAATTATTCAGATTTGATTTTAGAAATAATTCATAAAAATACAATTGAAGCTCAAGTAGTTAAATATTTAGATAGGTTTGATGCTTTATGTGAAGCAGTACATGAAGTTAGGTCTGGAAATGTGGATTTTATTATTCATCAAAAAAGTGAGTATGGAGAATTAGAATTACCAATTGAATATTATGAAAAGAGATTCAATAATTGGGAAAAGAATTATCCTCTCTTAAAAGATATGATTTCTAAAGGAAAAATTCCTTTTATGATATATCAAAAAATAGATTTGAAAAAATTATCTGCTCAAAAAATAGAGTATAACTTTACAAATATTTTAGATAGTTCTGGAATAGAGTATTATGATTGGTGGATAAAAATTCTATCAAAAAGATTAGATTCAAAAGATTTTGAAAGACTTTATATAAAAAAAGAAAGTTATTAATTAAAAATATAGAGTATTAGACCTAATATTAAAAGTAATAATCCAAATATTATTGTTGATAAATATTGAGGGAGTTTAAGGATTGTAATTAACATTGAAATTAGTCCGAAAATTAAAAACAAAATTCCTAGAATTAATGAGATAATTATAGTTGTTCTAATAATTATTTTTTTAGTTGCTTTTTTAATTTCTTTTTTAACTTTGTATTCTAATTGTTTTTCAATGTTTTTTAAAATTGTTTTTTGATAATCTTTAAAATTTTTTTTTACATGATCAGTTATAAATTCTAATGATTTTAATTTAATTGAATCAAAAAGAGAATATCCTTTTTTTTTAGTCATACTTTAATTTATAATTTAGAGTTTAAATATTTTTTTGAAGTAAATAAAATTTATATACTTTAATAATTGAGTAAATTTATGAAAGAGCTTAAAGAAATTGCTTTGAATTTTATTTTAGAAAATGTTGATAATTCTGGGAAATTAACTACTGCAACACATTATTCAGATTATTATGAAGTTTTAAGTGCTTTAATTGAAATTGGAGATTTAGAAAATTCAAAAAAGATTTTAATTTATTTATCTAAATTTCAAACTTGGAGAGGAGTTTTTGAATTTGAGAAGTTAGTTGAAGATAATGGGAAATATAATTCTATTTTATTTTTAAATTTGTTATCTAAATATTTAATAAAATCAAATAATGTTGATGAGTTTAAATTTTTTAAAAAAGTTTTAAAAAAGTCAATTAATTCACTAAGAGATTATTTTGATGAAGATTATCTTTTATTTTTTAGGAGAGGGTGGAATTTAAGAAAGGAATTTCATTTCAAGGAAAATTTATATTTTCTTTCTTTAAGTTCAGAATTTTCTGACTTTTTAAATCAATACGATTTTAATGATTTAGCTGATGAATTATTTATGTTAAAAGGAAAGATCGAACTTGGATTTGAGAGATATTTTTTTCAAGATGAAGTATTAATTCAATATTTTGTACCAGAAGAAGAATATTTCCAAGGTTATCTTGACTTTGAAGTTAGAAGACATTATGTAGAGTATCCATTTTTAAATAATTCTACTCAAAAAATAATCTCTTCTGAAATTAAAGAGAGTGATTTTGAGTTACATTTTTTTTATAGATTATATCATTACTTGTTTCTTAAAAAAACAAATGGAGAATATAAAAAGTATTTAAAAAAAGATATGAAGTTTTTAATTGAGATTCCAACAACTTTAGTTCCAAAAGATTATATTGGGAAAATTGAAAAATCTTTATTCCATAAAGATGTAAATATTATTAAAACTTCAAATAAAAAATATAATTTATTAGTTAGGGATATTTATAGATTAAAAATTGCAGCTTTAATTTTAAGATTAATAGATTAAAATGAAGAAAATAGATAATAATTTTCAAATTGAGAATGTTTTAGATATATTGGAGATTGAATCTAAGAAGTGGGATGTTCCAGTTGTAACTTTAATTGCTTTGCAGAGTGGATCAGCATTTAAAGTTTTACTCTCAACAATAATTTCATTAAGAACAAAAGATGAAGTTACAATTGAAGCTTCAAAAAGGTTATATAATTTATTATCTAAGCCTGAAGATGTTTATAATATAACTTTAGAGAATGTTGAAAAAGCAATTTATCCTTGTGGTTTTTACAAAAGAAAAGCAATTCAGATTATGGAGATTTGCGATAGGCTTGTAAAAAATTTTAATTCAAAAGTGCCAGATGATATTGAAACATTACTTAAGTTTCCAGGAATTGGACGTAAAACTGCAAATTTAGTAGTAGCAGAAGGACATAATAAACCTGCACTTTGTGTAGATGTTCATGTCCATAGAATTTCAAATAGACTTGGGTATATTAAAACTAAAGACCCAGATGAAACTGAGTTTGTATTAAGAGATTATTTAGATCAGAATTATTGGAAGAAAATTAATTATTTGATGGTGGCTTTTGGACAAGCAATTTGTAGGCCAGTTAGTCCACATTGTTCAAAGTGCCCAGTATTGAATTATTGCAAGAGAATTAATGTTGATAAAAGTAGATAGTTTAAAATATCTACTTAATTTTTATGGATTTCCATTTGAGGAAATGGAAAAGAAATTCCTTCTTCATCAAATTTCAATTTAACTTTTTCAATTGTATCATAGTAAACACTCCAATAATCTGAGGACTTTACCCAAACTCTTACTCTAAAATTAACTGAAGAATCTGCAAGTTCACCTATAGCAATTAGAACATCTTTATCTTTTAAAACTCTGGATTCTTCTTTAACAATTTTTTCTAAAACTGCTTTTGTTTTTTTAATATCATCGTCATAACCAATTCCAAAAACAAAATCAACTCTTCTAGTATCTTGAGTTGAATAATTAACAATACTTCCATTTGACAAATCTCCATTTGGAATAATAATTGTTTTATTATCTCCAGTAGTTAGAGTAGTATTGAAGATTTCAATCTTTTTAACAGAACCGCTATAACCTTGAGCTTCAATAAAATCTCCTACTTTAAATGGTTTGATTAATAATATTAAAACTCCTCCTGCAAAGTTTGAAAGAGATCCTTGTAATGCAAGACCTACTGCAAAACCTGCAGCTGCAAGAACTGCAACAAATGATGTTGTTTCAATTCCAAGCATCCCAATTACACTTACAAATAAAATAACTTTAAGTAAAACTGAAACTAAAGCAATTAAAAATTGTCTAAGTGATTTGTCAATTTTTCTACCTTCAAGTACATTCTCTACAAGATTTGAGATAATTTTAATTATCCAAAGACCAATTATAAGAGTTACAATTGCAAGTAAAACTTTTGGTCCATAATTTAGAGCTAGGTCCCCTAAATAATTTAGAACTTCATTTAATGTTACCATTAATATATATATAGAATTGAGATTTATAAAATTAATTGAATGTTTAAAAAATTAAATAAAAAAATTATTTTTTTTTACCTAAAAATGCTTTAGTTTGCAGTAATGAAACTACTTCATCAATATCTCTATCCATTTTTCCAAAATGGTCGATAACATAAAAATAAACAACTGCAAGAAGAAGAGTTCCAACAATTAAACCTGTCATAACAACTTGTTTTGAAACAAAATCAGTTACTGATGAATACATTGCAAGAGCAATGAATAGAACATAAACTATGATTGTTTTAGATAAAAT
The DNA here is from genome assembly GCA_964217375.1 of Bdellovibrionales bacterium. GTDB lineage: Archaea > Nanobdellota > Nanobdellia > Woesearchaeales > UBA583 > UBA583. Next base: position 4,459 of record CAXPJQ010000072.1, on the reverse strand, counting down.
CATAGAATATTTCTCCTTATTTAACTTAGTTTTCTCAACAATTAAATTAATAACAGCATTATCTAATAATGAAAATTCTTTTTTAGATTCATGCACAGTTTTATGTTGGTGAGCTTGTACCATATTTTTTTTTAAATAAAATAGTATTTATGAATTTATAACTTTTTAAAAGTGATGAAATAGATATTTTCTTAAATGTAAGTTAAGAAAATAATGTAACATCTAACTCTGCTTTAAAAAGAAATTTTGTTTTCTATTGTTTCTTAATAAATAATTAAATTAGGTGAATTTCCCCTAAATGATAATAGAGATAATATTAATAACTATATTTATACTTGCATTTTTAAGTATTATACTTGAAGAAGTACTTAAAGTAAATAAAGCCAAAACAACACTTTTCTTTGGAACACTTTCGTGGTTAATTCTTTTTTTAAGTTCAATTTCTCACGGAGGATTTGAACATATTAATGAGAGTTTTAATGAGAATATTTTAGAAATTTCAACACTTTGGTTATTTTTAATGGCAGCAATGACTTTTGTTGCATACCTTAATAAAAAAGGATTTATTCAAACGTTAACATATAGATTTTTACCTAAAAAAATATCAGAGAGTCAATTGTTATATTTAGTTGGAGGATTAACTTTTATATTTTCTTCTTTAAGTGATAATATTACTGCAACAATGATTTCATTAACATTAGTTATGTCTTTAAATCTTGAAACAAAGAAATTATTAAAATTTGCAGTATTAATTATATTTGCAGTAAACTCTGGAGGTGCTGCATTAATTACAGGAGATGTAACAACTCTTATGATTTATACTGCAGATAAAGTTTTAATGCAAGACTTATTATTTTTAGTTTTACCTTCTTTTCTCTCAGTAATGTTTTTAGCTTTTCTATTATCTTTTGGGATGAATAAAAAATTAGAAATTAAAAATGATAAATTTGACAAAATTAGAAAAATTGATATTATAATTGCAAGTGTGTTTTTCTCAACAATTGGAGCAATTATCTTTGGAAGTATATTATTTAAAATACCTCCTTTACTTACATTTCTTTTTGGATTGTCAGTTATGTTTTTAATTGGATGGGTATATGAATACACAACAAAAGGTGATTTGAAATTACTTGACTATATTAGAGAAATTGAATTTGATGCATTATTATTTTTTTTAGGTGTTTTACTTTTAGTTGGGATGCTTAAAGAAATAGGAGTTTTATCATTATTAACTCAAATATATAATATATTTCCAAATACAATTGCAAATTATGTCTTAGGGTTGTTTTCATCAATTGTAGATAATATACCATTAACTGCGGCAGTTTTAAAATCAGGGGTTACACTTAGTTCAAAAGAATGGTTAACCCTAACTTATTCACTAGGTGTTGGAGGATCACTTCTAATTATTGGTTCAGCTTCAGGAATTATTGCAATGTCAAAAATAAAAGAATTAACATTTTTAAATTATTTAAAATATACCCCACATATTTTACTTGCGTATTCATTTGGTTTTATAGGTTCAGTTATAGTTGCAATGTGTGTTATTTGATTAATTTTTTATTCTTTTTTCTTTCCCTACATATCAATACAACAAATATTTAAAAATAAAAAATTTAAGTTTCTATCTATGACACAAGAATATGGAGCATCCAGCATTAAAGTTTTAAAAGGTCTTGAAGCAGTTAGAAAAAGACCTGGAATGTATATTGGAGGTACTGGGATTGCAGGACTTCACCATTTAGTAAAAGAATTAGTTGATAATGCTATTGATGAGGCAATGGCAGGGTTTTGTGATAAAATTAGAATTACAATTCATAAAGATAACTCTGTAACTGTTGAAGATAATGGAAGAGGAATTCCAGTTGATAGACACGCAGAAGGAAAATCTGCAGCAGAAGTAATTTTTACAGTTTTACACGCAGGAGGAAAATTTGATAATGAGACATATAAAGTATCAGGAGGACTTCATGGAGTAGGAGCGTCAGTAGTTAATGCATTATCAACTCATATGCATGTTGAAATTGCAAAAAATAAAACAATGTATCATCTTGATTTTAAAGATCAACAAGTTGTAGATGGAGGTTTAAAAGAAATAGGTCCAACTTCTAAAAGAGGTACAAAAGTAACATTTCACCCAGACTCTTCAATTTTTGAGACAATTGAATTTGATTATAAAATAATGAAGAAAAGATATAGAGAATTTGCATTTTTAAATCCTCAAGTAACAATTATTTTTACAGATGAGAGATCAAATCAAGAAGAAGTTTTTCATTATGAGGGAGGACTCTCAGAGTTTGTAAAATATATTACAAAAAATAATAAATTAGTAACTGATGTTATGTCAGTTAGTGGAGAAAAAGATGGTATTGAAGTAGATATTGCACTTGCATATACTGATTCATTTAATGAACAATTAGAAGGTTTTGTAAATAATATTGCAACTCCTGGTCAAGGAACTCATGTATCAGGATTTAAATTATCTTTAACAAAGGCAGTTAAAGATTATTTGGATAAAAATGGAAAAGCAGCAGATAAAAAAATTAACTTAACAGGAGATGATATTAGGGAGGGTTGTAGTGCAATTATTTCAGTTAAAGTTCCAGAACCACAATTTGAGGGACAAACAAAAGATAAATTAGGAAATCCAGAAGTTCAAGGAATCGTTTCTTCAGTTTTTTTTGATAATTTTTATACTTTTTTAGATGAAAACCCAAAAGCTGCTCAATCAATTATTGATAAAGCAACACAAGCAAATAAAGCAAGAGAAGCTGCAAAAAAAGCAAGAGAGTTAGTTAGAAGAAAATCAGCTTTAGAATTTTCATCATTACCAGGTAAACTTGCTGATTGTCAATCAAGAGATCCTGCGGAGTCAGAATTATTTATTGTGGAGGGAGATTCAGCGGGAGGTTCAGCTAAACAAGGTAGAGAGAGAAGAACTCAAGCAATTATGCCTCTTAAAGGAAAACCACTTAATGTTGAAAAAGCAAGGTTAGTTAAGATTTTAGAAAATGATGAGATTAAAACTTTAATTACAGCACTTGGAACAGGATTTGGAGATAATTATGATCTAGGAAAATTAAGATACCATAAAATTATTATTATGGCAGATGCAGATGTTGATGGTGCTCACATTGCAACACTTTTATTAACGTTATTTTTTAGACATTTTAAAGAATTAATTTTAAAAGGATATATTTATATTGCGATGCCTCCTTTATATTCAATTAAAAGAGGAAAAAATAAAATTTGGTTTCAAAGCGATAGAGAATTAAATGAATATATTGAAGCAAACCCTGGACAAAAATTTGAAATTCAAAGATATAAAGGTCTTGGAGAGATGAACCCAGAACAATTATGGGATACAACTCTTGACCCAGAAAATAGACACCTTAAAAAAGTTACAATTGAAGATGCAGTTGAAGCTGATATGACTTTTAGTATGCTTATGGGGGATAAAGTTGCACCAAGAAAAGAATTTATTACTGAGAATGCAACTTATGTTAAAGATTTAGATATTTAATTATATTTTAAACTTTTAAAACCTAAACTTTTTTTTCTAATTTCTACTTCTTTAGAAATATTTTCTTTTTTTAATTTTTTTAAAAATTTTTCACTTAAATAATTATTATTATTTGGAATTAATTCTTTGGAAAGATTTTTTCTATAAATAGAGATATATTTTTTTAATTTTTTTAATTCTTTTTTATATCCAAAATTACATGCTGTTAAATCAGTAATTTGTTCGTAAGCTTGATTATATCTTTCGAAAATAATAAATTTATCATGGCTTATTTTTCTTGAATAAATATAGCCTCCTATCCTATATATAAATTTAAAAAAATCAATCCTAGAAAAATTTATATAATGATAAAAATGTGCAAATTCATGTGCCAAAGTGCCTTTTAGTTCTTCAAATAATTCTTCTTTTAGTAAATCTTTATTAATTGTAATTTTTACTTTTCTATTTTTTTTATTTAAATTAAGAGATGGGTAACATTGGCCAAAAAAATAAACCTCTTTAAATTCTAATTTAAATTTATTTTTTTCTAAGTTATATTTGAGAATTAATTCTTTAATAAATTGAATAATTTTATTTTTATGTTCTTCTTTAATTTTAAAATTATTGAATTTAATTTCATAAGACTTCATAGATTATTTTATATATTCAAATTTAAATAATTTTTGATTAATCTTTTAAAGAAAAGAAAACTAACCTTTTCTATGCAAAGACCAATTAAATCAAAAGTAATTATTTCTCAAATTAAAGACTTGACTCCAGATGTTAGACATTTTGAGTTAGAATTAGATCAAGAATTTAATTTTAAATCAGGACAATTTGTTAATTTATCTTTTAAAGAGGGAGATGAAATTTATAGGAGACCTTATTCTATTGCTTCACATCCACTTGGTAAAAATAAGTTTGAACTATGTATTAAACTAGTAGAGGGTGGAAAAT
>CAXPJQ010000071.1:0-2251 GCA_964217375.1 Bdellovibrionales bacterium | reverse complement strand
GAAAATTCTTTCTCTAAAGCTTTTAATTTACTTTCATATGAAGTAAAATTTATTTCTTCATCTGAGATTCTCTCATTTGCTAGTTTTTTTATTTTATCAAATTCTTTTAATGACTTTTTAAATTCTAAACTTTGTTTTGTTAAATCTTTTTTTAATTTATTTATTTCATCAATATCTTTTTGATCTAAATTTCGAGATTTCACTTTAAAACTTTTAATTGTAGTCTCAAATTTTTTCTCCAAATTAGAAATTAAAGTAATTACTTCTTTTCCATCAAAATCTTTTAATTCTTTTTTCAATTTAGTATTTTCTCTTAAAGAATCAACTACTCTTAATTCTAAATCTGAGAGCATTTTACTAAAATCTTTTTTTACCTTAGATGATGAAGTTTCAAATTCTGCCCTTAATTTGTTAAGTTCTACATCTAAAAGGTTTGTAATTTCTTTTGAAACATCAACTTTTAATCCTTTAAAATCTAATTTATTTAAAAGAGGTGCAAAATCTTTTACTATTTCTTCTTTTAATGCAACTAAAAGTTTATTATGATGAGTTTTTTCTTCATGTTTATTTAATTTATCTGAGAGTTTAGATACATCAGATTCAAGTTTTTTTTTTGCACTCTCAACATTTGATACTTGAACATTTAAATTTTTAATTAAATTAAAACTCTCTTCAATAAGATTTGACTCTTCAGGAGAAATATTTTCTTGCTCCATCTGAGTTATTTCATTTTTTTTAAAAGAAGTAGATTTTTTTTTAGCTCCTTTTTTTGTAGTCATAATTAAATCTTAAACTTATTAGATATAAAATATAGTAATTATTAAAGAGTTGAGAAAACTAAATTATATTCTTAAGGAGTACATGAAGTAAAGTTTGGTTTTGGTAAAGTCCAATTTGTTGCAACATCACTAAACCCACTACAGCTAACTACATTTAAGATTATAAATTAAGATTTGAATTAGTTATAAAGATTTCATGTTTTTTAGAAATATCTGTTTAATTCTCTAGAAACGTGTGAGGGATGGGATTTGAACCCACGAACCTTACGGACTGGAGCCTAAATCCAGCGCCTTTGACCTGACTTGGCGACCCCCACATGAGATCAAAATTAAATAAGTCAGACCTTATTAATATAAATTAACCTAATTTGATTTAAAAAGATTTCTTAAAAAAGATTTATTCTTCTTCATCTTCTTCTTTTCTTTGTTTTCTTGAAGTCATAAAAATTCTAAGTGCTGCAGCATAAGCAGGCCTTGTAATGAAAACTCCAACTGTAACTCCAATTATAATCATAAATGCAAAACCCTGTAAAATTTTTAAACCTGCAAAATTTAGAGGAATCATTGCAGCAAGAGTTGTAAGGTATGCAATCATAATGATTTTAATTGCACCCTTTACTTTTTTCCTTGAAGAAATATTTGTTTTTCTTTTTCTAAAGTATTCGTCTGTGATTATAATTTGATCATCAACTCCTGTTCCAATTGCTGCAATTAATCCTCCTATTGCTGCTAAATCAATTGATAGTTTCATAAAAGCTGCCAAACCAAAAACAATAATTAATTCTGAAACTAATGCAATTAAAATTCCAATGAAAATTGCAAAATGTCTATATCTTAAAGCAACTACTCCTGCTACAAATAAAACTGCATATAACCCAACTAAGATTGAATTATCTAAAAGTTCTTCTCCTAAACTTGAAGAAATTGAATAAGATTGAACTACAATTAAATCTGTTTGAAGTGATTGGGTTGAAAGAATTGTTTGTAAAAATTTCATTTCCCTTTGAGCTGAAGTAATTGCTGCATCTTCACTTGCTGCAACATTTCCTGAAACTGTAATTTGTGGTTGAGAAATTTTTTGATATTTAAAAGAAGATGCAACAGATAATTCTGTAATATTGTCGCCATCTAAAACAAACCTGATATCCTCAGATAATTTTGAACCAATTACATCTAGAGTTGATGCCTTATTAAAAAATTGATTTGTTCCATTAGAATCAATACCTACTGAAAATGCAAAAGAACAAATATACCCATCTCCACTCTGAGAACAACCTTGAAGTGATGCATGTTGTGGATCATTAAAAACCCTTACAACATTATCTCCTGTAAAGACTAAACTATCTCCTAAAAATGCTTCAAATTGTCCTTGTCTAGAAATTAAATCAAAGATATCATTTTTATTTGAGGATATACTCTCAACAATAATGTATTGATCTTCTGAAAATGCATCTTCTAATTTATTTACTTTT
>CAXPJQ010000070.1:0-12108 GCA_964217375.1 Bdellovibrionales bacterium | reverse complement strand
GATAAAAGTAATCTCCTTGGTTAATCCCTGCCGTGACTAGGGAGTGACCTTTTGAATAACCATTTTGTAAATGGTCATGATGTGTACCTAAACCATAAATATGCTCTGCATGTTTATGATGTTTAATTGTGTCATCAAAAATGAAATCAATTTCTTTAGTTTTATCTATTCTAGAAAGAATTTCTTGATGAAGAAGTTCTTCAACATTATGTTGTTTGACAGCTTTGCTGTTCATAAATCTAGATAAAGAAGTTTGATGTTTTTTACTTGATTTAGAATAAGAATTTATGCTCTTGAGCTCTGTAAATAGGATTCCTTTGATAATTTGTTCAAAGTGAACAAATTGTGGTTTGCTCAGAGTAGTAGCAAACCTTTTTAGAAGTAAGTTGACTTCATTAATTAAAGGATTTTCAAGATTCATTTGGGGAAATAAATCAAATTGAAAACCTTTCAAAATAAATTCTCACTACTCACAAAATATTTTTAGCAAGTTCGAGTGGAACTTTTACTATTTTAGAAAAACTGCATAACTTCAGAACCAAACTAAATATTTATAAAGCAAATTTAATTCTTTTTTATTACAGATTATATCTAAGTTAGTTACTCAACTTGATATAGAGTCATACTTTGACTATTCTGTTAGCGTTTAAGAGTTGGCCTAGTCAACTAACTCTTTTTAGATTTCTCAAAATTATAAAATAAAAAATTAAGAATTTTTAATATATTAACATTTATAAAGGCTTATTTGTTAGTTTTTTCTAGGTTTATATTAACCTGTGATATAAAAAATGGCTTTAAAAGTTGTTATTGGTACAAAAGAGGGTAAAACTTATCAAAAAGAATTATCCCAAGAAGAAGCTGAGTCTCTGTATGGTAGAGTTCTCGGGGAAGAATTAAGAGGTGAATTACTTGGTTTTTCCGGAGTTACTTTTACTATTACAGGTGGATCTGATGCTAATGGTTTTCCTATGAGAGCAGATTTAGATGGTCAAAATAGAAAAAAAATCTTAATTACTAAAGGAACTGGATTCAAGGGTAAATTAAGAGGAAAAAGATTTGGTGGATTAAGAGTTAAAAAAACAATTGCAGGAAATACTGTATTTGAAAAAACACACCAATTAAATTTAAAAGTTACAAAAGGAGATGCAGAAGTTGCAAAAGCTTTTGCTCCAGCTGAAGAACCAGCAAAAGAAGAATAAATAAATTATTCTTTATTATTTTAATAATTAATTCTAAAATAAAAAATAAAATCTAAATATTACTATTTAGTTTAAACCTGCAATTTCTCCCAAATCAATTGAATCTTCTTCAGGAGATTGCTGTTTAACTTGGTTTTCCATATATCTGTTAATGAAATCTTCTTTTAAAACAGTTCCTGGTTTTAAACACATTCCATTTTTTTGAGGTTTCTCTGAAATTAAAATACATTCCAAACCTTCCTTACATTCAATTTGAGTATAGGGAGTTAAACAAGCTTCATATTCTCCAGCATAAATTTTAGAGTTATTACTTAGAGCTAAATCGTCAGCCTGAGGAATGTCAAAGAAAGTAATGATTCCAAGTGCTAAAAATACAATGAAAACTGGAACCACAATGTAACTATTCATACAAAAATAAGAATGTTTTAATTTTATAAAGTTTTATATCTTTGTATTAGTTAAGATAAAATCAAAAATGAAAGTAGCAGTATTATATTCAGGTGGAAAAGATTCAAATTATGCACTATATCTAGCACAAAAAAATGGACATGAAATATCTTGCCTTATATCAATGAAATCTAAAAATCAAGAATCATATATGTTTCAAACACCAGGAAATGAATTTGTTAAATATCAAGCTCAATGTCTTGAAATACCACTAATACATTTTGAAACAAATGGTTTGAAAGAAATTGAAGTTGAAGATATGAAAAATGCAATCATTAAAGCTAAAAATGAATTTCAAATACAAGGTGTAGTCTCAGGTGCAATTAAAAGTGCATACCAAGCTCAAAGAGTTGAGAGAGTATGTGATGAATTAGAAATAGAATGTTTTAACCCACTTTGGCAAATAAATGAAGAAGAATTCATGAAAGAATTAATTAGAGAAGGGTTTGAAATTAAAATAATTGGAGTGTTTTCATATCCCCTAACCTCAAAATATTTAGGTAAAATAATTAATTTAGAGTTATTAGATACTTTTCTAAAATATAATAAAGAATATGGATTATCACCTGCAGGAGAAGGAGGTGAACTTGAGAGTTTTGTAGTAAATGGTCCAAATTTTAAAAAAAAAATAAAAATTGAGGGGAAACCTATAATGGAGAGTGAAAATGCAGGAATATATCAAATTGAGAAAATAGAGGTTATGAAAAAATGAGAAGAGTTTTAGTTATTGATATCAATTATGAAAAATTACATTCACTTGAATATGTAAGGCCAATTGAAAATATTTTAAAAGAAAATAATTCAAACTATGAAATTAAAAATTACAAAGAAGAAATTGAATTAAATAAATATTCACATATAATAATTTCAGGAACTTCACTTAAAAATTTTGCATATGAAAAACATTTAGATAAGTTTGGATTTATCAAAACATTTAATGGAAAAATATTTGGAATTTGTGCAGGAGCTCAAATTATTTCAAAAGTATTTGGTGAGAAAATAATTGAAAAAAAAGAGATTGGCCTTATAAAAATTAACCTAAATAGAGATGATAAAATTGTTGAGAATTTAAAGTTTCCACTTGAAATTTATGGTCTACATAAAAAGTCGTTTGGGAGTTTTGAAAATTTTAATATAATCTTAAAAGGAGAAATTGAAGAATTAATTAAACATAAAGAAAAACCAATTTATGCATGTCTTTTTCATGCAGAAGTTAGAAACAAAGAGTTAATCAAGAATTTTATAAACTTATAACTTCTAAGAATTAGTATGGAAGATATAAATTCAAGAGAAACATTATTCACAAAAATTGTAACTGGGGAAATACCAGCATCTAAAGTATATGAAGATGAAAAACATTTAGCATTTTTAAGCATACAACCTTTTGAGAGAGGACATACAGTTGTAATTCCAAAGAAACCATATCAAACTTTATTTGAAATGCCTGAAAATGAATACCTAGAATTACAAAAAGTAATACTTAAAATTGTAAAACATTACAAAGAAGTTTTAAACTGTGATATTGCAATTGCTCAAAAAAATGGTAAAATAGCTGAACAAGATGTGCCTCATGCCCATTTTCATGTAATACCTAGAAAAGATTCCACCAAGAAATTTTTTAATGAAAAAAATTATGAAAAACTCTTAGGAAATGAACTTCAAAATATTTCATTAAAATTAAAATTATAAAGTTATTACTTATAAAAAGTAAACTTTATAAAAAAACATTATTATTCTAATAATAATATGAATAAAAAAATGAATGTTAAAAGTCAAAAAAGACTATTAACAAATTTGCTAGAACCATTAGATCTTGAGGTTGAAAACCTTGAAGTAGCTGGAAAAACAGTTTATGCAAGAATTGGAGAATTTCAATTTTTTTGTAAGAGTCCAGATAAATATACAGTAAGAGATTATTATAGGGGTGTTGATATTGGAACATCTGATAGTTCTGAAGGTATTGGTCAGATTCTTAGTGAATATAATCCAATTAGATAAAAAAGCTTTTTAAATAAAAGAAATTATATTTATTTATGGTTGATTTTTGTGATAAATGTGGAGCAATTGTAATGGGAACAAAAGGAACTGAAGTTCCATGTCTTTCTTGTGGACATACAAATAAAGCTAAAAGTGAGATTGTAATGTCTCAAAAAATTGAAAAAAAAGAAGAAAAAGAAATCATTAATACTGATGATTCTACAACTGAAATTCATCCAGTTGCTAAGGGGATTGAATGTCCTGAATGTAACCATGATGAAGCAAGGTATTTTTCAAAACAAATGAGAGCAGGAGATGAACCTGAAACACAATTTTATAAGTGTGAGAAATGTAAACATCAATGGAGAAAACATATGTAGATATGTTTTAAAAATCCAATAAATTTTTATTTAAGTTATCTTCTTCAAAGTGTTTCTTTAAAGTTAAATCTCCAAGATATGTAGATTCTATAAAATTATTAAAAAAGTCTTCACCATGTTCTTTTGCTGCATTTAAACACCAGTTTAAATATTCATATTGTTTTTTTGAATTATGTTGAAAGTTATGTGCATCAAAATGTTTTGCCCTAAACATAAATGCAAAAAATTTAGAATTGGAATTATAAAAATCTTCAACTTCAATTCGAACTAATTCATATCCTTTTTCTCTCTCTAAAATATCTTCAAAATCTAAGTGAGATACTTCAAATACAATACCATTTAACTCATGATCTAAATCAGATTTATCAATATTTAAAACAGCACAAGGAGTTTGGTCAAGTTCTGAGAGTCTAGAGTGAGAAGGAAAATTAAAAACTCTTACAAAACCAAATAATTTTACAGGTTTAATATTTCTTGCAGAAGGAGCAGTTGAGAGAAGAGAATCTTTATACATTAAAGAACCATATGCAAAAATTTTAATTGATTTCATTTTTAAAAAAAATAAAAAAATTAACCTTGATAATCTTTAACTAGAAAGTACATTAGAGAATTTGCGTCATAAAACTCTTCACCTGGAATTGATTCAATAGTTAGACAAGATGAATCATAATTTGTAGCATTGTATGTAAATACAACTGTTGTTGTAGTTTCACAAGATAAATTTTGAACTCTTACAATTGGAATGTTATAGGCAGCTGAAATTTTTTGTTCAAGAAGAAATGCTCCATCTAAATTTGAAAAGTTATCCTCAACATACACATTAACTAAATTTGAATTTAAAATTGAAGTTGCAATAGGTTCAAGTTCTTGATTTTGAGCAAGAGAATCAATTTCCTCAAAAACAAATTGTTCCTCATTAATTACTGCAGCCCAAACAGAACCAGTAGTTGTTTGATATTCTCCAAATGGAAGACTTGTAGTTGAGGAAGTATCAGAACTAGTCCCAACAAATGCAAAACCTACAATTGAAATTAACATAATTGCAAGTAAAATTAAAGATGCAGTCTTTGGAGGTTTAATTTCATTTGATTTAGAGTGAGTCATATTATACTCTGCCTTGTTTAACTTCTTATTTGATTTTTTATTATTTTCTTTTTTTGACATTTTTTAAAATTTATTCTTCCCAGGCACCTTTATTTGCAAGAACTGCATTACCTGAAGTTTTAGGTGCATTTTTTAAAAATCTTCTAACAAAATCTGGATCAGCTTCCAAACCTTGAGATTCAACCCTAGTACAGTTTTCTCTCTTTAAAACAAAATCTTCTTCAACATCAATATCTTTCATTAGATTCATGAATTTATCCATAATTTGTTTTGCTTCTTCCCTGACAACTTGAGAATCTACCCTATCCATAATATAAGAAAAAAGAAATAAGTTTAAATAATTTATTATAAAAAATTATTGACAACCACTCTGGAAATCTAAGTTTGTCGGATATGTTTCAAAGGAATTACATACAGAGTAAGACACTTCTTCCCAATAATCTAGAGAATTACAATTATCTTCAACTCTAAAAGATAAATCTCCACAATTAAAATGAACCCCTAAATATAAATTTGTAAAATTTTGATAGTTATAACTTGAATCATTATAATGAACTTGCGGACTTGAGTTAATTACATCTCCTGTAGGAGTTGAATTCATATTGTAATTTGGAACAGTTAGAATGTCAGGTGTTGAATTTAAAATTGGTTTAGAACTCTCAATTAAATCACAACTCTTAAAATTAGATGCGCCACTTCCAAACCAGTTCATAGGATTAATCCAACCTCCAAAAAAGTTTACTTTACCATAAGTTGGATTACAATAAATATTATCAATACAACTCATCTCATTTAAACCTGAACATCTTGAAGAGTTAATACTCTCAGAGTTACATTCTCCAGCATATAATATATCAACATTTGAATTCCCTGCAACACAACTACTTGAATATGTATTACCATCAACACCACACACTGGAGCATAAATTGCAGGACATACATTTGATTCATTTAAAGTAATTGGATTTGAAATATTAGAAGAAGAGTTTCTAATCTCCTCAGAATTCCCAGTATTTGCAATACCTGCAAATAATGAACTTAGACCTAAAAAAAACATTAAAATTAAAATAAATTGTTTAATCATATATCTCTATTTAAAATTTTATTTTAAAAAAGTTTGTTTTCTCTAGAAGTTACCCAAATTAATCGCATTTAATTTTAACATCTTGATTATATTGATTTTCTAAATCAAACCAACAAATACCCTCAGAGTAACCTAAATCTTCAATTTCAAAGGAAGCTAAGATGTTATATTCAACTAAATTTCCACTTGAAAAAGAAGTTTGAATTAAAACAAAGTTATCACCAGCATTAGATAATGTTTCTAATTCTGATTTAAAATCTACATAAATTGGATCAGTTCTTGAACTAACTCCATCAGATAGGTGACCATTATAACAAATAGAATTAAATTTTTCACCTCTTAGAGAAATTGTTTTTTGAGTTCCCTCATTAATTGGATCTGAACATTGTGCAAATGTATCTTCGATTTTTTTTTGGATTTTAATTTGTTCATCTTGAGAAATAGTATCTTGAAGGGAAGATACTTTTTGGATTCCAAAAATAATTATCCAAATCATAATTAGAGACATCATAATAAAAAAAATAGTTTGAACTGCAAGAGCTTTTTTAGAGTTATTCATAAATAGAAAAAGTAAATTTAACTTTAATAATGTTTTCTATATTTGTGAAATAGTAATAAAATAAATTATAAAAAATTTTTATAATAAATTATTGATAAAACTAAAAGTATAATTGGAATTGAAATTAAAGTAATTGAGAGTACTGAACTAAATATAAAAATAGATAACATACCAAGAGATAATATAGTAATTGCCGAAATATATGCAAAACGACCCCGTGCAAATAAGTCATACCCCTCAGTTCCAAGTAAAGGAAGAAGAGTTGTAAAAGCTATCCAAAAAATTGCAAAATAAAACCATAATACTAAACCTGAAGTTGGAAGGAAAAGTTTCATAAAAATTGCAAAAATAAAGTAATATACATAACCCATAAATAAAACTTTTAAAATTCTCTGATCTGAAATTGCAATAATTGGAATGTAACTATTTTCAAATTTATGTTTTGTACCAATAAATCTATGATTTATTTTTTCAATTTTATATCTCCAAACTGCAGGATAAATAAGTAAACCAAATGAGATAATATATAAAAATGAAACTAAATATAGAGATGGGATGCCTGAGATATATTTACTTTTTTTAGTAAATCTTGGCAAATTATCTTCATCTGAGAAAGGTTTAGATGCTAAATCTAAAAATTGATTTGTGGAACTTAGCTTTCTATCTCTACTATATGCTTTAACATTTTCATATTTTTTAAACCCCCACTTTGAAAAAGAAGTTTGATATAAATTAATTGCAAAACCCATTCTATAGGCAATAAATTTCATGAAAAGTAACCTGGAGAAAAATAATAAAATAAAAAAAATAATAAATAAAATAAAAGATGATAAAAAGTTAAAATCTGAAAACCTTGAAGATAAAATTGAAAACATTAAAGATAAAACTAAAATAATTAAAGTTGTATCTTTTATTTCTTTTTGAGTAAAAGAGTAAAATGTCATTTATTTATTCTTAGAAATAAAAGTTTATAAATTCTTTTCTACTCTAGAAGTTAGGAACATAATAAAAAAATGATTGATTTGAAAAAAGATTGTAGAATTAAAGAAGATGGATTGAAAACATTATCCCCAACACTTAGAGTTAAAAAAAGGTTTATTAAAATTCAAATTAAATCTGATAAAAAAGAAAACTTTGAAATGATATCTAAAAAAATTAATGATACTATATTATTTTTCATGGGGGCAATTGATTATTCAAAATCTGGGTTTTGGATTTTAAAAGATAAATTTGACTTTGAAAAACAAGAATTAGTATTAAGAGTTGGTGTTGAGTATAGAGATAAATTAGTTACTTCAATTTCATTAATTAAAGATTTAAAGGTGGAAATTATAAGAATATCTGGAACATTAAAAGGATTAGAAAAAAAAGATTAATATTTAATCTTCATCATCTTCACGAATAATTTCAATTTTATTTTTTGAAACTTTAATAATAATATCTTCTTCATCTTTAAAGTTTGTCATGTTATATGCAAACTCAGGAAGAATAATTTTATCATTTCTAACTTTTAACTCGGAACTAAATGATGTATTTTTCCCCTCATCAATTTGGTTTTCAACAACTAAAGTTTTTGCAGAGAGTTGTCTATCTTTTTGAGATTTAAATTCTTTTGATTCTTCATATAAATATTTAGCCATCTCACCTGCAATATTTTTTTTAGTAACTTCAGTAATTTTTTGTAAACCTGGAGAGGTATTTACTTCTAAAATTAATGGACCATAGTCACTCTCAATAATATCAATTGCACAAATAGATGCTTTAATTTGTTTTGCAGCCTCAAGAGACATTTTTTTAATTTCAGGAGTTACAATGAAGGGTTCAGCGTCACCTCCCTGGTGAGCATTTGCTCTAATTTCACCCTTTGCAGCAATTCTTCTCATAGATCCAATAATTCTATCTCCTGCCACAATAATTCTAATATCTGATTGAATGTCAACGTAATCTTGAACAAGTAAAGGTTGTTTAAAGACATCAATTGCATCAACCATAGATTGAGCAGATTTAGCAGAATCTGCAAAAATTACACCTTTACCATGAGTTCCTGTTGGAAACTTTAAAATGATTGGATAGGATAGAGTTTTTAAAAACTTTTTAGCCTCACCAATTTTTGCAGCATAATAAGTTCCAGGCATTTTTAAAACTTTATTTGATGAAAAATTTAAATGTGTCATGAATTTATTGTGAGCTACAATGTGAGCATAAGGATCAATTGGAATGAAACATTTCTTTTTAAAAATCTCAGATAATCCATATAATAGAGAAGAATATTTATATGAACCTTTCATGTAAAGACAATCATAATTTTTAAAAGTCTCTCCGTCATAGAGAACTTCTGCCCCGTTATTTGTAACTTTAATTTCTACTTTTCTAATGTCAATCATGTCAACTTCTTCAAAGTATTCTAAAGCTTCCTTGTGAAGCATTTTAGATGAAACAGATCCAAGTGAAATAATTCCTAGTTTCATTTTTTAGTTATCCTCCCCTTCATCTTCATCACTTTCTTCATATTCTAAACAAGGGTCAACTAAGAAACCTTCTTTTTGTAAAATATCTTTTCCAATTAAAACTTTATATGTTAAGTGAGATCTATCTGCTAAAGTAAATTTCTCATCAAAATGTTTATCTTGAAGAGTTAAACCAACTCTAATTGTAGGTCTTCTATGTCTACCTAAAGCAGATCTAATAATTTTATGTGAAATGATTTCTTTATCTCCTAGAACTTGAGCTAACTCTTTATCAATTGAAGAAGAATCAGCACCAGTGTCTACTTTTGCTTTTAATTTAAGACCATTTTCTAAAGTAATGTCTTCAATAAGTCCTAAAGTTAATCTTTGAGTCATAACAAATGTATGTAGAATATAGTTTTTAAATCTATTTAATATTGTAAAAATGAAAAAATAAAAATTTATTGAGTTGGATCAATAACTTCAAATTCTTTTTGAAGAGTTTGTTCATAGAGATATTCAATTTCAGCAGTTAACTGTGTGGAATATGAAGAATCTTGAGATCTTGAGAATTCACAAAAAAATGATCCTTTTCCATCACCAAGTAAAAAGTCGTCAGTTCCTTGAGGTTGACAATTTCCATCTTGAGTTCCTAATTTAATTGAATTAATTAAATATGAAGTAGCATAGTCATCTTCTTTAAAACAAGTATTTCTAGTTTCTCCAGATCCAGTATTTTCAATGTTAAAAATTACTTGAACATTACCTGAAATTGAATTAATTTTATTAATTGTCATTTTAACAGGTCCATTTTGAGTTGTTTCTGCATCATAATCAACTTCACATTGATTAGTTAGTGATGGAACACATACAGTTTCTCTAAATGTAGTTTTTGCAGTGTAGCAGTAATCAAATCTTGGGTTAAAGTTATAATTTCCAATGAAACCATCAACTGTAACTCCTGAAGCAACTAAACCTGCATAAACTCCAGCTCCTGTAGCTTCAGCGTATCTAGGAATATTTGAAATTGAGTAATCTGAATTTAAACCTGAAACATATCCAGTGTCAAAACCACTTACTTTAAGTTCCAGATCATCAACGTTGTGTTGTTGAAAGTTTTTAAACACAAATGCAAAATTTACAGGAGAACCCATAAACATTTCAGATGGAGGGTTACCTTCAGTAAATTCTAAAGTTACACCTGAAGATGATGAGGATGAAGTTGAACCTCCTCCACTTCCAACAAAAGGAAGACCTGATTCTGAATTACCTGAATCACTTGAACATCCTGCAAAAATTAATGCAAAGGACATAATTAAAATAGTTAATAAATTTTTATTCATTTTTTACCTCATATTCTTTATAAGAATCAAAATATTCTTTATTTCTTTCTAAAACAGCATCTAAGATAATTTTTTTAATTTTATTTTCAAAAATTTCTCTTAAAGACATAAACTCTAAAATCCTGTAATTGTTTCCAATTTTTTCAGCTAAGAAAATATCTCTTAACCTTTTTAATTGTCTTCTAATATTTGAGTCTGCAGTTCCATTTAAAGATAAACCATGTTCTTTTCTCATTTCAAGAAGTTGATCTTTAATTTCTACAGCTGAGAGTTCTTTTTGTTCTTTCTTTGCTCTCTCAAGTACTAGTAAGATGTCAACAATTACGTCTCTGCTATCTCCTGGTTGGAGAAGGCCTAGTGAGAGACAGATTTTTTTAAGTGTTTCTCTCTCAGATAATGAATGTGGTTTTTCATATCTCCTAAGAGTTATTTCCATAAGTGGAGTTTCACTAAAATCAGCCATTTAGTGATAATTTCAATGTCTTTGTTTAAAAAGATTTGCTCAGACTTTAAGCAGTTACAATAAGTTTTAGGCATTAAACAAGTTTATTTATAAAGAAACTTTGATTCATATTTATTATGTTTAGATTACCAAAAGTTGAAAAGTCAAATTATTATATTGACAGAATTATGGATGAAATGGGAGAATTTGCTCAAAAAACTAGAGATGAAATCTCTAGAAGGTGGGCAAACAATCCTGGAACCAAAAGAAAAGAATTAAATGAAATTACACTTAATAAAAGAAAAGATCTTGAACTTGAAAAAGTTAGATTCATGAACACAAAAGTGAATCAATGTGTTAGGTCAATTTCAAACCCATACCCAAAATTTGCAAGAGTTGATGAAGTATATATTAAATTAATTAATACTTCAGAGAGTAAAGTAAAAGAAATTGAGGAGGCTCTAAATAGATTAAGATGGATTGGAAATTATTGTGACGAGTTAACTCAAAATACATTAGATAAAATCAAAAAAGCAAAAACACATAACACAATTGGATTTATTATGAAAAAATATTTAGGTAAAGTAAATTCGTTATTTAGAAAAGAAAAAATACACTTTGAAAAATTAGAAATTGCAAGAAAATTCATGTCAAGATTACCTAAATTTGAAGACATGTATACAGTAGGAATTGGAGGATTTCCAAATGTTGGTAAATCAACACTAATGAAAAAAATTACAGGATCAAATGTTGAAATTCAAAATTATCCATTCACAACTAAAGGATTAATGTTTTCATATCTTAAAAAAAGAGATAAAAAGATTGTTCAATTAATTGATACACCAGGTCTTCTTGGGAGAGATAAAAATAATTCAATTGAAGAGAGAGCTGAATTAATTTTAAGAGAACATTGTTCATATATTGTTTTTGTAATTGATATTACTCAAAGTTGTGGGTATTCAATTGAACAACAATTAGCATTACTTAAAAAGACATCTTCAGCTAAAGTGAATCATGTAATTTACTTTTCAAAAACAGATTTATTTGATGAAGATTTAGAAGAAGTATATTCAGAAGTGAAATCTAAATTAAAAAAATATAAACAGTTTACAAAACATGAAGAGTT
>CAXPJQ010000069.1:0-3175 GCA_964217375.1 Bdellovibrionales bacterium | reverse complement strand
TAAATGAAATAGATATTGCTGGTAGTAACCACCTAAATTTCCAAATTTTTCCTTAACAAAATTCTCAAGTTCTCTTTGGTTACCCTCAAAACTATACCAAGAATTAATCATTTTTTTAATCCAAGTATCAACTGGAAATGCTTCAAAGTGATTTAGAGCAAATAAACAGATACAATCTGCAACTTTTGAACCAATTCCTGGGAGTGTCATTAAAAGTTCGTGTGCTCTTTTATAATCTGATTGTTGAATCTCATCTAAAATGTATGGATTCTCACTTAAAATCTCTGAAATTTTAATAATATATTTAGCTCTATATCCAACTTTTGATTCCTTTAATTTAATATCTGCTTTAGAATCATTAAAGATATCTTGAGGGCTTGGAAATGAATAAAAATCTAGTTCTTTATCATATTTACCAAAGAATTTTGAAATTGATCTAATATTATTTTCAATTTTTTTTTGATTAGCAGCAGCTGAACATACAAAAGATATAATTGTTTGAAATAAATCTATTTTCATAATTCTTAAGCCTCTATATTTTTTGTAAGCTTTTTGAAAATAAAAGTCATCAAAATTTTCTAAATCTTCTATATTAAAATCTAAACCAAATAATTTTCTAACTACATCTTTTTTTGTATTAAAATATAGAGTATCTCCAATTTGTTTTATTTTAAAAATATTATTTCCATTTGTTACAATAAATTCATTTTCATTTATTTCTTTAAAATTAAAAAATTGGCCAGAGTATATTGTTTCTCTTAATAAAAAATTATTTATTTTTAGTTCTTGCATTTCTAATTAATTTAGTTAATTTATATTTATAAATTATACTAAGATGTATAATTAAATTTAATAAAAAAAATTCTAATATAATATATTTAAAAAAATCATGATTAAATATGTAATATGATAAATCTTCTTGAGTCATAACCCACAAATTATTATCAAATAAAATATTATGAAAGATATTATCCCAGAAATAAGTAAAATTAATAGAAATTATAATTGGTAAAATAAGTAATGAAATTAAAGAATATCTTGAATACCTTTTAAAATTTAAATTATTTTTATTAAAATATAATATTAAACTAAAAATAAGAAAAAATAAAAATAAGAAATTGTAAATACTTCTAACTTCAATGTAATGTAACTTCTCCTTTTGAGAAAAATATTCATTTAAATCATCCTTATATAAAAAAAAATCAACTAAATTATCATAATACAAAGATTTATTTTCAATATCAATATCAGATAAATTTGAATTTAAATCATAACTAAAACTAAAATAAATAAATGGAATTAAAGTTAAATATAAAATAAAATAAAAAAAAGAAAAAGATAATATATATTCTTTTAGTTTATGCATATTAAAAACAGTTTTTTATTATTTAAATAAATTTTTATTCATCTAAACATGTAGCTTGATTTAATTCTTCACAAAACATTTTTGTACACATTAATAAACCATTCTCTGAGATTCTACAATTGTTACATCCATCATACCATGATGTACATGAACTTGGAACAATGTTTCCATATGAATCAGTAATAATATTTTCTTCTAATTCACATGAACCATTATATGCAATTTCTATAACTCCTGCCATACATTTATTTGAATAAGTAATATTATCCACTCCACAAACGGGATTATATTCCATAGTACAAACTTTTTCAAAAGAATTTTCTTCTAAATTTGATGAATTGATTTTTTGAGTAAATGTTTCCTTGCCATCACTACATTTAGCAGGATAACTCTCCATTATGGGATTACCTGCAGCTACACAATCTTCAAAAGATGTGATTTTATTTTCGTCAATTAAGGCTGAGCAACCAACTAAAATTACTCCAAACCATAATATAATACTTACAATGATGTATTTATTCATAATAAAATTTAATATTTAGTTATTTATAAAGTAATTTTTAACTTCAAAAAGTTTAGAAGTTATCATTAACATTTTCTAATAAAAAGGGAATGTTATCATAAATATACACAACTATATCTTTAACAAAATTTTCAAGGGATGTATATTCATTATTTTCATTATCATCTTGTAAATCAGTTATTTCTCCTCTTGCTAGTTCATTAAATAGATAAGCTTTAACTCCAAAATTTTGTTCAACAAAATATTTATGGGATTTAGTCATACAAATAATAATATCATTTTGATCACATAACTTTTTAGTAATTTTTTTATTTTTATGATTGAAATTAACTTCAACTCCTAATTCTTCTAATTTATCAAAAGTATAAGAATATGGTCTCTCCCAGTCATATGCGTGAGTTCCTGCAGAATCAACTAAAATATTTAAATTATTTTCTTTAATATATTTTTTAGCTAAAACTTCAGCTGAATATGATCTAAATACGTTTTGAGTACATATAAATATTATTTTTTTCATTTTTCAATTTTGAAATTTAATTTAAGAGATGAATATAATTTCTCAATATAATTTTTTGTTCCTACTGTTAACCCAAAATCACCTTGCCTTGCAAGAAATTCACCAATTCCTGAATAATATAGAGCTCCTAGAAAAAGAAACCTTTGAACAAATTCTTTATCTTGAGAATCAAATGTAGAATTAAAACCTAAATTTAATTTATTTAATCTATTTAGATATGCTAAATACTTAATTCCTGCAACTAGGGAAATGTGAAATTTATCTGCATCTGTGCTATAATCTTCAATATTTTTCCCTATCATATCAAAAAATGGTTTTCTTTTAACTTGAAGAGGGCCAAATGCTTTTTCATCACTAACAAAAAAATTCCCAAAATTATTTTCTTTAAGGGCAATAGTTAATACAATTCTAGGATTAATATCTTCTTCCAGAGAATGTTTTATAATCTCATCAAATAGATTTTTATTAACTTTAGATAAATCTAGTTCTTGAGTTTCTTCATTATATGCTTCATTTTTTTCATGTGGGTCTAAGTTACCTAATATATTATTTGCTTCTGAAAAGGATGGATTTGATGAAAAGTTTAAAGCTTCTTCATATAAATTTTTTAAACCATAAAGAGTAATTAAAATTGTTAAAGATTTTTTTACATTACCATAAAAATAAGGAACTTTTTTATGAGTTGTTTTTCCTCTTTTCTCTATTTCTTCAGAGTAATTTTTTAATATAATAAGATCTTCAGATTTTGTAATGTTATGTTTTTCTAATA
>CAXPJQ010000068.1:0-2601 GCA_964217375.1 Bdellovibrionales bacterium | reverse complement strand
AAAGAACATGTATGTAAACAATGTGGTTTCTACACTACAGAAAATAGATGTCCTAACTGTAATTCTGATAATTCCATTTCAGAAAAACCAAAAGGTATGGCTGTAATCTTTAATATGAAAGAATCTGAAATTTCTCAAAAAATTAATGCTCAAAGCAACGGAAAATTTGCTCTTAAATATTAAATAAAATGATTAGCTCATTTGCTAAACTAAAAAAAAATCAAGTAAAAGAATTACTTGAAAAATTATCTTTTTTTTATGATACTAATTTACAAGAATTAGAAAAATTTTATTTTTATAAAACAAATAAAGGAAAAGTCCACATTTCTCTTCATGATGTTGAAAAGTTAAATCTACCAAGAACAAATTCAATTGGACTTTGTTTTGGAACTTATCATGACGATGAAAGATTTAGATTATCAATTGAAGGAACTCAATTAATTAAACCTAAAAAAAATTACGTTGAACTAAAAGATTTAGATTCTCTAAAATCATATCTTGCAGCTGAGAATGTATTTAAAAGTGATTTAAAACATTACAATCATGAAAACAATTGTCCATTTTTAATTGTTAAATATAAAGAAAATAATTTAGGTTCAGTATCTCCAAAAGGAGATGTAATTTTAAATTATGTTTCAAAATCAAGAAAATTAAACTATAACAAAGTATTTTAAAAGATAAAATACCTAAATTTTAAGATGAAAAGTTCTCAAAGAAAAGAAATTCAAAAAGAATATGCTAAACAATCTATTTCTAAATATTTTAACTTAATTAAAAATAACTTTTATCCTAACTACAATGAAAAATATATTAAAGAAATTTTAAAATTATCTCAAAGTTTTAATATTAGACTCTCAAGAAATGAAAAGTTAAATTTCTGTAAAAAATGTTTAATTAAATGGGACGTAAAATCAAGAGAGATTAGATTAAATAGTAAAAATCAATGTAGAGAATATATTTGTAAAAAATGTGGTTTTATTAGAAGATTTAAATATAAAAATTAAGCAATCATCTCAATTCCTAATTCTTCTTCTTTATCTCTTGATTTTGAAGAATATGCTTTATTAATTTCTCCAGTTTTTAAAAAGTTATTAACTTCATAATTTAACTTTTTTAAAATATGTTCAATTTCAGATTCTTCATATCCTTTTTGAGAAAAAAAATCATTTACTGAAAATCCTTCATTTAAATTAGTTAAATCAATACCCATTGACTCAATAACGTCCTTTAAACAAGGAAATGCATTTAGAACCTCATATAACTCATGGTTTAAATTAATGTGTTCAACCATATAAATATCAATATAGTTATCTTTATTATACTTTCTGTTTTAATTTAAATAGTTACAAAGTAGATTACTTCTTTTAATTAAAAACTAAATAAAAAGAGTTTAAATAGAACTACTAAAAGTAGTTACTAAGCTTTATATAACTAGAAATCATATAAATAGGAAGCATGAAACAATATTTATTAACTAAAACTGAGATTTTTGGGATGCCAGTTAAAAAAATAAATTATAGTTTCGAAGTAGAAGAACCCAAACCTATGAAAAAAGTAACTTCGATAATTATACATCACACGGGTAATTCAAATACTATTCAAAAGATAATTAATAATCACGTAAAAAAAAAACATTACACTTCAATTGGATATCATATTATAATTGGAAAAAACGGTCAAATCTATTACTCAAGAGATATAAGTAAAATTGGAGCACATACATATTCATATAACACAAAATCAATTGGTATTGCATTATTTGGAAACTTTAATAAAAATGAACCCTCAAACAAACAAATTGAAACTCTAAATAAAGTTCTTGACATTTTAACTAAAGAATTAAATATTAAGAAAGTAATTGGACATAATCAAGCAATATATGATTTATTAAAGGGAAGTAAAAAATTAACACTACCTGAAATTGAACCTATTTCAATTACAAATGATATTGAATATTATTCCTTTTTAAAAAAAATAGATATTGAAGTTCAACAATCAAAAGACGAAGAACTCTTAAACATATTTAATAGGCTTAAAACCTGTCCCGGAATCAATTTCTATAAATCCCTTCAAGAGATAGAGAAAAAGTTTAATTTAAGCTCTTAGGGAGCTAATTTTCCATAAGTTTAATTCATGTTTAGAATTAATTTCAACTAATAGATCTCCAGTCATTTCTTCATCAACTTTTCCAATGAATTCTCTATAGATTTTAACTAATTCCCTATACGAATTCTCTAATTTTTCTAAAATTTCATCTTGAGACGAGATAGCTTCAACTTCTTCTGAAATTAAACTCCAATCAAGATATTTTGAAAATGAAGAGATTGGGAATTCACCTTTTGCTCTAATTCTCTCAGCTAATTCATCTACAATTTCAATTTTTGAGTTATATAACTCTTCAAAAAATGAATGTAATTCTAAAAACTTACTTCCACGAATATTCCAGTGAAAATTTTTAATATTTTGTGTTAAAATTGATTCTGTAGCAATTAATGTATTTAATAAATTTATAGTTTCATTTACCATTTTAAATATAATAGTTAATAATAGAATAAAAAGAATTTTATTAATTTAAAAATGTCAAAAAAGTCATCATTTAAA
>CAXPJQ010000067.1:0-7144 GCA_964217375.1 Bdellovibrionales bacterium | reverse complement strand
CAATCTAATTCCTTTGACATGTTTTCAGAGGAAAATATGTCTAAATATAATAGTAATTCTGAGGAAGAAGAAATTCAATCACCTTCTGAGAGAGAATCTAATTCCTTTGACATGGGTTCAGTTTTTGGAAATCAAGAAGAGGAAAAAATTGAAGAGCAAGCTCCTCAAGAAGATGTTATGTCTCAAGATTTATCAAGATATGATAACATCTTAGCTACAAGATTATTAACTCCTCCCTCAATTGAGTCTCAGGGCCATTTAATTGATAAAAATTCATTATCTCAAGTTCAAAGGGAATGTGAATTATTTATTGTTGTTTCAAGTTCAGATGAAATTCAAAATAATTCAATGAATTACATTCTACCTATATCAATTGAGTTACATGATAATGCCATGACTTTAATTAATTCTGCAAATGACTTTTTCAAGTTAAATAAATATGATGAAACTCAAGGAATTGTATTAAATTTATCTACAATTGAAGAAGATATTAAACTAGAATTTTTAAAAACTACATATCATAAATTTGGAGAATTTGGTATTATTTGTAATTTAAATGATATTAATTATTTGGAATCTGTAATTGATAAAGTTGACTTTGTTTTTGTTAAAGATTTAACTTCAGATTCTCAATATAATTTAGTTAAAGAAAAGTTATTAACTTTTGAAAAAAGATTTCTTCTAAAAAATAATTAATTTTTTTTAAAAACTAACATTTATCAATATCTTCAGTTTTACAAAACGTTGGTTTTCGTAAATTTGAGAGTCTCTCTATATCTTGAGTCACTTCACTTTGTTCTGCTAACTGATCATATGTTTGAGGCATGTTTACTCTAATTAAATTTAATACAATGTAATCATTTTCAATTAAATCATTTAATTCAAATTCAAAATCATTTATTTGGTAATGTCCAACAACCCATGCACTTAAATTAAATGCAGGCATAGTTCTTTGAGATTCAGATGGACAATCTGCTCCAAGTAATGATCCTAATGCTGAGCTATCACAAGGTATAATCCTACTACTTACTTGGTTT
Organism: Bdellovibrionales bacterium; assembly: GCA_964217375.1. Taxonomy (GTDB): domain Archaea; phylum Nanobdellota; class Nanobdellia; order Woesearchaeales; family UBA583; genus UBA583. The sequence goes on along the minus strand of CAXPJQ010000067.1, from coordinate 6,107 downwards.
GTTTCATCTTGTTTAAATATAAATCCTTGAATATTATATCTTCCAGGTAATATTTGAATTTCACCTACATCTCCTTCTGATTCATAATATGTTGTAAATTCATCAAAACTAAATACTCTAGTCATTGATTCATCATCTAAACTCTCAAAAACTAAGATTCCCTCTTCTCCTTGAGTCATTGTTGAATAGGATCTTCCCGGAACCCAATCATTATATGACGATACAACTTTTAATTTCATTTCTTTTGCTGAGGGCATATCAACAACTCCAAAATCTTGTTCATCTAAATAAATTTCCTTTTCAATACCTTGATGTCCAAATTTAGTAATTGTAAGTGTTGCAGGAATGTCAGGTTCATAACAATTTTGAGGTATTTTAAAATTTAAATTTGTAATTCCATTTACAATTCTAGTTTGACCTAGAGGACATGTAAAAAACCCTTGCTTACATTTCACTTCAACAAATGCTCCCTCAACTCCTCCTCCTTTGATAGAATCAGTCAAGTTAATTGAGTAATCTCCTGAATTTAAATGTCTACATGCAATTGTACCATCAATTTGAGTTTGAGTATTGGGAATATTAATCTCATAATTTTCAGCAAGTGGTGCGTTATGTCTAATATTTATTTCAATTGGCAGTTTAAATACAAAGTCATCATTAATTTGATCTCTTGAATCTTTAATATCAATTATAATTGGTGCTACAATTTTATATGCTGCCTGGTAATCAGTTGTTGAGAGGCCAAGAAACGGAACTAACATCTCAGGTTCTGACATAAATATCATTCCTCCATATGAATTTTCAATTTCAAAATTAATTGGGTATAATAACGAATAAGTTGGGTTTAAATTCATTGCTCTATAATCTCTTTCAAGCTCAGAATCTAGTTCTTGGTCTTTATACTCTCCATTTTCTCCAAAATATTCCTGAACAAATACGCTTGTTAATCCTTGAGCTAGAGGTAAGTCTCTTAATTCTTCTTCAATTTCAAGCACCCTATAATTTGTTTCTCTAAATTGAGTTTGAGGTACAGTTGATTCCATTACCATTTGTGTTAATAATTTACTCTCATCAACTCTCCAGACTCTAAATTCATATTCTGATCTTGTATCTGAGAATGGTGGGAGTAATTGTGTATCTACTGAACTTTGATATGGAATTAATGCTGCAATTAAATTCTTTTCAAATAATGAGTTTTGACTCTGAGTTGAAACTATATCTTTTGCAAGGTAATATGGTATTCTTAATTTATTTTCATATTCAATGTTAAATACATCTAAATAATCAGTTTTATTTAAGTTAATGTGTTCAATTTGAATTGGCATCTCAAGTTCAACTTTAATTATTTCATCTCCAAATTCAACATTAATTTGAGGTTCTTCAAATTCAATTTTAGATACATCTTCAAAATTTTCAAAATTATTTAAACATCTTAAATTAATATTATCTTCAATATAATACTTTAACTGGTTAAGCATTGAATTCTCATCATCTAAATCATCATAGCTAGGAATTTTAGTTCTAAATACTTCATTTCTATCATCATAATAATACCAGTATGTAAATTGATCTCCAGCAAATTCAATTCCTTCTGCTTTCTCAACTACAATTCCTGGCGTATTCCTATCTGCAAAAATTCCCTGAGGTTCAATCCAACCTCCTTGCCTTCCAAGTAAATTAATTCCTTCTTTTGTTTGAATCTCAATACATTGTGTTACAAATTCATCAATTGATTGAGTTGTTTTAAATCCAGGAGAATCTTCTTGAAATATTGAAAAACTAGTATTATTACTTAACAAAAAAAATCCTCCCAAAATAACAATTACTCCAATTACAATAAATATTGCAATCTGAGCTTTTTTTCTTGGTAAAATCATAATTAATTTTTAAGAAAATATATTTATAAAGCTCTGTAACTACTTTTATAAGTGTAATTCTTAGTTATTAAAAAGTTATTTAAAAGTACTTATCTTATATTCTTATAATGTTAAAAATAATTAGGTCTTCAATTCCTAAAAATCCTGGAGTTTACATATATAAAAATTCAAGAGGAGAAATAATTTATGTAGGTAAAGCTAAAAATCTTCAAAATAGAGTTATGTCTTACTTTACTTCAAAACACGAAACTTCTCCCAAGACTCAGTTTTTAGTTAGAAACATTTCAGACTATGAATTTATTGTAGTTGATAATGAGGTTGAGGCACTTCTTCTTGAAAATAAATTAATTAAAAAACATAAACCAAAATACAATATCAATTTAAAAGATTCAAAAACTTATGCCTACATTAAAATTACTTCAGATAAAATTCCAAAAATTATATCTACTAGAAAAATTACAAAAGATGGAGATTACTTTGGTCCCTACATTGATGGAAAGTTAAGAGTTGATTTAATTGCTCTTTGTATCTCTTTATTTAAAATTATTACACCTAAAACTTTTACTTCAAAATCTAAATTATATTATGAGTTAGGTATTGCTCCAGCTGAGAGTTTAGATAAAATTGATATCTCTAAATACCAAATTCAAGTTCAAAAAGCAAGAGATTTTCTAAATGGTAAAAATATTTCAAAATTAAAATTTAAATTAAAAAATGAAATGGATTTAGCTGCAAATAACTTAAAATTTGAACTTGCTCTTGAGAGAAAAAATCAACTCTTAGCAATTGAAAACATCCAAGAAAAACAAAAAGTGGATACTCTTAAAAGGTATGATCAAGATATTTTAATTTATTTATATGATGAGAATGAAGAACAAGTTTTAATACAGTTAATGCATGTTAGTAGAGGGGTTATTTCTGGGAAGAAAGAATTTTTTATTGACTTTGATGAAAATGTATTTGAAGATTTTATTAAAATGTTTTATTCAACAAACATTGCACCTCATGAGATTTTAATTAATGAAATATTTTGGGATGAAGGTAATCATATCCTTTTAGAGAAGTATTTAACCAAACAAAGAGGATCAAAAGTTGAATTAAAAAAACCACTTAAAGGAGAGAAAAAGTCTTTAGTTGAACTTGCAATTAAAAATGCAAAATTAAATTATTCTCAAAATAATGTCTTAAAAGAAATTAAAGAAAAATTAAATTTAAGGCAATTACCTAAAATAATTGAGTGTTTTGACATGTCAAATTTAGGTTCAGAATATTTAGTTGGAGGGATGACTAGATTTGTTAATCAGAAAGAAGATAAGGAAGGGTATAGAAAATTTGAGATTAAATCTTTTCTTGGAAAAAATGATGACTTTGCAGCAATGAGAGAGGTTGTTTATAGAAGATATTCACGTATTCTTGAAAATAAAAAAAGAAAAGATATGGGTTTAACTGTAAATAAAGATTATGAGTTACCTAACTTAATTTTAATTGATGGGGGTATTGGTCAATTTAATATCGCAAAAGATGTGTTAATTGAATTAAATTTGCTTGATAAAATTGATTTAATTTCAATTGCAAAAGGTGAAAAGAGGGATCGAAATGAGATATATACTCTTCATTCAACTAATCCTTTAATATTTAATGATAACTCTAAAATGATGCTTTTTTTAAGAAAAGTTAGAGATAGTGTACATAACTTTGTAATTTCATATAATCGTAAAAAAAGAGATATGAAATTTCAGAAAGAAATTTCAAAATAATTTTTTTAAAATTTTCCAATTAATTCTAGAGATAGGTAAGATTCTCCTTTATCACCTATATTTATTTCTCTATCAATTTCAATATTTTTAACTTCCAATTCTCTATATGAAATTCCCATATTAAAAGTTAGATTATTTTGATCAAATATAGCATATCTTAATCCTATTCTCTCATCTTGTCTAATTTTTTTATTTCCAAAAAAAAATTTTTGTTTAAAATATTCAAAATAGAAATCCTCTCCGATATGAAAGTTAATTCTTCTAGAATTTCCAGTCCTCTCATTTATTAAATCAATATTTTTTTTAATTTCATCAAATTTAAATTCTTCGCCTGTTTCTCCAACAATTTGAGGAGTTTCAATACACTTTTCTAATTTAATTTCTGTGTTAAACACACCTACACAAAGATTATTATCTTCACTTGAAAATTGATCCTTTGAAAAAGTATAATTATCTAAGTTATATAAAAAACTTTTATTCTCATTTGAAAAAGAATTATTACTAAGACCTAATCCAACTAAAAACAAAAGATTTCTTTTATTCATAATTAATTATTTTAAATTATGTATTTAAATTTTTTTATTTCACTCAATTATATAAATAAAGGTATTTTAGTTTTATCTATGGAAGTTGAATTTGATCAACATTATCTTGAAAATAAAGAAGTTCTAAAAAAAATAATCTCTTCATCTAATATCTCACACGAGGATATAATTCTTGAAATAGGTCCAGGAAATGGTATCTTAACTAGAGAGATTTTAAATAAAAATCCTAATAAATTAATTTCAATTGAAATTGATGAAAAGCATAAGGGGGAATTAAATAAAATTAAATCAAGTAACTTTGAATTAATTTTTGGTAATGGGTTAGATTTATTTTCTCAATTAAAATTTAATAAAATTATTGCAAATATTCCTTATGCTATAACTGAAAATTTATATTCTCAGATTCTTGATAATAAAATTCCTGAAGTGATTTTATTACATGGGATTGATTTTTATAAAAATATTGTTCAAAGACAAACTAGATGGAATTATTTTGTAAATTCAATGTATGACATTGAATTAATTGATGAAGTTGATGGAAATTCATTTAACCCTCCAACTAAAGTTAAATCTTGTGTTGTGAAATTATCTTTAAAAGAAAATAAATCTAAATTTGATATATTTATTGAATTACTTTTTAGCAAAAGGTTTAGGTCACTAAAAAATGCATTAATTTTCTCTTTAGTTGATTCTCTAAATATCTCTAAAAAAGAAGCTAAAGAATTAATTTCAGTTTTTTCTCTTAAAGAAGTTAAATTAAACCAGTTAAGTAATTTAGAATTAGTTAATATTATTGAAGAATTAAAAAAAAAGTTTAGATAAAGATCTTATAGATCTCTTCCACCTAAAGTTTTTCTTCCATTAGCATCTGCTCTTGCAGCTGCTTGTTGTACTGACCAAACTAACATTGAATTTAATGCGTCTGCAAAATCTCCTGAAACACTCATACCATCAGCTGCTTCTTTAACTTTTGATTTTACAACTAACATTGGTTCAACTGTGAAATCTCCAACAAATACGTCTTTTGCTTGGATTGTTTTTCTACCATTAGCCTGAGCTCTTTTAGCTGCAGCAGCAACTAAAGAATGAGCAACTTCATTTAAACTCTCAGCAGCATCTCCTGCAACATTGCATCCATTAGCAACTTCTTTTAATTTTGATTTTACTACAATCATTTCTGCCATTTTTCATATAAATTGACTATAGGCAATAACCTATAATGAAGAAATCCTAACCTTTATCTTTTATAAATGTTTGGTAGAACTATACTGTGATTTTGCCAAATTTCGCGTTTTTAAGCCGTATCCTTTATAAATAAGACTGTTTGTGTGGGTAGAAAAAAATTAAATTCAATTCCCAAGCATTTGAGTAAAGTTAATTGCTTTAGAAACAATAATTGTTAGAGCTAAAAGAATTAATCCTATTACTACAATCATTCTAATTGTAGTTTCACTTAATTCTGCATTTTTATTCATTTTTTATAATTTTAATTGTTGCAATACTTTGTTGATTTTCAACATTTCTACAAGATGTAATATAATTATTTCTCTCAACTTCATATAATTTAATATAATTTGGAGATGTTATTTCATTTTCTGTATCTTTAAAAAGTAAAAGTTCATATGAATTTATATCAAGTTCAATTGTTGATTTTGGAGGTATCTCTAGATATGAATAATAACTTTGACTATCTTTGTTATTTATGTCAATATATTTTTGCTTCAAGTTTTCATCACATGCAAATATTCTATTTAAATTATACCTTTTTGGTAAAATCCCTTCATTTGTTATAGTTAAGGTTCCAATTTTTGGGTCTTGACTTAGAATTAATTCTTCTTTAAATTCATAACTAGCTGTAACTCCCTTAGACGAATCTCCTAAAAATAATACTATCCCAAAAATTAGAATTAAAAAAATTAAAATTAAAT
>CAXPJQ010000066.1:0-3413 GCA_964217375.1 Bdellovibrionales bacterium | reverse complement strand
TTGTTTTGGAGTTTTACATCTACAAAATAATTTCTCTTTAGTTTTAAGATGCATATGAATTTCAAGACCTATTTTTATCTTTCCCATAGTTAAAGTAAAAAATTTATTATTTATAAGATTAATTATTCTTTAAAATATTTACATTGAAAAATTTTCAGGAAGTTCTTCATTTGCTTTTTGAATTATTGAATCTTTATTTTGAGCTTTTTCTGAAATTATGTTAATAGATCTATCATTTTTATTTATGAATATTAAAATTTTTTCATTTTCAAAATTTGTATCATTATCTAAAATTTCAGATAAAAAAAAATGATTAGGGTTAATTCTTTTCATAATTTTATCATTTATGTCATAATTTATTGTAATTTCGGGAATACGAGAAGATTGAGAATATTTAATTGAACTTGGATTTACATGCTTTAAATATGTTTTTAATTCTTCATCTAATTTATATTCTAATAAGTTTTTTGCGGAAACTTTATACATTTTAAACCAAGAATTTTCCCTATTATTCATAACAATAAGTAATACTAAATTATTTATAAATAAAACTATCTTACTTAAAGTATGCAACCAATTAAAATTATCACTATTGGGAAAATTAAAAATTCTTCTTTAAAATTTGAAATTGAAGATTTAATGAAAAGACTTAGAAGAGTTGAAATAATTGAACTAAAAGAAATTAAAGAGACTAATATAGAGAAATTAAAAAATAAAGAGTTTGAATTAATTAAAAAATATTTAATTTCAGATTCAAATAATATTTTACTTTGGGAACATGGAAAGACTTTTTCAACTCGAAAGTTTTATGAAAATATTTCTAAAATTGAAAAACCTATTAATTTCATAATTACAGGGCCTTTTGGACCATCTAAAGATTTAATTAATTCTGTAAATTCAACTTTATCTTTATCTGATATGACATTTACTCATGAGCAAGCACTTTATATGTTAGTTGAACAAATATATAGAGTTGATCAAATTGAAAAAGGAAGTAATTATACAAAATAATTAATTTAATTAAAACTTTATAAATTAAAATTAATTTCTTTTTAATAGAATGTTAGATAAAACAATTTTTATGAAAACTTATGGATGCTCTTTTAATCAACTTGATTCAGAGATTATGGGAGGTAAGTTAGAAAAAGCAGGTTTTGCAATTAAAGATAATGCGGAGGATGCAAATTTAATTTTAATTAATTCATGTACTGTTAAAAATACTTCAGAGACAAAATTTTTTCAAGATATTAGAAATCATAGTAATGATGGAAAAAAGTTAATGCTTACAGGTTGTATTACTCAAGCTGAAGAGAGTTATATGCAAGATAAATTAAAAGGAATCTCAGTAATTGGAACAAATGATTTAGATAAAGTTGTACATGTAGCTGAACAAACTCTTTTAGGAAATTCTATTCAAATGGTTTCAAAACTTGGACGTAAAAGAGAAAATGAAGAGAAAAGACTTGAGAAAGAGTCTTCAAGATTATTATCTCCAAAACATAGAAATAATAAATTTATTGAAATTATTCCAATTAATGAGGGATGTTTGAATACTTGTTCTTTTTGTAAAACTAAACAAGCAAGGGGACAATTATTTTCATATTCAATTGAGACTATTAAACAATCCATGCAAAAAGCAATTGATGAGGGAGTTAAAGAAATTTATTTAACTTCTCAAGATACTGGGTGTTATGGTTTTGATATAGGTGTTACACTACCTGATTTACTTAGAGAACTCTTAACAATTAAAGGAGATTATAAATTAAGAATTGGAATGGGTAATCCAAATCATTTCAAGAAGATAATTGATGAGACTTTAGATGTTATGAATTCAGATGAGAGAATTTACAAATTTTTACATATTCCTCTTCAAGCTGGTTCAAATAGAATTTTAGATGATATGAAAAGGATGTATAAAAGGGAAGATTTTGAAGAAATTGTATTTAAAGCCAAATTAAAAGTTCCTGATATTACTTTAGCTAATGATATTATTGTAGCTTTTGGAAATGAAACAGAAGAAGAGTTTAGCGAAACAATTGAATGTTTAAAAAAAACAAGATCAAGTGTAGTTAATTTTTCTAGATTTTGGTTAAGACCTGGAACTCCAGCTGAGACAATGTATAGTAAAGATGAATTTATTAAAGGAGATGAGAGTAAAAGGAGAGCTGCTGTATTTAAAGAAGAATTTCAAAAAATTTCAACTCAAAGTAATAAGAAATGGATTGGTTGGGAAGGAGAATGTTTAGTAACTGAGGAAGGTAAAAATGGAGATTTAATTGCAAGAAATGATTATTATAAACCAATTGTATTAAAAGATTCTTTAGATAAAATTGAGTTAGGTTCAAAAGTAAGAGTTAAAATTGTAGATAGTGACTGGAAATTATTTTATGGGGAATTAGTTTAAAGTTACACTTAAACTTTTTAAATAATATTAATTATTAAATTATTATGAATAAAGTTTTGAAATTTTTCGTAACACTTTTTTTATTTACAGTATCATACCTTTTAGTATTTTATTATCCTCTTCAGAGAATATTAATTTTAATTGATCAAAGAGAAAATTTAAATTTACAATTTTTTGCTTATTTTTTATTAATGCTTCCTTTTATTGGATTTTTGTTATATAAAGTACACAAGAGAACAATTACAAAAATAATCTCTAAATTGTCAATGCTTTGGCTTGGTTATTCTTTTATTTTATTTTCAATTTTAGTGATTTTTGAAATAATTAATTTATTTATTAAAGTAGATTTTATTTTAGTTGGTTTTTTTCTTTTATTATTAACTTTACTATTAACAATATATGGAATTTATAATGCATTTACAATTTCAAATAAGTATATTCAAATAAAATCTAAAAAAATAAATAAAAATTATAAATTTGCTCAAATTACTGATGTGCATATAGGTTCTAGACTTCCAAGTTATTTAAATAAAATTCGAGATAAAGTAAATAAATTAGATTTAGATTTTTTAGTAATTACTGGAGATTTAATTGATGTTAGAGGAATTACAACTGAAGAATTAAACCCATTATCTCAAATTAATTGTCCAATATATTATGTTAGTGGTAATCATGAAAGGTATATTGATTTAGAGAATATTTACACTAATTTAGAGAAAAATAATGTAATTGTTTTAAAAGAAGATGTTATTAAATTTGATGATAATCTTAATATAATTGGTATATCTGATGAAGATAATAAATTAAGAGTTGATAATTATTTAGATAAAATTAAAATTGATAAATCAAAATTTAATTTATTTTTATATCATAAACCTGAAGGGTTTAAAAAATCAGTTGAAATTGGAATTGATTTAAAGCTTGCAGGACATACACATAATGGTCAAATTTTTCCATTTAATTATTTAGTTAAATTAGAATTTAAACAAGCTCAAGGTTTATTTCATGA
>CAXPJQ010000065.1:0-6398 GCA_964217375.1 Bdellovibrionales bacterium | reverse complement strand
GGATTGAATTTAGTTCCTTTTTTAGCTAGTTTATGTTCAAGCTCAGCAATTGCTAATTTTGTTTTAATTATTGTATCTGGATTTAATGACATTGTCTGAATTCCAGCCTCAACAACAAATTCTGCAAATTCAGGATAATCTGAAGGAGCTTGACCACAAATTCCAACATATTTACCTTTCTCATTACATTTATGAATTACAGCTGTAACTAAATCTTTTACCGCCTGATTTCTCTCATCATAAATGTGAGATACAAGTTCTGAATCTCTATCTAGACCAAGAGTTAATTGAGTTAAGTCATTTGTACCAAGAGAATATCCATCACAAAGAGAAAGAAATTGATCTGCTAAAATAACATTTGATGGAATTTCACACATTAACATAATTTCAAGACCATCTTTTCCTCTCTCAAGACCTGCTTCAGCCATTACAGATAAAACTTTTTTAGCTTCATCTGGAGTTCTACAAAATGGAATCATTAACTTTAAATTTTTAAGTCCAAATTCTTCTCTTACTTTTCTAACTGCTAAACATTCTAATTTAAATGCATCTTTAAATTCAGGGGAGTAATATCTAGATGCTCCTCTAAATCCAATCATAGGATTATCTTCAGTTGGTTCAAAGAATTTACCTCCAATTAAATTTGCATATTCATTTGATTTGAAATCAGAGAGTCTCATGATAACTTTTTTAGGATAGAATGCAGCTGAAATCATAGCCATACCCTCAGCTAATTTGTCAACATAGTATTGAACTTTATCATCATAACCTTTAGTTAATTCTTCAATTTTTCTAACATCTTCTTTTGCGTGAGGGTTTTTCTTTAATTCATTATAAAATAAAAGTGCATTTGGATGGATTTGGACACCTGAATTGATAATAAATTCTTCTCTTGCTAATCCAACACCATCATTTGGTAAAAATGAACTCTGGAAAGCAAGGTGAGGGTTTCCTAAGTTAAGCATAATTTTAGTTTTTGTATCTGGAATGTTCTCAACTGAGGATTCAGAAACTTTATATTTTAAATATCCATCATATACAACCCCAACTTCTCCACCTGCACAAGAAATAGTAACTTTTTGATTATCTTTTAATTCTTCAGTTGCATTTCCACAACCAACAACTGCAGGAACTCCCATCTCTCTACTAATAATTGCAGCGTGACAAGTTCTACCTCCTCTATTAGTAATAATTGCTGAGGCTTTTTTCATAATTGGTTCCCAGTCAGGATCAGTCATATCAGTTACTAAAATATCTCCCTCCCTAAATGATTGAGCTTCATGGATGTCATTAATAATTTTAATTGGACCATGTGAAATTTTTGATCCAACAGATACTCCCTTAACTAAAACTCTACCTTCTTCAACTAATTCAAAACTCTCAATTTTAGATTTATCTTTTCTTGATTGAACAGTCTCAGGTCTTGCTTGAACCATAAATAATTCGCCAGTAATTCCATCTTTTGCCCATTCCATATCCATTGGTTGATAGTGGCCTTTTTTAGCTGAATAGTGATCTTCAATTATAATTGCCCACCTTGCAAGTTCTAAAACTTCATCTTCTTCTAAGACAAATTTTTCTTGCATGGATTTTGGAACAGGAATATTTTTAGTTAACTTGGAACCATTATGATCATAAACCATTTTAATATGTTTCTCTCCAACTGTTTTTGAAATAATTGGTTTGTATCCTTCCTCAAGAGTTGGTTTAAATACAATATATTCATCAGGATTTACTGCTCCTTGAACTACATTTTCTCCCAAACCATAAGCTCCAGTAATAAAAGCAACTTTGTCAAAACCTGATTCAGTATCAATTGAAAACATTACACCTGAACATGCTTTATCTGATCTAACCATTTTTTGAACCCCAATTGAGAGAGCAACATCAAAGTGGGAAAAACCTTTATCAGTTCTATAAGAAATAGCTCTATCTGTAAAAAGAGATGCAAAACATCTTTTACAAGAATGTAGAAGTTGTTCTTCAGAGTGGACATTTAAATAAGTTTCTTGTTGACCTGCAAAAGAAGCATCAGGTAAATCCTCAGCAGTAGCTGAAGATCTAACTGCAACATCAATATGTTTACCATATTTATCTTCTAAGGATTTATAGGCTCTAATAATTTGTAATTTAAGAAGTTCAGGAAATTCAGCATCCATAATAATTGCTCTAATTCTTTTTCCTCTTTGTTGTAAGTTATGTAAATTAGTTGTATCTAAATCTAAAAGGATATCTCTAATTTTATCTCTTAAACCTGTTTGGTCAATAAAATAGTTATAAGCATGAGCAGTTACTGCAAAACCATAAGGAACTCTAACTCCTAATTTAGAGAGTTCTCTATACATTTCACCTAAAGAGGCATTCTTACCTCCAACTAAAAGGATATCTTCAATTCCTAATTCATCAAACCATAAAATATTTCGATCTTCTTTAAGACCTGATGCACTTTCTCCCTCGTGCAAATTTTTAACTAACTGATTTAAGTCCATTATAGAGAAAATTGAGGGTTTAAAGTATTTAGATATTTATAATTACTTAAAAATAAAGAATTAGGAAAAAAGAAATAAAAGTAATATAGATATGGAAATGAAAATATTTCCAAAAGGAAAAACTGAAGAGGGTGAATTTGCTGAACTTGATGTTGAAGAACTAAGACCATAAAAAGAATTAGATTCGGAAATTAAAATAGGTAGTGAAGTTCCTGAAAAGTTCCAAATTCCTGGATCAAATGAAGATAGCGGAAAGTTTGCAGAATTGTAGAAATAACTCTGAGCTAGAGTTGAGTTATATGTTGATGCACTCAAATCAATTCCAACTGCATTTGAAGGATTTGATGAAGTATTATGCCAATATAAATTAGTATGGTCAATTTCATTATTTCCAAAAAGAGAACCAGTATTTGCAGGTGTTGAAGTAGTAATATTTCCAATGAAAAAAGAGTTATTAGATACAGGTGCTGAACCAAAATCTAAATTATTTCCAATTAAACCTCCAATAAAAGAATTAGCTGAAATGGATCCATAAAAAAAAGAATTTCTAAGTGTTAGAGAATTACTTTGACCTCCAAGACCACCAACGTAATTATTTGCAGAAATTGAACCTTGAGCATAAGAATTAGTAATGTAGATAAAATCTGAATTTGAAGCTAAACCAACAATTCCTCCAACTTGATTGTTTGCAGAAATTGTAAATTGAGTTGAAGATTCATAAATATTATAACCCATAAGAGCTTGACCCACAATACCTCCAACTTGATCTTGACCAATTAAATTTAAATTGTAAATATGTACATTATTAAATGTTGGTAAATTAAAAGGATTTGCACCATAACCATAACCAATCACACCACCAATTGAAATATTTCCCTGAACATCAACATTTCTTAATTGAATATTTCTAAGATCACCTGCCCTATGATACCCAATTAGAGATCCAACTTTATTCCCATTAGATACATTAACATCAATATTTCTAAATGCAATGTCATAAATATCATCATCAGTTACTCCAAATATACCCCAACCCTCATGAGTTGAAGTTGTATTTAAAATTGTAATGTCATAAATTGTAAAGTTTTGACCATTAAGAGTCCCAGTAAATGGAAAATCATCTCCTCCAGAATAACAAGTACCCACACAATAACCAATTCTATCAAAATTTGAAATAGAATTACATGAAAAAGAGTTATTTAAAATAAAATTTCCATTTAAATTATTTGAAATGTTTTGAAATTCATTACAATTTGTAATAACATAAGGATCACCTAAAGTTCCTGAACCTCCCGAAAATGAAAAAAGAGAATTTAAATTAATTAGAAATAAAAATAAAAAGATTAATTTTTTCATATAAAAAAGAATTTAATTTCTCTTTAATATTTAATGATGTTACCTAAAAGTAAAATATATTAAATTTAAACTCTTAAGAAAAATTAATTAATAATAAAGTAACTTGCTTTTTTTGAAATTTTAAAATCTTAATTATAAAATTTTAATTTTCATATATACACCTAACTGAAGAACCAGAATGATAAGAATTAGCTGCTCTATTAACATTTCCTGCAAATAAACCTGCCAGAAGTCCATTATTTATCTCACCACCTAATCTAACCATATGATAAGCACTTTCAGGAGTAGTATCAATAATAAATAAACCTGCTCCATTAGAAGTATTTAAATTAAAATTACCTAAATTAAGGTAAGTTAAATTAAAATCAGACCATTCCTTTGTACCTTCTGAAGAAAAACCAAAAGAAGTTTTAGAAGGAGCAGCTAATACATCTAAAGTTAATTCTTGAGAATTACCAGACAAATCCCAAATTACTTCTCCATTGTCTAAATAAAATGTTCTCCTTTGACCTGCACATGATAAACCTAAAATATTTTCTTCAGAAGAATCTGGAAATCCTGAATAAAAAGAATCACAGGAAGAATTAGTATCTCCCATTAGATAATATCCTTGAGAATCGTTAACTGATGCATTTAATCCTGAGTATCCACCATCAGTATTTCCTACATAAAGCTTACCACCTATTTGATTATTAATCCAATTTTTTTTAACAGTAATAATATTATTTGCAATAGTCATATAATGTCTTACTGATTGTAAAGAGTAACCACTTCCTAAATTTTCACATAAAGAATTAGCATGAGTTACTCTTATTCTATTTAAAGGTGTATATTCAGGAATACTAGTAATGTTAACACTCCCATCAATTGGACATGAAGAACCACAAGAAAAAGTACTAGGAATACCTAAATTAGGTATTGAACTAGGAGTTGCTTTTGCTTCATATTTCATAATACAAAAATCTTTAGTTCCTAAATTTAAATTACCTGGAACTAAAATCCAATTTCCTCCAGATAAACTAGAACAATTAAGAATATTTTTATTTAAATTAGAATTCAAAAAAGAACTAGAAAAAATACCTTGATTACTTAATACTACTAATTCGCTAATTTCATTAGATGAATCATAATAACAACTATTTATTGGAATTGAAACTAAAGAAGTATTATAGCTACCAAATTTATTACAACTAATACCATCTATACTTACCTCACTTATATTTAAATAACTAAAACTATGAGATAAATACATTATAGAATCAATAACTCTAATATAATTAATATTATTTATATCTTTTTGATTAATACTATTTTCTAAAGAAGTGAAATAATCAATAAACCAAGTTTGAAATGAGATATAAACTACAATTGAAACTACAATAAGTAAAGAAGTTGAAATAACTTTACTAATTCCTTTTTTTACTCTGTAAAAAAACATATAGTTAAATAAATAAAAATATAGTATATAAACTTTTTCAACTACCGGCTCTGTCCCAAGTTTAATAAACTCATAATTTGAGTTTATTTTATGGAAAGACAATTAGTCCTTCGAGAGGTTGTTAAGAAAAAACCTCGAGAATTTAAAGATGAATTAAATGATATTATTTTAAGTTTAAAATTACCTAAGTATTCTAATAAAACCGGTAATAAACAGTTTACGCAAGCTCAAAAATTGAGCTGTGTTATACTTTATTTCTTTAGTAAAAAGTCTCTTAGAGACTTTTGTACTGAATTTAATACAATGACCTTATGGCCAAGATGGCTTGAATTGAAATATAAAATTAATAAATCTTCTTTGAATCGATGGATTCAAGAATTCAGTATGGACTTTATTAAGCAAATTCTTGAAGAAACAATTAAACATGACTCTCCTGAAATTTTAGGAATTGATGGGACTGGTTTAAGTTCTAAATACAAATCATCATATTATCAAAAAAGATTAAGAGATTTTGGATTGAATCCAAAATCACCATATCACAAATTAGATATTATTTGTGATTTACAAGGTAAAAAGAAAATCTATGATTTTACTTTTACAATGAAACAATATAATGATAAAAAACAGGCTAGAAGACTATTTAATAGGTTCAAATTTAAAAATAAAATTATCATTGGAGATAAAGGATATTACTATTTTTATCTCTTTTCAAAAATGAAAGAGATAAACAACATATTTGTTGTACCTCCATTGAAAACTGGAGGGAAAGAAGTTCATAAAAATATAGTTCGTAGACAATTTCAACAAACATTCAATGATTTCCAAGATTTGTATCCTTTAAGAAATAATGTGGAAGGTGTATTTTCTGCTTTAAAGAGAACAATTTTAACTAAAATTGTCTCTAAAAAAGCAACTTCTAAAAGAAGAGAAGTAGCATTTAAAATAATTATTTATAATATAAAGAAAAATATTTCTGCAAAATTTTTATTTTGGAAATATTGTATATTTTTGAATCAAAATTATTTGATTTTCAATGGAAAATCAATTAATTTATTTAAAAATTAAATTAGGTAATAATTTAAACTTCAGATTTCAACTATCAATGGGACATTGCC
>CAXPJQ010000064.1:0-17160 GCA_964217375.1 Bdellovibrionales bacterium | reverse complement strand
GTTATTTTAGTTGGATTATTTGAAGAAGCAAATAATTTTTATGAAAAACTTGCACCAAATCAAATTACAATTGTAAAAGATTACAAAGAAGCAATTGAAAAGATAAAAAAAGAATTGCAATAAAAACGAACGTTCCCCTTTTAGATAGTCTCACTCACAAGTTCGTTCGGTAATTTTAGTACTTCTCCAAGAAATTTTCTTCGAAAACTTCTTTCCGCCCCGTCTTGCAGACTTTCCTCCTTTCAGTCGTCAGGTCGTACAACACATGATTAAAAAGAGAAACCTTGCAGGTTTCTTCCAAATTTCACTTCATTAAACTTTTTTTAATCTTGCGAGATATATCCTATAAAAGCGCAATTTGAATTACTTTGGAATATTGAAAATGAGTTAGAAAAGTTTTTAAGTTAGAAAATTAAATTTAGGTTATGAAAAAGAGTATTCTAGTTATTTTTTTATTTTTATTGAGTTCTTGTTCTAATAGTTATATTTTAATTGAAGGAAATTATGATGAAGGTTTGGAGTGTGGTGCTTTTGGGGAAGCTAATAGAAATTTTGAAAACTATTTAAAAAATATTGAACAAGAAAATTGGAAATTTGTTTATTATGATAGAGGTTATAGTCAATATGATCCCTTTATTTTTTTTGAAAAAGTAAATAGTAGTTACAATAATTCTGAGTTGAAGTCTCAATGTGCTAGATTAAACTATGATTTAAAGTATGCGATTTCTTCAGGTAACTTTGAGAACTGTAACAGATTACCTGAAAAAACATTTGGCACTCAAACTTATATGAGTTCTGGACCTAATGGAGGTTCAGAATCTGAATATTTTGTAGATTTGAGAAATATTTGTAAATTTAGAATTACAATTGACAAAATATTTGAACAAGAAGAATTTAATTGCGAAGTAATTTCAAATTATGATTTAAATAAGTATTGTAAAAAAATTAAAGAAATTTAAACTAATTCCAAATCGTTCCTTTCAGTCGCTCCACTTCAAAGCACCCGCTTTTACATCTTCGGGAGTAAATCCCTCAATGCCGTGTTACACACTCTCGCCTTCGGCTCACAGGATATATCACGAATTATAAGGTAATTCCTTGTAGGAATTCCCCAAATTTTCATACTTTGTATGAAAACTTCATTTAATCCTGTCTGATGTTTCAATTTTTGATTTTTTTATTCTCAATTAGAAAATACTTTATTATTGAAATAATTTTAAATAGAATTCTTTTTAAATGTTAAAGTTTGAAATTAAATATGAAAGATTGCTTATTTTGTAATTTAAGAAATGGAATTATTTTTGAAAATGATTTTTTTTACTCAGTATTTGATATACATCCAGTTTCTCCAGGCCATGCTTTAGTGATACCAAAGAACCATAGAGTTTCTTTATTGGATTTAGATAAAAATGAATGGATTTTTTTGAGAGAAACTATTAAAGAAACTATTATCTTAATTGAAAAATCTAATTTTAAAGATTTGTATGAAAAAATGGCTTTGGAAAAGATAACTGAAAATTCAGTTATTTTTTCAAATAAAATGTTAAATCATTTCGCAATTAATAAAATTCCTGAGGGGTACAATATAGGAAACAATGATGGGAAAGTGGCTGGAAGAACAATACATCACTTACACATCCAAATAATTCCAAGGTTTAAAGGAGATGTTAAAGATCCAACTGGAGGTATAAGAACAATAATTCCAGAACTTGGGAATTACTTAAAATAAAAGAAAGAATTTCAAATTATTTCAAATTGGCTATCACGAGGGAAAAAGTTCTCTTAGATAGTCTCACTTCGTTCGCAAAACTTAAACACTTCTTCGCTACGCTTCGACCACGCTGCATTCTCACAAGCTCGGGTTGTGCAACACCGGATTAAAGAGAAAACTACTTGGCTCGCAGTTTTCCCAAATTTTTGCTAAAGCAAAAACTTTCTTAAACTGTGTACGTTATGCGTAATTCTTAAAATGGGGGCTAAAAAATTTAATTGGGCAAAATAATAAAAAACTTTATAATATAATTTTTCAAATGTCATTATATGGGATTTTTTGAAAGCATATTAATCGGATTTTCAATTTCAGCAATACCTGGGCCAATTTTTTTTGAAATTGTAAGAAGAGTATTAACTAAAAACTTTTGGTCTGGAATATCCATCTCAATTGGTGACTTTATAGGCAACTTCTTAATTTTACTTTTAATTTTTTTTGGAGTTAGCACATTTTTAACTTCAAATGCAGCAAAAATAATCTTGTTCATTATTGGTGGTGGAATTTTAATTTGGTTGGGAATTTGTGCATTAAAATTAAAAAAAGAAGAAGTTGATAAGTCATATAAAAACAAATTAAACAGTAATAATTCAATTTTAGTTGGTCTTGGTATTGCAATTTCAAGTCCAATAGTTATTGCATTTTGGATTTCATTATCTGGCTCATATTTAGCTCAATTTACAACTAAGAATATAGCATTTTTGAATATATTTTATATCACTTTTGGTTTTGTATTTTTTCATGTTATTTTGGCATCAATTATTCATTTTACTAAACATAAGATTCCATCTAAACATATAATTACTCTTTCAAATATATTTGGTATAATTTTAATTTGTTATGGTTTAAATTTTTTCTACAAACTATCACAAATTATTTTTTAATTCATTTTTGCCCTTTATTCTTTGTCTTTTATGGACGTAAAACTCTTATTAAAGACGTCCCCATTTTAAGAACTTCTTCGTCGCTTTGCTCCTCGACCCACGCCTGCCGGCTCTCCCTTTGGTCGGGGACGCATAACACTGATTAAAACAGAAATTCTTGCAGAGCTCCAAACCAACATCAATTTAAAGATAAAATCTCGCAGATTTTATCCAAATTCTTCTCACAAGTTCGAAGAACTTCTTTAAACAGTACCTGTTCTATTCAATTTTATTTTTGCCCCCTAGAAAAAGTCGATAGGTTTATATATATGGAGGTTTATATACTTACTATGGCAGAAGTAACATCAATTCAAGTTAGTAGAGATTTATTATCTGAATTAAAAGGGCGTAAAATGTATGATAAAGAGAGCTATGAAGACATTATTTGGGATTTATTAGAGGATAGTTTAGAACTTTCTGAACAAACTAAAAAAAATATTGTTACTTCTGAAAAAGATTTTGAAGAAGGCAGGACTCACACTCTTGAAGAGGTTGAAAAGAGACTTGGACTATGAGTTATTCTATAGTTTTTTCTGATGCTTCATTGAAGCAATTAGAAAAGTTACCAAAAGATATTCAAAAAAGGATAACTTTGACTTTAAGAAGGTGCCAAGTTAGACCTTATGCTCATGTTAAAAAATTAGTGGGATCTCCGCATTTTAGATTAAGAGTTGGAGATTATAGAATTGTTGTTGAAATATTTGATAATGAACTTAAAATTCATGTAATTGAATTGGGACATAGAAAAAATATTTACAAGAAATAATCGAAAAGAACGGGGTCAAAAATAAAACTATCTCTTCATTTCATTCCGCTCGTTCGACTTGCAGTCTCACAATAGAACATCAATTTAAAGATAAAATCTTGTAGATTTTATCAAAATTCTCTTCGTTCTTCAGAGAACTTCTTTAAACACGAAATGTTTCACTTTACCTAGTAAATACGAGAAATTCTTTTTATTTAATGGATATTGTTCTTGTTCCTCAACAACTTTATTTGATGTAATTTTTCAATATTTTTCAGTAATTATATTTCCATTTATTTTTATATATATTATCTATTCATTAGTTCAACATTTTAAAAATAATACTTAAATTTACTTTAGATTTAATTTCATTGAAGAACTTCTTTAAATGGAAGATTTTTCATTTTTTAAATATATTTTTTAGGTAATTTAATTTAGAAAAATACTTAATTTTAAAAACTAAATTCAACAATATATATTATATTAAAAATGTCTATTGCAAAAAAAATTAAAAAACAAATTATTTTGGAAGCCTCTTCAAATCCTCAGAAGTATTTTCCAGTTAAAACTTTAGAAGAATTAGGATTAAAAAGACAAAAATGTTCAAGTTGTAGTGTAATGTTTTGGTCTACTCAAAAAAGAGATGTTTGTGGAGATACATCTTGTGTTGGAGAATATACTTTTATTGGTAATACTCCTGCAAAAAAAGAAATGGAATTTACTCAAACTTATTTATTATTTAAAGATTTTATGAGCAAGAGAGGATATACTCCAGTTGATAGATTTCCAATTGTTGCAAGATGGAGAGATGATTTAGATTTTAATATTGCCTCAGTTGTTGGATTTCAACCCTACATTACTAAAGGTATTGTTGCACCGCCTGCAGAATTAGTTACAATTCCACAAAATTGTTTAAGATTTCCTGACATTGATAATGTTGGATATACTGGAAGGCATGGAACTAATTTTGTAATGATTGGTCAATTAGCTTTTAAAAAACCAAAAGAATATGATCAAGCAAAATATGTAAAAGATTTATTTGAATGGTTTACTGATGTTATGAAAATTCCAAAAGACGAACTTCAAATTCACGAAGATGCTTGGGTTGGTGGTGGAGATTGTGGTCCATCAATGGAATTTTTTTCAAGAGGTTTAGAACTTGGAAATCAAGTATATATGTGGTATGACATGAGTGAGGCTGAAGATATCTCTCAATTAAAAGAATTAAAACAAAAAGTTTTAGATATGGGTATGGGTCTTGAGAGATGTTGTTGGTTTTCAAAAGGTTCAGTTAATCAATATCAAGCATCAATGCCTGTAGTGTGTGATTATTTATTTGAAAAAACAGGATTAAATCCAAACTGGGATTTATATAATAAATTCTTACCTTATTCTGGAAATTTAAATTTAGATGAAGTTGAGGATATTAATGAAGCATGGCAAAATGTTGCAAATCAAATTGGAAATGTTTCAGTTGAAGAACTAAAAAATGAAATTGATCCAATTGCAGGTATTTATTCAATTGCTGATCACTCTAAGACATTATTATATGCATTAACTGATGGAGCACTTCCATCAAATGTTAAAGGAGGTTATAACTTAAGATTAGTTCTTAGAAGAGCTTTAGATTTTATTTACAAATATAGTTGGGATGTTGATTTATTTGATTGCATTGCAATGCATTCTCAAGAAGTTAAAGATTTATACCCAGAATTAGAACAAGAACTTGATGGAATTAAAAAAATAATCGATAATGAAGTTAAAAAATATCATGAACACAAAATTAAAATTAAAAATACAGTATCAAACATTGTAAAAAAAGGAAAAGAAATTGATAATAATCAATTTATTAAATTATATATCTCAGATGGTATTACTCCTGAAGATATTAAAGAAGGATTTAAAGAAGTTGGAAAAAACATTGAGATCCCATCAAATTTTTTCACTTTAGTTAATGAATTTTTTGAATCTCAAAAAGAAAAAGAAAATAAAAAGAAAGTAAATGAATTTGAATCTTTTATTGAAGGCATTAAAGATACAGAGTTACTTTATTATATTGATACTTATAAAAATGAAGATGATGTTAAAATTGTAAAAGAATTTAATCATAATAATAAAAATTTCATTATTTTAGATAAAACTCTATTTTATCCAACTGGAGGTGGTCAAGCTCACGATATTGGGTTTATTGGAGATAAAGAAGTAGTTAACGTATTTAGAGTTGGTAAAGTTGTAATTCATGAGGTTAAATAATTATAAATTATTTACAATTACATTTTCTTTAAAACTAAGTGTTTTTAATTTATCAAAGCAATCTATAGAATTAGTTATTATTTTTTTATCAAAATCATTTAAATTAATTTCAATTTTTTCATATTCTTGAGTAAAATATAATTGGTCTATTTCATGGAACCATTTAGGAATTATCTCAGTTATATGACTTTTTATATCATCTTTTGTGTTAATTTTTTTTTCAAAATTTACAGATAAACCATTAACAATTATCATTTTTTATGTTAAAGTTATACTATTTTTTTCTTTAATTATCTTTGCTTTAATTTTTAGTAGTAACTTTCAATTTAGATAAATTTTTATATATTAAAATTTATTCTTTTTATTATGGTAAAAGAAAGAGAAGAAATTGAAGTAAATACTCAAGATTTAGTGGAAGAAGTACATATTAGAATTGATGCACTTTTAGAGTTACTTGAAGAAAAAGGTTTAATTACTGAGCGAGAATATCTTAAAAAGTTAGATGAATTACTTCAAGAAGAGTAATTTTTTTAATCCTATACCTTTTTAAATATTAAGGCATTCTATTTAATCATGGGAACTAACATTTTAGATGTTAAAAAAGAGTTAAAAGCTCTTGATCAAAAAATGCTAGATATGTTAATTAAAAGATTTGAACTTAATTCTTTTATTGCAGATGCTAAGTTTGCACTTCATGAAACTGACAAAGATTTCAAAATTGAAAATGAAAAAAGAAGGGATGAATTAATTTCTTTTTTTTCAGATAATGCACTTAAAAAGGCAAAGGAAAAAGATTTTCCAAACCCTGAAGAATTTTCTAAATTTATTACAAGGATTTCAGCTGAGATGCTAGTTTATTCTTGGAAAATGCAAAAAGATTATCTTAGAAAAAAATATGATTTAAAAATTGATTAAGTATATTGATCTTTTAAATAGTGTAAAACTTTAAGAGATTTTCCTTTTTCTTGAGATTTCATTTCCTCTGAGCTAAGTAAACTCTGAGAAATTCCAATTACTTTAGGATAATTTAAATTTTTAATTAAAATTATTTCTCCTTTTTCAAATTCTCCTTGAATTTTTTCAATTCCAGGTCTCATCATATCAGCTCCTCTCAATAGAAAAGGAATTGCTCCATTATCTATATAACAAATTGGATATTTGTCTTCAATTACTGAGTTTAAATGAGGTATAAATATGTCATCAATTTTAATTAGATATTTATTTTTATTTTTATATAATATATTATTTTCTTCAATTACTTCATCTTTTTTATCAATTTCATATCCCTTTGGAATTATTTCTTTTAATTGTTTTTTTTCTTTACCTGAAAGATGTCTCATAATATTTAGAGGTTAAAAAGATTTATAAAGTTAATTTGATATAAAATTTTATTATGGAATTTATCATACCCCCTTTATTTAAAGTTTTAATTGTTGGGATTATGCTTTATGGAATTATTTTTATAACTTTAAAGAAGATGGCATTTCTTGGGGATGAGAGAGTTTCAGCCTTGGTTGCATTTTTAGCTGCAGTTATTGTATCATTTAGTGGTATTGTAACATATATTGTATCTTATGCAATTACTTGGATTTCAATTATTTTAATTATTTTATTTTTTATTTTTTTAATTTTAATGTTTTTGGGAATGAAATTTGAAGAGATAACTGAAATGATTCCTAAAAAATCTGTTTTTGGAATAATGATAGTGTTACTTTTAATTATTTTATTGAAAGGTTTTTTTGGAGTTAACAATACTTTTGATTTATCTGACCCTCAAAATAATAGTTATGATGTTGATACTAGTTTTAATACAGGTGTTGATGACATTACAAATTCAGAAGTTGAGAGTTCTTGGTTTGATAATTTCAATATTGATTCAGAATTACTTGGTATTGTTGCCTTTTTTGTTTTAATTGGCGGGGCAATCTTTTTTATTGGGTAAAAATAATAAATTAAATTTTATTTAAATCTACTTTTTCAACTTTTTCTTTGAAATAGTTAACCGCTTTTAGATATGATAATTTCTTAAAATAAATTACTTTAATTGGTGGTTCTTCATAATCTACCCATTGAAAATCTTTAAATTCAGGTTTTTCTTGGTTATCAAATCTAATCTCTGAATCATCTCCATAAAAATATACCAAAAAGAAAGTTTGTTCTTGTCCATCAAATTGATATTTTTCTCTTAAATAATATGGAAATTTATACTTTAAACTCTCATTCATGGAATCAATTATTTTAAACTTATTTGTTCCTAGTTCTTCTTCTAATTCTCTAAGTAAAGCTTTATCTTTACTTTCATTTTCTTCAATACCTCCTTGAGGTAATTGCCAAGCATTATCTATCCATACATGCTCACACATTAACACTTTTTTATCTTTATTGATAATTAAAGCAGCAACATTCTCTCTATATTCCTCTGCCATTTTTTCATTTTATTTTAAAATAAAATAAAATTCTTAAATAATCTCATTATCAGAATTTTATCTCTCTCAATAGCATTACCTCTAAATTATAATGCCACATCATTTTAGAATCCAATCTATATTTTTTAGAATCTAATAAAATAAGTATTTATTTATTTATATAATTTTTGTATATTTAAATTAAAACTTAATTTTATAAATCTATTTATAAATCAGTTATATATGGATATTAAAAAGATTTCAGGTTATGCCTCACTATATAATGCTTTTGCATATATAATTGGAATTCTATTTTTTGCAATAATTCTAAAATATCAAGAATTAAACTCTTCCCAGGAAAGATTTTCAACTCTTCTAATTAATTTTAATTTAGCTTATATAATTCATTCATTAATATATATTGTTTTTGGTATATCTTTATTAATTTTAGTTTTAGGATTGTATAAACAATTAAAGAAAAAAGATTCTTTATTACTCAATTTAGGGACACTCTTTGGTATATTTTGGTCATTTGCAGTTATTTTAACAGGTATTATATTTAATGTATCTCAAAACTTCTTAAAAACACTCTATATTGAAAATCCAGAGCTTGCAATTACTATTTTTTCAACAGTTGAATTAATTAGGGAATCTCTTGGAGGAGGAAGTGAAATTTTGGGAGGTATTTGGATATTATGTATTTCAATAATTACATTAAAAGAAAAGTTTTTTTCAAAATCTCTTTCATATTTTGGAATTTTAATTGGAGTTGTTGGAATTTTATCAGATCTACCTAATTTTGAGATTTTCACAATGATTTTTGGTTTAACTCAAATTATATGGTTTATTTTAATTGGAATTTCTTTAATTAGAAAATAATTGTTACAAATTATTATAAATTATTTTAATTGAGTTTAATTATGAGGTTATTTTTACTATTTTTATTGTTTATTTTAATTCCTAGTATTTATTGCTATGATGTGAAAATAATTGAAGATAATAATATAAAAATTTCAGATAGCCAAGTTATAATTGAGAGTAAAGGTATTTATAATGTTTCAAAGTTAATTAATTCTTCATTTAATTTAGAATTAAAAAAGTCAAGAGATTTAGTAGGGAGATTCATTTTACCTGATTTAAATTCAAATTCTTATTATTATAATATTAGAATTGTTGTTTCTAAGAGATTTTATGAAAACTTTAAAGAAAAAGATATTTCTTTAATTGAACATCTAACTAAATTAAATGTTGAAACTCAAAGGTTTGTATCTTTATCTAAATTTGATAGAATATCCAACTCATATGAATCTCAAAGAAGAATTTTAATTGAGGGATATAATCCTACTGATTTTAATCAAATTTTATATTTAAATTTAATTAAAACAAGACCAAATGATATTGATTCTTTTAAAGATGAAGAAAATATTTTAAAGTATTATGAAATAAATTTATCTCCTAATGAAAGATTTTTTTTAAATTATTATGATAATTTTTCACAACTTGGTGATGTTTATTGGATTGATTATAGTATGAATTTAAATTTAGAATATAAAAGAGATGTTGATTTTACTTTTGAGTTAAATACAGATGAAGAAAATTTGCCTTCTCCTGAAAACATTTTTTTAAAAGATATTATTATTAAAAAAGAAGTTGACCCTAATTTAATTCAAAAAGGAGATATAGTATATATTAAAATTACTCTTCAAAACCCAAATGCATATGAAATTGATTCAATTTTTGTAACTCAAGAATTTGATTCAAATTTTGAATATTTTAATGATTCATCCAAATTAATTTTAGTTAAACCAATTACACTTCTTCCTTTTGAAAATAAAGAAATTTATTTTGAATTAAAATATGTTGGCAATGAAAACATTTCAATTTCACCTACAACTATTGTTGAATCTTTGGGTGTGGTTAAAGTCTTAGATGATGAGATAATATATCAAGACATTTCAGATTCATCTTTGTTAAAGAAAGTTATAATTGAAAAATCTATTCAAAAAATAAATTCAACTCATTCTCTTGTAATTCTTAAAACTCAAAATGTTGGTGAAATTGATCTAACTAATATTGAAATTTCAGATAATTATTTTGATTTTGATAATACTTTAATTTCAAAATCTTTTTTAATCCCAAAACTTAAAGTAAATGAAGAGTATTTAATTGATTACAAAATTAAATCTCCAACTTTTAACTTACCCTATGTAACTAATAATGATGTTACATCTTTTTCAACTTTAGTTGTGAATGAAGAATATGAAATTGAATATTCAAGTAAAATTAATTTTCCTCTATATTCAACAATTTTAATTGGCATTGCAGGTTTGCTTTTAGTTTCTGATATTATTTTTTCATAATTTAATTATAACTTACTAATGATTAAAATTAATTATAAATTATTTTTTGATAAATAATAACTATGAGATTAAATGATTCAAGAGAGTATTTTGAAATTGAAAAACATTTTAAAAAAGCAGGAGATGACTTAATCAAAACTTTTGAAAAAAATGGTAAACAAATTTCAGCAATTATCTCTCAGAAGTTAAATAAAACATATAGTTCTAAAGAACACATTAAAAAAGCTTATTATTTTATTCTTGAGAGATATACACCAGATTTTTATGTTTATCATGAAAAAGTAAACCTTGAAAAACAAGCAAATCTATTAAAGTTAGAAATTGAAAATAAATATGAAAATTTTTTTGAAAAGTATGTTAACTTTAAAGATTTCATTCAAAGTGAATCCGATTCCATTTCAAGAATTACTAAAAATACAATTAGATTAAATTTAATTAAAAATAATAAAGAAATTCAAAAAATAAATCGATTAATTCTTGTTGATTTAAATTCGGAATTAAATGAATTTTTATCTGCCCTTGCTAATTTAAAACAAACTATTAATTATCTAACTAATAACTTATCCCTTCACCTTCATTCAGTATATTCAGATAAATATAGTAAGAATTCATTTGATAATCATAAAAAATATAAAAAACTCTCATTAAATGATTTAGAAACGGGAGATGTAATTTTACATGATGAATATAAATATTATAAAAAGAGTTTAGTTACACTTCAAATTAAATGGTTTTCAAGAACAACTATTGCTCATTCTAGTATTTATTATGGTAGAGAAAATGGGAGAGATTTAGTTTTTGAAACTTCAGGTAGGAATAGAAAAGTTTCTTTTATTGGAGATTTTGAACCAAGGCCAAATGGAACTAGATATATTATTATGAGACATAAAAATAAATTTTCAAAAGAAGAAAAAGAAAACTTAAAATCAATTTTAAGAGAAAACATTGGAACTAGATATAGTGTTTTAAAATTATATGGAGTAGTATTAAATTATTTTCTAATGAAAATATTTAAATCTTGGTTTCCATTTATTACTGTTGGTAAAAATATTTATCTTGGAGGAGGTGTTTTTTGCTCAGAAACAATTGCAGATGTTTATTTCAAATCAAATAGAAATATCTCTAATAAAGAAGATTTAGGGATGTTAGCTCCAGTTGATATTTTTAATTCATATTCTTTAGAAATAGTTGGTTATATTGAAAAAAATTAATTTTTTTTTAAAAAATTTAATAATAATTTGGATATGTTCTATAATATCCTAAATTACTTACAATTTCTTCTTTTTTATTTTCTAAGTATTTGTTAATTTCGTAGTAATACTTAGATGCACTCTCAACTGGAGTTTTTAATAAGTTATAGAAGTTATTTAGGGAATATGTAATTGCTCCTTCTTCATATTCATTATTATAATATTCAACTGCAGAGAGTACGTAGTTATAATATTCTTCATAATCATATGACTTTGCCATCTCCACATATTCATAGTAATCTTTTTCAACTAAAATGTTATAGTTATATTCTTCCATCACTTTATAATATTCTTGGTATGACATGTAATATGTATTATCATAATTATTTTTTTCATAATAACTCTTTAGCGCATAAGCCATGTTATAATAATCATATTCGCTCATTTGGTAATATCCATTCTCTTTTGCATATTTTATGTAATATGAATATGAAACATCATAATAATAATTATAGTTATTATTTTTCATGTTATATAGGTATGAATAATATGAATACTGAGTATTTAGAGCTTCACTTAAATTATATAATGTATTTAACACATAATTTATATTTGTTGCATAATATTTATGAGTATCATTTTCTAGGCTATGTTCGTAATAATTTTTGTAATAGTTAGAGTAATCATATTTTGCATCATAATGATAATAATATGAATAAACTTCTTGATATGTTTTTAATGTCACATCATAATAATTATAATTCTTATAACTTAATTTGTAATAATTATATAATTCTTTATAATTTAATTTCATGTCATATTTAAAATATTCACTATATTCTTCATAACTTAAATATTTATAATTGTAATATTTAGCATATTCTTCATAATATTTATATCCAAGTTCTAATCCATATGAATAATATGAGTTATACATGTAGGAATAATATTTATACTCAGTTGAATATTCTTGAGATAATTTTGATACATATTCTTTGTAATATGAATATGCTTTTTGTTCATATGAATAATAGATACTCTTTAATGTATTTGTATATGTTTCATAGTCAAGATAGTGGTGTGTATCTTTTGCCATGTATGATTGATATCTTAAATAAGCTAACTCATATTTATAATATTGGTATGCTTTCATTACATATTTGTACTCATCATAACTTACTGCTTGATAATTATAATATTTAGAATATTCTTCATAGTAACTATAATACTCTTTTGATTTGTATTCATAATACCCATATCTTGAATATGCTTCCATGATATATGTATATTTTTCATAATCTAGGTATTCTTTTGAATTTGCTTGCATATATTCAACATATGAATTGTATCTCATTTCATATGCATATTCATAATATGCTTTTAAAACTTCATTATATGCATCATAGCTCAAAGCTTCATAATTATATTGTTCTTGGGATTTATAATAATATTGATATCCTTTTTCTACTCCATATAATTCATA
Organism: Bdellovibrionales bacterium; assembly: GCA_964217375.1. Lineage (GTDB taxonomy): Archaea > Nanobdellota > Nanobdellia > Woesearchaeales > UBA583 > UBA583. The sequence goes on along the minus strand of CAXPJQ010000064.1, from coordinate 4,033 downwards.
AGATAACATTACTGCTTTATATTGGTAATATGCATAAGTTTTAATTCCTAACTTTTTAGAATAAGTTTTATATTTTTGGTATTCTTCATAGTAATTTAAATTTTTTTTATATAGCCCATATAATGCTGATTTAAATTTATTAACTAATTTAATTTGAGACTTAGTTAGATTTTTCAAATTAACTAGATCTTTAGTTTGATATGCTTGTTCTTTCAATTTTTCAATTGCTTTAACTTCTGCAAAGTATGAAAATTTTCCTGAATGGTAATTTTCTAATTCTGAATATAGTTTGGATACATTTTCCATGGAAATTTATGAATTAGCTCTTATTTAATAAAATTTGTGAACTTTAAAGTAACAAATGAAATTTTTATTTTATATTAAATTATTATTCTTTAATGAATACATTATTTTAAATAATTTTTTTTTGCAATAAAACTATGAGATTTTTATTATTTGTAATTTTTTTCTTTAGTTTTGTTTCCACTATTTTTGCATCACCTCAAATTATTGTAAATTCAATTGAACCTAGTTTAATTCAACCTGGTCAAGATATTACCTTAAGTTTGAAGTTAGTAAATAATAAAAATGATGAAATTGATATTAATACTATTGATTTTGATTTGGGAGATAATTTTATTTTAAAGAGTAACGATCTAGGAGAGCTTCCTTATAAGTTATGTTCTTCTTGTTCAAGAGAAGTTAACTTTTACTTAATTGCAAAATCAAACTTAGAATCTGGAACTTACATTATTGAATCAACTATTAGATATGATGGTCAGTTAAATTATGAAACAACAATTCCAATTGAAGTCTCAGGAATCCCAAACCTTGTAATTGATATTGAAAATAATCCTATTGTTGTTCCAGAAAAACCATTTAATTTAACTCTGCATGTAAAAAATGAGGGGACAGGTATTGCTAAAAATATTAAAATCGTTCCAAGTTCTCAAAGTTTTGGATTTATTGGAGAGAATTCACTTTTCATAAAAGAAATTAAACCAAATTCAGATTTTTCAATTTCAGGAGTTCTACTTTCCTCAAAATCAGTTGAGAGTGGATATTTTGAATTACCTCTTAATGTAGTTTTTGAAGATTCACAAAGTAATAACTTAGAACTAGATGAATCAATTGGATTTGATATTTTAGATGATTCAAATATTGTTTTACAACATATTCAAGTTGAAAGTACTTTAGTTAAAGGGGAGAGTGGAAGAATTTCATTAAGAATTGAAAATGACGGTTATGGAGATGCCAAGGAAGTAAGAGTTAATCTTGAGGGGAATTTTGATGGACAAAAAGAAGCTTTCTTTGGAACTCTTAAAAAAGGAGACGATTTACCATTTACCTTTAATATCATTCCAAAAGAATCAGGTTTAGTTGAATATAGTATAGTTATTAATTACTATGATGACTTTGGTGAGAAAGAAAATAGTTTTAATAGTTCAATTAATGTTGAGAGTCAAAATAATATTATATTTTATATTATTGGAGGAATTACAATTATTTTAATTATTTTTATTTTAATATTTGTAAGAAAATAAAATGAAAAAAAATAAAATTGCTTTCTTTTTAGCTCTTAAAAATTTAAAATCATCATATGGTCTTTTTGGTCTAGTTATTTTCATTTTAGCTTTTTCTTTCATCAATTTATCTTTTTTTAATTCTCTAAATAATGGTATTGAAGAAGTTACAAATAATAAGCTAATTAATTATGCTTTTGCAGATTTAACTATTGTCCCTGAAGATGGTGAAAAATTTATTACTCAAAGTGAAGATATATTAAAAAAAGTAAGATCACTTGACTTTGTATATGGTTCAACTCCAAGACTTAATTTAATGGGAACTCTCTTTGATGATGATAATTCATTTATTCCAGTTATCAAAGGAATTGATGTTGATGAGGAGTTATATGTCTCAGAGTTTCATAATTCAATTGCAAGGGGTTCATATCTTGGTAGAAATTCTGGGAAAAGTATAGTTCTAGGTGATGAGATTATTGGAAATTTAGATGGGTCTAAAGGGACAACTGGTTTTGAGACTCTAGATTTAGATGTTGGTGATCAAACTACTCTCTCTTTTGATAATGGAGTTTCAAGAGAATATAAAATCGAAGGTATAATGGATACCTATTTTTGGATTCCTGATTTTTATTTATTAATGTCAATTGATGAGATGCGTGATGTATATAACTTAAATGAAGATTATTCTTCTGAAATTCTAATTAAATTAAATGATGGAGTTAATATTGATGATGCAAAAGTTACAATTTCAAATCTAGGTATAAAAGGTAAAGTTATTAATTCTCTTGAAGAACTCTCCCTTGCAGATACAATTTTAGAATCTCAAAAAGTTACTACTATGCTTGCAAATATAATTGGAATCTTTTCAACATTTGTAATTATTTTCATTATTATTTTCATTAATGTAAGTAATAAGAAAAAACAATTAGCAATTTTAAAAGCAATTGGAATTAATAAAAAGATTATTTCTCTCTCATACATTTATCTTGCTTTAATTTATGCATTTACGGGAATTATTGTAGGTTTAATTGGTTTCTTATTATTAATTTTTTATTTAAAGTTAAATCCTATTAAATTACCTATGGGTTTTTTTTATCCCTCATTTACTTTATTTGAAATGTTAACTTCAGCTTTAATTATAATTTTTGCATCTATTTTGGGAGGATATTTTGCATCATATCTAACTATTAAAAAAAATATTGTCAATGTATTAAGAGGTGTTGATTAAAATGAGTTTCATTGTAGGTAAAAATATTTCAAAAAGTTATAAACTTGGAAAAAATAATATTTTAAAAGTTTTAGATAATGTAAATATTGAAGTTAAACAGGGAGAATTTGTAGCTCTTGTTGGTCCCTCAGGATCAGGAAAATCTACTCTTCTCTATATTCTGGGCCTTTTAGATAATATTAATTCAGGAGAAGTTATTTTTTATGGATATCCAATGCATAAATACACTGAGGATGTTAGAACTGATTTTAGATTAAAGTATTTAGGATATGTGTTTCAAGATTTTAATTTAATTAACGAGTTAACAATTTCTGAGAATTTAGAAATTATTTCAAAGGCAAATGGCGTTTCAAATATTGATGCTAAAAATAAAGCAAAGTCTGCTTTAGAGGAAGTAGGTCTTGGGAGTCAGGTAAACAAATATCCTTCAGAATTAAGTGGTGGTCAACAACAAAGAGTATCAATTGCTCGGGCAATAATTAATAATCCCTCAATTTTATTTGCAGATGAACCCACAGCAAATTTAGATTCAAAGAATTCTCAAGATATAATTAATTTATTTAGAGATTTAAACAAGAAATTTCACATGACAATTATTATGGTAACTCATGAAGATGAATTTAAATCTCAAGTTGATAGAGTAATTACTCTAAAAGATGGTAAAATTATAAATTAATTTACAGTTACATCTCCTTCATATTTAACAAGAATTAAATCTTCATTTGTTCTTGAATCTGAGATTACAACATATCCTTTTTCTTCAATTGAAGTTTTAATTTCATTTAAAAGACTCTGAGATACAGTTCCTATTGATTCACTTGAGACTAATGTAATTGATTTGTTTCCATCTTGAAATGAGATCATTCCTTTTGTTTTAATTTCTGATTTTACAATATTTGCAATATTTTGTTGTCCATATGCAACACCTTCATTAAAATACTTTTCTTGGTTAGAATCAACATAAAACCAAACACCTAATACTACAATAATTAATACTAGGGCTGAAATGATAACTTGATATTTTTTACTTTTATCTTTCATAAATATTACTTTAAATTTAGTTATTTATATTGTTTTTGTATTTTTTTAAATCTTCCTTATTATCTACTATATAGGAGCTACTAAAATTTTAAAATAGTTTTTCAAAAAAATATGTATGAAGAAATTAATCTCATTTTTAATTATTACATTTTTAATGTTAAATGTAGTTTTTGGTCAAGTTTATTACAACTCCAAAGGTGAGGCAGTTGATATCGATGGTAATTTATTAACTGATGAAGAA
>CAXPJQ010000063.1:0-4445 GCA_964217375.1 Bdellovibrionales bacterium | reverse complement strand
GGACAATTTGTTAATTTATCTTTTAAAGAGGGAGATGAAATTTATAGGAGACCTTATTCTATTGCTTCACATCCACTTGGTAAAAATAAGTTTGAACTATGTATTAAACTAGTAGAGGGTGGAAAATTAACACCAAAGTTATGGAATAAAAAAGAGGGAGATGAAGTTGAAATAATGGGTCCTCTTGGATTGTTTAATTTAGATAAGTTAAATTCAATTGAGGAAACAGATTCAATTGGAACAAGTGATATTAAACCAGAATTAGTTTTCATTGCAACAGGAACAGGGATTGCACCTCTAAGATCAATGATTAAAGACTTAATTGCAAATGAGGAAGAATATAATATAAAGTTGATATTTGGAGTGAGATTTGAGAATCATCATTTATATGAGAAAGAATTTTTAGAACTTGAAAAGTTATCTCCTAACTTTAAGTATTTACCTGTGGTTTCAAGACCAACTCAAGATTGGGAGGGAAGACAAGGACATGTTCAACAAAACTTAGATTTAGTAGATCCTCTTAATTCTCAAGTTTTTATTTGTGGATTACCTCAAATGGTTGACTCTGTAGTTGAAGAATTAGAAAATAGGGGCTTAACAAAAGATAAAATTCATTTTGAAAAATATTAAATAAATTATTTTTCTTTTTTTTCTAACCAATGAAATAAAATACCTGCATTTGAAAACCAAGTAGAAATAAAATCAACTAGAAGTCCAACAACAAGAATTAATGAGATTTCAAAAATCACATCAGAATTAGTTAAAATCATAGCTCCAATTCCAGCAATTAAAGTAGTTAGAGTCATTAATAGTCCAGTTTTAAATGAAAAAGTTAATTTGTTGTAAAGAGAATCGTTGTTTTTTTCTTTAAACATCCTATTTGTTAATAAAACATCAGTATCAATTGAATATCCAATAATCATTAGAAGGGCACCAATTCCTGCAATTGATATTTTAACTTCAAAGAAATTTAAAACACCAATTGTAACAATAATGTCAAATAATGCAGATAATACTACGGCACCTGAGGGAACAAATTCTCTGAAATAAAAAAATATAACTGAACTCATTAATATAAAAGAAATAATTAAAATTATAACTGCTTGTTTGAAAAATGATAGAGATAATGTTGGAGAAATAAAATTTGAAGAATAATTTTCATCAAAAATTAATTCTTCTCCTATTTTACTTTCTGTAAATGAAATAAATTCTTCTTCCTCTAAATCTGTGTCAACAACAAATCCAACAATTATTCCATCTCTTTGAATGTTTGAGATTTGGAATGAATTATCATTGTAATTTTCATTTAATAAAGCTATAAAATCTTCAGAATTAATTGCTTGAGTATAAATAATAGCACTTAATCCTCCTTTTAATGAGACATCTCTATTAATTGGAGTTCCATCTTTATCAATTGTTGAAATAATTGTAAATATTGAGAAAATAAAGAGTAAAATAGGTATAATAAAAAGTTTCTTATAGTTATTTTCATACCAAGACTTTTTATTATTTTCTTGAACTTTTTTTTTAGCCATAAAATACATTACTTAAAGATATTTAAAAACCTTACTCTAAATTTATTTTATTTGAGAGTTCAAGTTAATAAGATTTAAAAACAATAAAAAACTAGAAAAAATATGAGTGCAGATATAGAGCAAACAACAGATAATTTAGAGGAGAGAGAAGAATTACCTCTTTTAACATTTAATGCTCTATATAATATTTTAAGGGAAGAGAAGAGAACAAAAGAGTTACAGAAATATCCTCCTTTATTTTATGAAGCTTTAGAAAACTTTATTAAATTAAAAAAAGATGATCTTAGAAAAGAGAATGATTCTTTAAAGATTAAAAAAGAAGAAAATGTTCTTAAAAATTCAATTAAAATTGCAGAAGAAATTATTTCAATAAGAACTCAAAAAATTTCAAAAATTGCAATTTCAAATTCAGTTCATGAAGATATATTAGATAAAACTAATATATTAGATTCAGAGATTGAATTTTTTGAATTAGTTACAAAACAAACAAAAAAGTTACTTAAAAAAATTAATTAAAAAAATGGTTGCTAAAAATTATACAAAAGATACAGAGAGAAATTTTATATTTTCTTTATCTATTATATTTGTTATTTTAACAGTTTTTGTTTTAAAAGATATTCTCTCAATTATAATCTATGCAACAATATTATCTTATTTTTTATATCCTCTACATAAATACTTTTTATCAAAGTTTAGAAGTGAATCAGTTTCTTCTTTAGCAACTTTAGCAACTGCAACAATTGGATTATTGTTGCCTGTGACACTTTTATTTTTTTTTTTAGTTTTATCTTTATTAAAATTGATTTCAGAATATCAAGAATATATTAAAAACCCTGAGCTTTTGAATCAAATTTTAAATTTAAATTTAGAAAAGTTAACAAATTCATCAATTTTGAGTAATTTTGATTTTTCAAATTATTTAACTTCAATTGTTAAATTTATAATTACTTATTCACAAGATTTCTTTTCATCAATTCCTTCTGCTTTATTTAATTTATTTATAGTTTTATTTATTACATATTATATCTTAGTTCATAATAAAACAATTTTTAAAACTGCAAATCATTATTTGCCACTTAGTTTGAAAAAACAACAAGAAGTTTTAAAAAACATTGAAAAGAATTTGAAAGTTTTATTTAGAGGTTATTTTCTAACAGGTTTAATTCAAACAGCAGTAGCATTATTTGGATATATTATTTTTGGTGTTGAAAATATTTTAATTTTAACATTTTTAACATTTTTAACATCCCTAATTCCCTATATTGGAACGCCAGTGGTTTGGGCTCCTTTAACATTTTATATGATAGTTACAGGAGATGTAATAAATGGTTTTGGTCTTTTAATTTTTGGTGTTTTAGTAATTTCAATGGTGGATAATGTAATTAGACCAATATTAATGTCAGATAAAGAAACAATTGCACCGCCTTTAGTTTTTATTGGTTTTATTGGAGGAATGTTTGCATTTGGTCTTGAAGGGATTATTCTAGGTCCAATTATTATTTCAATAACTGCAATTTTACTTAGATATTTGTCAGAGAATTTGGAAAAACAAACATTTTAAAAAAAGTTTTATAAATATATAGTGACATATATTAGTTATGGAACCAAGAAAAATTATCAAATTTGGGAATTCATCTCATGTAATTACTTTGCCTCAAGATTGGTTAGAATCAAATAGTTTAGAGAAAGGAGATACATTAAGAGTAATTGAAAAACCAGAATCACTTATTTTAACATTACCAGAAGATAGATTAATTAGAAAAGCAGTAATTAATATAGATAATAAACCTCTAAAACTTTTTAATAAGGAATTACTTTCATATTATTTAAAAAATTATAAAACAATTGAAATTGTTGGGAAAGATATTCATGAGAAATTAGATGAAATTACAAGATTTAAAGAGAAAATTTCTTCAGTTGAAATTACAGAAATTACTAAAGAGAAAATTCTATTAAGAGATTTAACTTCTCCAAAAGAATTAGATATACACCAATTAATTGATGATATTATTGATATGGAAGATTTATTTTTTGAGAGGTTATCATCACCTGATATTAAAGATCAATATCCATTTTTATTACAACTAGATAAAAATATTAATAAACTAGCATTTCTTGCACATAAGGCAATTAATTATAATTTAGATTCTCTTGAAGATTCTCAAAAAGTAAAAGGTGCAATTCATTATTGGAGAATAACCTCAAATTTAGAAGAACAAGGAGATGTGTTAAAAAGAGTTGCGAGATATCTGAAAAACGAATCAAATGAACATAACCTACATATAGGTAATGTATGTAAAAAAATTAGAGATTATTTTACTTTTATAACAGATTTATTCACTGAGGAGAATGAAGAAAACTTTAATAAAAACTTGGAATTATATTTAGATAAAAAACAGACTTTACTTAGAGAAATTGAAGAGTTAAGGGGACAATTATTAGATGATTTAAATTTGTTTTTAGTAATATCTCAACTTTTCAAAGACATACTTGGAAAAATGGATACCATAGTACTCTCAATTATTGATCTTAAATTAGAATAAATATGGCATATTTTGATAAAGAATTTCAAGAAAAAATTGAAACGATAAATACTCCAGCAGATAAAATTCCTAGAAAGGATAAAAAGGAATTAATTTTAAGGTATTTAAACATCTTTTTTTATCTATTAGCACTATTAGGGTTGTTATCTTTTTTATATAATTTAGTTGAAATATATAATACAAATTCTTTTTCAATTGAGAGCATTAAGTCATTATTTCCTGGTATGATACTTGTATTTATTTCGAGTTTTTTTATTTCAATTTTAAAAAATTTTGAAAGTTTTTATTTATCATTTGGAAAAACTTTAATTAAATTAAGTGCATTTTCATTTTCAATATTTATTGTTTTATTTGTTTTTAATCAAGA
>CAXPJQ010000062.1:0-3229 GCA_964217375.1 Bdellovibrionales bacterium | reverse complement strand
TTCTTTTGAATACATAGAAGAATTCTCTTTAATATAATTATAGATTGTTGAATTAACCATATAAGTTAATTTTTTAAGAAAATATTTTTTAAAAGTTTTGTTTAAAATAAAAAAGTGAAAATAAATATTATTTAAGCCACATCTAAGACTTTTTTTAATATAATTGAATTTAAAATGGAAAATGTAATGTATGTTCCAAGCCAACCAAACTGCCAACCAAAAATTGGAAATGTGAAAAATTCTCCAAATGGAGAATAAGCTTGAGATACTAAAGCAAAGACTCCTAAAAGAGGTAACATAGTTAAAAGCATAATTTTTGGATTCATTGCATGTTTAATGTTTTCCATATTTTTTTTCATAATTTCTTGCTGTAACTCTTGAGCTTTTGCAGGGTTTTTCCTAAGAGATTCTCTCATTTTTTTTTGAAGTTCTTTCATCTCAGCTCTAAGTGCTTTAATTTTAGTTTGATCAGTAAAATATTTATTAATTAGAGTTGTAAATAGAGCAACTAAAAGAGTAATTAGAAAAATATCTAAAGTAATATGACCTGTAAGAGGAAAAGTAATCCCATAAATTTGATTTGAAGCAAGATTTTGAACTACAGTTTCATTAAGTGTTTGATTAATAGTTTCATTCATTTTTTTTAAAAATATTATATATTTATGAATAATTTAATGATTAAGTTTTTAAAAATCTTTGTCGTATCTTAAATATGGATTTAAGCAGACAAAATTCTTTTTTAAAGACAAAATATGGAGAAGTTAAAGAATTTTCAAATAAAAAAATAATAATAATTGGGGCAGGAGGTGTAGGATCTCCACTCTTAGAATTACTTGTTAGAGGAGGTTTTAATAATTTAAATGTAATTGATTTTGATGTAGTTGATAATTCAAATTTACAAAGACAAATATATATTCAAGAAGATATTTCTAAATTTAAAGTAAATGCACTAAAACAAAGATTAATTGCAATAAATCCTCAAGTAAATGTAGAAATAAATGTAGATCAAATTACAAAAGAAAATATTTCTAAGTATTGTAGAGATTCTGATTTGATTATTGATGCAACAGATAACTTTGAGAGTAGATTTATAATAAATGAATTTGCAAAACAAAATGATAAACCATGGATTTATTCAGGAGCAATTAGAGGAGAAATTATTTGTGCATTATTTCAAGGAAAAAAATCAAACTTTGATAAAATTATTTCAAAAGATGCTAAAAATGAAGATTGTTCAGTTGGAGTTTTAGCATCAACAACATTTATTGCAGCATCAATTGTGTTTAATGAAGTAATCAAATATTTCCAAGAAACTAAGTATTCAAGTAAACTTATTAAATTTAATATTTGGCAGGGAAAATATTTTGAAGTTAAAATTTAATTAAATTTATTTTTAATTAATTGTGAATAAGTTAAATATTTTGTATTATGAAACCCAAGTTTAAATCCAGATAAGAGATATATATAATATTTTTTTATTCTTGGGTCACTTAAAAGCTCAGATAAAAATTCAGAGGTTATAGTATTATCAGTTATATCAATATATTCATATGAAAATGAATCATCAAAGTGTCCTATTTTAACATCTTTTGAATCTAAATTAATATAAATTATAGATGAAAAAAGATTTCCATGAGAAATACCAACTCTTCCAATTATTCCTAATTTTTCACCAATTAATGTAGAAATTTCACTTAAATCTATATTTTTTGATAATAAATCTTCATATGTTAAATATCCTTTAGGTTCTGAATTTAAAATCAAACCTAATTTATTAAGATAAGAAATTTGTTCAGATAATAAACCTTCTGGTTCTGACATAAATATAATAGAAATTTAATATTTATATATTTTTATAAAAAAATATTATTTTAATTTTAAAACATATTTCCCTGGACCAATTAAAGATAGAGATAAATATTGAGATATCATAATAATTCTAATTAAACCATTCATCATCTGTGTTGAATCCCAAAGAGGGTGAGCAATAAAAATAGCTCCAAGCATAATAATGATTAAAATATAATTACCAAGTTTAAAAAAATATCCACTTAATAAAGCTAATCCTCCCCCTAATTCTCCAAGAGCAACTAAAAGCGCTAAAGCAAATGAACCTCCAAGATACATTTGAGCAAAACCTTGTAAATCAATTAATTTCATGATCCCAAAAATTGTAAAAAAAAGACCTGAAATTATTCTCATTATTAATAATGATAAATCTAAATTGTTTTTCATGTAAATAAAATTAAAGATAATAAAATATAAAATAAATACTTTTAAGTATTAAAGAAAAAGTTTAATATTCAAAATTTAATTTATTTAATTTTGATTCTTTTTCTAAATTTGAAATAAAAGAAGAATATAATTTATCTGCAGATTTAACGTCATCATTTATAATTGTTACTCCAAATTCACCAGCTGCAGTGTAGAATACAAAAAAGTTTTCCTCATCTACATTAAGAGGTTTAAGTGAATTTTCAATTGAGAGTTTAACTAAATCAACTCCATTTGAATCAACTGAACTTAATTTGAATTTTTTTTTAATTGTAACTTTTTCAGGTTTAATTCTATCATTAATTAATTTAACAAATAAATCTTTTTGTTCTTGATTTAAATCTGTAAACATATCAATTTTTGTATTGTCAAGCATTACAACATAAAGTGCTTCAAAGACAGTTTCATAATCCTCAAAGATAGGTTCATATGTTAATTCAAATAATTCATCTTTAGTAAGATTTAATTCCTTTGAAACATCCTCATACATTTTTTCAGAGAATTCTTCTTTTTTAATTTCTTCAAGTTTTTGATTTCTTAGAGTAAGAGAAACTCTTCTTAGAGAAACATCAATTCTATTTTTATTTTCTTCAACTCTAATTACTTTACAAACAATTTTTCTTCCTTCAGATACATGGTCTCTTAAATTTCTAATTCTACCAGGAGCAATTTCTGAAATTGTTAAAACTGCTTCTTTTTCATATTCTAATAAATCTACAAAAACTGTGTTTCCACCACTAATTTTTTTAACATCACAATAAACAATTTCATTAACTTCAGGGAATCCGTCTTTAGTATATAACATAATAATAATAAGTAGATTCTATTTTATATAGTTTAGCATATAAAAATAAGTTATAATTTAGTAATTCCTGAAGAAATATAGTTTGAAGATTTTTTAAATAAATTAGTTTGAATTTTTTGTTCTAAAATTTCTTGAGATAATTTAATTTGA
>CAXPJQ010000061.1:0-4663 GCA_964217375.1 Bdellovibrionales bacterium | reverse complement strand
AATATTTTAACAAAATGGAATGAAGAAAAAATTGAAATTGGAACTTTCAAATTAAATGTTAAAGAAGGAGATGTTAAAAGAGGTGAAGTTTTAGGAATTATTGGAAGAAATGCTCTTGGAAAATCAACTTTTATGAAACACATTGTAGACAAAGGATTAGAAAATACTACTCTTAGTTATAAACCTCAATTAATTGAGAGAACAGATAATTTAGTTTTAGCTGAACTATCTCAATTTGGAAATTTTACTGATTCATTTTATGAAACATATGTATTAAACCCTCTTAATATTAAACCACTTTTGGAGAAACAAATTGATCATCTCTCAGGTGGAGAATTACAAAGATATGCATTAGCTAAATGTCTTTTAGAAGATGCAGATATTTATTTACTTGATGAACCAACTGCCTTTTTAGATATTGAAGATAGATTAAAAATATCTAAAATGTTAAAATACTTTATTGAAACAAAAGGAAAGTCAGCATTTATTATTGACCATGATTTAGTATTTATGGATTATTTATCTGATAGACTTTTAGTTTTTAATGGAGAGCCATCAATTGAGGGTAACGCATTAACACCATTATCTATGAGAGATGGTATGAATACTTTCCTTAAAGAGTTAGAAATTACATTTAGAAGAGATGAATCAAATAAAAGACCAAGAGTAAATAAAGTAAATTCGGTAAAAGATCAAGAACAAAAGAAAAAAGGAGAATATTATTATTCCTAAATTCTTTTAAAATAATTATATTAAATAGTAGGATTTAATTTTTAAATAAGAATAAAAGAGAAATTTAATTTCTCTAAAATTAATTAGTTTTTTTAGTTGTTTTTTTTACAGCTTTTTTAGCTGGAGTTTTTTTTGCAACTGATTTTTTAGTTGCAGATTTTTTTACAACTTTTTTAGTTGTTTTTTTTGTTGAAGCTTTTTTAGTTGAAGTTTTCTTTTTTGGTTTTTCTTCTTCAACAACTGCAGCTTTTGTTGCATTCATATGACTCTCTACTGCTTTTTGAATATCTTTTTTTGAAATTCTATGATTTGAATTTTTTTTAGTTGAACATCCAAATAATGAATATACTCCACACCATCCAAATACTCCTGTTAAAATAATTGCAATTCCTACAATTAATAAAACAGTTGACAATAATCCTGGCATCATTTTTACTTGAACAAAAATTGAAATAAGTAAACCTACAACAATTCTTACGAATCTATCTAAACCTGATACATTACCCATGTTAAGAGTAACCAGTATTTTTTTATTTATAAAGGTTGTGCTTAAATAGTAACAACTTAAAACTATTTTCTCTTTGCATATTCTTGATATTCTGAAACATCCATTACTTTAATATTATCTACTTGTTTAACTTTTGCAGTGAATTTATCTTTAAAGTAATAAGCATATCCAATTCCAATTGCAAATCCTACTAAATGTGCAACATTTCCAACTGAATTACTAACTGAAGTTGCAAAAAATAATTCTATTAAAACAAACAAAATTCCAAACTGCCACATAAGCATTGGAATAATTCCATAAAGCATTACTTGAGCTCTTGGAAAAAATATAACTACAGCTCCAATTACTGCAACAACTGCAGCTGACGCTCCTAAAAATCCATTTGGATAAATAAAATATCCTACAACTGCTGCTATAAATCCTGCTCCAAAATATAATTTTAAAAAATTAATTGAACCAATTCTTCTCTCAAGAAGAGGTCCAAAGAAAAATAAACCTAACATATTAAATAAAATATGTAATATATCTGAATGTAGAAACATATATGAAAAAAAAGTCCAGGGTCTCTCTAAGGCAAGAACGGTATTAAATGCAAAAATTGATTTCAAAAATCCACCACTTAACAAATCTAAAATAAAAACTACTAAATTTACTAATATTAAAATTGAAGTATAACCAACTAATCTCATAGTATGGAATAAGTAATTTGAATTTATAATATTTACTAACTAAAATCAAATTAAAACATATTAAAATTAATAAAAATATTTTTAAATAAAAAAACTATTACTATTATATGGACAAAAAAACTTCCATTATTACTCAAAAAGATATTTTAATTTTAAAACAACTCTTAATTGATGGAAGAAAATCTAGCTCATCAATTAGTAAAGAAATTGATTTAGGTAGAGAAATTGTAAATTATAGAATTAAAAGATTAATTAAAGAAAATTTAATTGTAAAATTCATACCAAAAATTAATGAAAAAATTTGTAAATATCAAGAATATATCATATTACTTAAATTAAATTTAGAAGATGAAATCTCAAAAGAACAATTCATTAAACAAACAATTGGAAATAAATATTTAGTTTGGAGTATTAAATCTCAAAGTGGGTGGGATTTAGTTGTTAGATTATATGCTGAAAATATTGAAGAATTTAAAAATAAATTACATGAGATCTTAGATTTATTTTCAAATGTATTAGCAAATTATTATACAATTATTAGTTCAGATGAAATCAAAGAAGAAGAAAAACAAAACATTGCAAAAACTCTATTTAATAATGTTGAAGAAAATGACTTTGAAAAAATCAAAGAATCAACAAATATCAATCTAGATTCAAAAGATAAAGAAATTTTAAATTTACTTGAAAAAGATGCAAGAATCCAATATAAAGAAATTGCTCAAGAATTAGATATTAGTTCAGATACTGTTAAATATAGAATTGATAAAATGACTCAAAGTGGTGCAATTGAAAATTTCATGCCAATTATAAATTTCAACAAACTAGGTTTAATTCATTATGCTGGTATAATTAAATTCATGTACTTAAATCAAGAAGAAGAAAATAAAGCAAAAGAAATAATTAAAAAAAATAAAAATATAATTAAAGCAATTAAATCATTAAATAACTCAGAATATTTTGTAACTCTTTTATTTGAGAAAGAAAGTGAAGTTGAAGATTTTGAGAAAGCATTTATATCAAATTTTGAAAGTAAAGTTCCAACCTTTGAAATATTTAAAATTGAATAAATTTCACAAATCCTTAAAAAAAATAAAAAAATCCGAAAAAAATAAAAATATTTATAAATAATATTCTCTTAAATTAATTTATGGAAAAAGAAGATAATCAAAATTTAAACCAAGAAACTTCTCAAGAAAAAGAAAATAAAACTATGTCTGAAAAAATTAAAGATAGTGCTAAAAAGGTTAAAGAAAAAGTTCTAAAAGATGAAAAAATCGAAATTTCAAAAAAAGAATATGACGAATTGAAAACTCAATTAGAAGAATATAAAAATGATTATTTAAGATCAAGAGCCGATTTTGAAAATTTTAGAAGAAGAACTCAAGAAGAATTAAGCCAAGCAAGAGATAGAGCAATTAATTCATTTGTAATTGAAATTTTACCCTCAATTGATAACTTTGAAATGTCTCTTAAAATGACTGATAATAAAGAAATGTTTGTCAAAGGTGTTGAAATGATTCATTCTAATTTAAAAAATACTCTTAAAGAACATCACTTTGAAGAATATGAGCCTCAAGTTGGTGAAGAATTTGATCCAAGTAAACATGAACCTATTTTAATTGATGCACCTGAGCATGAAGAAAATAAAGTTATTGCAGTAATTCAAAAAGGATATAATAAAAAAGATTCAATAATTAGACCTGCAAGAGTTCATATTAAAAAAGTTAATTCTGAAGAAAAACAAAATTAATTTTCTTCAATATAAAACCAATTTGGAATTGATTTATTTCTTACTTTAAATGGTTTAATTAATAATTCTCTTTCAGTTAAATCAATTTCAGAACTTAAAATTAAATCTAAATTCTTATTTATAAAACCGCTTGAAGTAAATAAAGAATTATTATTTGAAGATAAGTTAATTTCATTTAAGAAACAACATAATACTCTATTCTCTTCTTGAAAATTAAATCCAATTGGAATCTCTTTTCCATGATAAAAATTATTTTTATAATTTCCTAGAGAATAAGTTACTCCATTTAAATTTACCTCAAACATATCTTTTAAAGATAGAGTTTTACCTATTTGTTTGAATGTTCTTTGATTTTCTTCTCTTAGATATACAATTGGAAAATACATAAAAATAATATCAATTTAAAATACTTTAAAAAATAAAATAAAATGTGATTTAAAAATAAAACTAAGGTTTAAAAGAAATAATTAAAATTTATTTTCTTCTCTTTAAATCTTCTTCAACTTGTCTCTCAGTAAAAAACCATCTCTTTTTTTTTGATCTCTTATTTAAATAATCATCTAGAGATAATCTTTTCTCTTTACTTTTATTTAGAAATTCATCTGAGGAAGATTTTCTTGAAATGTAATCATCTTCCTTTTGTTTTTTTTCTTGATCTCTTAATTTTTTCTCTTCCTCTTCTTTAGTTTTTAATTCTCTCAACTTTTTTTCTTCTTCAATAGCTCTAATTCTCTCTTCTTCTGCTTTTTTTAATGCTTCAACATGTGAAGATCTATATGATTTAGTATCATCCCAAGATTTATGTGTATGTTGTTTATCTAAATAATTTTCCATCTCAGATTTTTCTTTAACTTCCTTTTTAGAAAATAATTTTTCAAAAAGAGATTTCTTTGGAGTTTGTTCTTTAATTTTTTCAAGTTCCTCCTCATAAGAAGTTTCTTTTTTTATTTTATCTACTCTTTTTTTAGCTTTATCTCTTTGAGT
>CAXPJQ010000060.1:0-22986 GCA_964217375.1 Bdellovibrionales bacterium | reverse complement strand
TAACAATTTCATCAATTGAACCTCTAAAAGGATACTGGGTAGGCGTATCTGTCGAAGCACAAATACCCAATATATCATTATTTGAGATTATTGATGGAACTACAGCTATATCTTCCAATATACTATTTAAGTATATTTTAGCATGTGTGCCATTAAAAACTCCTACAACATGATTCCAATTATTAGGTAGGTAAGTATTACTTCTTGCAATATTCCCATTAACTGAAAATGCATAAGTATTTGTAGAGTTACTGTAAGAAATAAGGTAAGGGTTAAGTGAAAAATATCTATTTTTAGAAACAATAAACCTATCTCCTGAATTTGAAGCATCCGGATTAACCCACAAAGAAATTGAAAGTTTATTTCCCGGTCCAAAGTCTATATCTTGAGTACTAAAAAGATCATTTATCCCATCACAGTTTATTCTTCTACCTCTAACTCCTCCTGATGAAGAAGATAAACCTGAAAAAAATTGTCCATTGTTTCCATTATCTGATAGATCTGCACTTCCAGACTCAAAGTTCCAATATGCAACTAAAGAGGAGTTCCAATTAATAAAAGTAGATATATTAGATATATGAAATGTTTGAACTTCTATTGTCTGATTTAAATCAGTAACTATTGAATTATTACTGGGACTAACAATACTAGAAATTGAATAAATACTTGGCAAAATAACTATTAAAAATACAAAAAAAAAACTATTTTTCATAGATATGATCTGTTGATTTATCTTTAAATAATTTACTAACTTACAAGCATAAAATCCTAAATTATATAAATCATAATCTTTTAATTCTCTCTATGGGTAAGATAAAAATAGGACTTGAAGTCCATATGCATCTAAAAACTAAAGAAAAACTATTTTGTACTTGTAAAACACCTCGTCAAGATAGTGAAGTTAATTCTACAATTTGTCCTAGGTGTACTGGACAACCTGGTTCAAAACCAATGCTACCAAATAAAAGAGCATTTGATCATGTAATTAAATTAGGACTTGCAATGGGTGCTAAAATTACAAACCAAACCTATTTTCAAAGAAAACACTACACATGGCCAGATATGCCAACTGGATACCAAAGAACAGTATCAGGTGGTAATGTTAAATGTAATGCAATTGGTGGAGAATTTAAAGGACTTAAAATGGAAGAGATTCACCTTGAAGAAAACCCAGCTGCTTGGGATCCTAAAACTGGTGAGCTAAATTATAACAGAGCAGGATTTCCTCTAGCTGAAATTGTAACTGGTCCTTATTTTGAGAGTACTGAACAACTAAGGGATTGGCTTGAAGAATTAATTCTTTTAGGTAAATACTTAGGAGCTCTAGATGAAGATTTTGGAATTAAATCTGATGTTAATGTATCAGTCGAAGAGAGTGGATACCAAAGAGTTGAAATTAAAAATGTGAATTCTATTTCAAATATTGTAGCTGCAGCTGAATGTGAAATTAAAAGACAAAGAGATTTAGTTAAAAATGGAGGGGAAGTTAAACAAGAAACTAGAAGATATAACGAAGAATTAAATGAAACTCAATTTATGAGATCAAAAGAAAATGCTCAAGATTACATGTTTACACCTGAGCCTGACCTTCCAAATTTAATTTTAAGTGATGATGAAATCCAAAAATTAAAAGAAGAGTTACCTGAATTACCTAGTGAGAAGAGAGAAAAATATTCAAAATACAATTTATCTAAAGAAGATATTGAAGTAATTATATCTAATTTATATTTATCAGAAATTTTTGAACATGCAATTGAAAATAAATTAAATCCAAGAGAAGTAGGTTTATTTTTGAGAAGAGAAATTCCAAGAGTAATTAATTATCATAATGAATCATTTCAAGATTTAGAAAATAAAAATATTAAAGATGAGATTATTTCTTTAATTGAATTACTTGGAGAAGATAAAATTTCATATAATACTGCTCAAAAAATAATTGAGAAGTTATATGAAGAAAAGTTTGATGTTAAAAAATACATTGAAGAAAATAACTTAATTCAAGTTCAAGATACTTCATTAATTGAAGATTTAGTTAGAAAAGCACTAACTGATAATCCTAAAGCAATTAAAGATTATAAGGGAGGTAACACTAAATCCCTAAACTTTATTGTAGGAGTTGTTATGAGAGAAACTAAAGGGACTGCAAAACCTCAAGTTGTAAATGAAATTATGCTTAAAGTTGTTAAAGAATTTTAATTTCATATTTTTTCATAGTCCTACTTAACAATTAATTCAGATTCTATTTTTTGATTTGAATCAAGAAAAATTAAAACATCATAAATATCTCCTTTTTTAAGTTTACAATTAGAAATATCCATTTTATTAGTTCCTTTTGATAAAATTTGTTCATAAAACATTGCTTCTCTCATTTCAAATAATGCATTAACTTCATTTTTGTTTAATGCTTCACTATAAAAACTCATTTCATCAACAGTACCATTGAAATGTGGAGCATTTGTAATTATATCTCTTGAACCAATCGTTAAAGAAGGGTTTGAAGAATAAAAATAATTAAAATCAGAAACATCAGTAATTGATATCAATTCACCATTTACATAAAAACTAAATCTACCATCATTTTTATTGTAAACTAAAGAAACAAAAATCCAATCTAGAAAACTAAAATTATTATAATCAACTGTATGAAATAAAAATCCACTTGAATTTCTAATTCTCCCATATAAATTTTTTGATGAAGAGAACTCTAAATCAAAACTATCCCAACTTTGTTCCCAAATATTTATGTTCTGATTTGTTAAATTATTTACCTTAAACCACATATTCCCAGTAAAACTTGAATTTAAATCTCTAATAAATGGTGCTTTTTTTGAATATATTAAATCATCTATACCATCAAGTTCAAAACACTCATTTTTGATACACTCATCAGATAACTTTGGAGGTGTATTACTATCAATATTTGAAAAATTTTGATCTATTAATTCAAAAACTAAATTTTGATAACTAAAATCCGATAAGTTGACTCCATTTACAATTGATTTTGAATCAAATGTTAACAATAATTTTGTCTTATTTGAAAAAGTAACAATTGAATTAATATCAAAAGAACATGATGGCGAAGAGCTTCCTTTTTTTTTTATTTGAAAAAAAGTTATTTTTTGATTAGAATTAGTTTTAATATATAAGAAATTTTCTGATAATGCTTCAATTTTAATTAAATTATTAAAAAAAGAATTTGATTTAAGTTCAATATCATTATTATTTGAAGAGGTATAAGTTTGAACAAAGATTTGAAAATTTAAAGTAACTAAAATACTAATTAAAGTAATTAAAGAAATTGAAATTAAGTGACTTATACCTTTTTTAAATTTCATTAAATAAAATAAAATTATTTTCTTTATAATAATTTTTAATAAATTGAAGTAAATAAAAACATCAATTAATTTAAATAATAAAAACTAATAATTAATTTTAAATGTGAGAATTATTAAAAGAATAGGTCACCAGAGTTTTTCCGTTCAAAGAACAGTACTCACCAAGGCTAACCAGG
This sequence comes from Bdellovibrionales bacterium, assembly GCA_964217375.1. Taxonomy (GTDB): domain Archaea; phylum Nanobdellota; class Nanobdellia; order Woesearchaeales; family UBA583; genus UBA583. Next base: position 19,475 of record CAXPJQ010000060.1, on the reverse strand, counting down.
CTTAACTTCTGTGTTCGAGATGGGAACAGGTGTAACCCAAGGCTATATGAACCTATAAATATAATTAACTATATTTGATTTATAAATGTTTTTCTTTAGTGCATTTATATTCTCAAATTTAATCCCAAATTAATTTTTGATTATATGAAAATTTAGCAAATTGAAATTCTAAAATTGAATAAATAAAAACTAACATTAATGAATAATTGTAAAAAGTGTTTGCAAGTATTTCTCCACTAACATATACAAATAAGATTGCAAAAAAGTTATATGGAATCATTCTATGTTGCTTCCAACATCTAGTTTCTTTAAATGTAAATATTGAAAAATATAAGATAAATAAAATATTTGCAATTAAAGGGAATGCCATTAATGGTTGTAATTCATATGCTTTATATATAATTGAAGTAGTAATTATGAAAATTAAATAAATTAAAACATATAATGGCCATTTAAATTTATGATATAATTTATTTAGAGTTTTTTTCTTTCTTTTACCAATTTTAAATCCAATTAATAAAGATGCAATGTATATAATAAAAGATGTAAGTAAAAGAGGGTTTAACATAAGAAAATTTAGTTTAATTTATTTAAATAACTTTGCTCTTTATTTTTGAAGTAACAAGGAATCTAGACTTTTCTTACTTTCTTCAATATTTTGATTTGGAAATAGGACTATATCAAATAATGCTGTAAATTTATTACTATATGAATTATTTCCCATTAATACAATATTTTCTTCTTGTTTAGCAATTTCAAAAAGTTCTTTCAAAGAAATTGGATATTCAATTTTAGATTCATATGCTCTTAATTGAGTTTTCTCTTTAAGTATTCTAAAACCTCCTCCATTTTGATATCCTCTCCAAAAAATTTCTTGAAGAAGTTTAGGATTTGAGAAATATTCTTTTGCAGTTTTGTTTTTTGCAGAATCTGATGGAGAAATTAAACCTATGGTATGTAATCCACTTTTAATTTCTGAAGTAGTTAAGTTAAACCTTTCTTCATTTATTGAATGTAAAACTCTTTTTGTTCTAGAATAAATACTTGGAGTTGCTTCAAATAAATATATATAAATACTATCTTTTGTCATCTAAAAATAGTAATAAATTTTTCTTTTATAAATTTATTTTAATTTAGAAAAAAGTGAGAACTCCCGGACTTGAACCGGGGACACCCAGATCTTCAGTCTGGTGCTCTACCAACTGAGCTAAGTTCTCTCGATATAAAAAAGAAAAAGAATTCTCTTTATAAAGTTTTTTACAATGTGAATGTTTTGATCTTGATTTAAGTAATTCCTCCAATTACAGATCCTCCAATGATATTAAATAATATAATCCCAATAATAATAATAATTGAATATTTAGTCATTCCAGAAATTAACTTTTCTCCTATTTCATATTTCATAAATATTTTATCATTTCCATTTTCTAATTGGGAAGTCATATAAATTAGAATAATTATTAATAAAGAGATATATATTCCAACTGATCCTTGAAATAAAAATGTTGGAATCCCATCACCAATAAAATCACCAGCACCTCCTGAGACTTCAGATGATTGAGCAGAGATTTCACTTGATAATGATCCCATAATCATAGTAATTAAGGATACTATTGAAATAACAATTCCTGAAATTAATGGGGCTAAAAATGAAGCTTGGCCTTTCATAGATCCAAGACTCTCAGCTAGTAAATCTTTCATTCTTTCTTGACCATTATGAATTTCAGTTAAATACCTAGATAAATCAATTAACGTTTTTGCAGTAATTTCAGGGCCTTTTTCAACGGCATGAACAACAATTTTCATTGATGAGGTTAAAATCTCGGAAGGATATTTATTTATAGCACCTTTTTCCAAATCAAATATTGCTTTTTCAATTGACATTCCATTGAATTTAATATTTGTGTCAATATCTGCAAAAAAGCTTCCCGTTTCAGTACCTCTCATTGATTGTGCTACAACTCCAAATGCTAATTCTGTAGAAATTCCTTCATTAATTCTATTACCTAATTGAAATGTTGAGGTTGGAAATTCTTTTTCTAATTTTTTAGTTTTATCTCTTAAATTAATTAAATTTTTATATTTAAATCTTAAATAATATCCAATTCCAAAGGCAAGAGATAGAGGAATAAATAATGAAATTAATCCAGGGTATATTCCATATGGTCCAAAGCAATAACCTCCTCCATCTTCACTAATATATTTAAATGTTTGAAATGTATCAAAAACAGGAGAATCAATTCCAGATACTAGAGAATTCATTTTAGAGTCTATACTTGACATACAAGATCCATCATCAAATGAACCACTAATATGAAGTAATAGAGGGGAAAATCCAATTACTAAAAATAAAATTCCAATAAATATTGCAGGTATTTTTGGAGAAATGTAGAGTGTTTTAGAACCTAATTTTAGAGGAAATTTTTGTAATTGATCTATATTTTTTAATTTTGGAGTTTTAATTGAGGATGAACCTGAGGGTTTTGAATTTAAAATATTCATTCCAAAGAAAAAAACACCAACAGGAATTGCAACATTATATAATATAATTACAATCTCAAAAATTCCTTTAGGAGATCCAAATGAAGCTGCAAGAGGTAAAATAATTAATAATAAAATAGGCAAAACTACTCCAATCATGTTAAATGTTGAAACTGATCCTCTTAATTCTTGTGCAAAATGTAAAACTTTTTCATAGTTTCCTTGTAAAATTATGTCAAGAGATTTGTCAAGTAAAGAAATTCTTCTTGCTTCATCTGATTCATAAAGTGATGATTCAATTAAATAAATAGATTCTAGAAATTCTAAATTATCTTCTCTCCAATCATCTAGATATTCATCAAAAGCAGCTTTTAAATTTGGATATTTAGAGTTATCAAGGTCCCAAAGTAGTCTTTTAAAATCAAGAGATAGAGGAGGTCCTAGATAATTTGCAGCAAAACTAATTGCAAGTTCAAAGTTAGAATTAAATCTCATATATGCAACAATGTAGAAAATACCCATAATAATTTGATCTGATGCTTTTGATTTGAATCGTTTAGCTAAAATACTTGGAGCACTTTGAAGCATAAAAAAAGTTACCATTCCCATTAATATTAATCCAAAACCAATTATTGTTGAGAGAGTAATAAAAAAAGTCATACCTAAAATAATGAAAATGATTGCACCTAAAACTGAAAGACTTAAAGCACCTGTAGGAGTTGTTTTTATATGTGCTTTTTCAAGATCTTTTTCAATTTTTTCTTGAGTTTTAATGTCTGGAGTTATTGGTAAAATTTTTTGAGAAAAATTACATAAATTCTCATATAAATTTGCAGATTTACTTAGAGACTCTTTCCTAAATATTTGATAATCACTTGAATGATTTGGAGAAAAATTTTCAAAGTCTGAATTTTTTAACTTCGCAAGATCTTTTTTAGAGAGTTTTTCTTGGAGTTTTTCTTCAAACTTTTTTAGAAAGAGCTTTTTATCGTCCATTAATATTTTTTTTATCTTTTTGATTCTTAATTTTATGATACTACTTTTAAGGTATTAGGAGCATATTTATAGTTTTTTTTAGATTTTTACATTATGAACTTACTTAGAACTTTTTTATTTATTCTTTTATTTATTTTTAGTTTGAATTTTGTATATTCCGCTCAAGAAGAAATAGATGCTTGTGTGGCAGAATGTGGAAATATTCATCAAGTGGGAACTCAAGATTATATGATTTGTGAAGGTTGGTGTTACTATAATGTTAATGAGAATCCTTCTTCAGGTACAACTAATACTGACTCTTCAGGAAGTTTTGATTTATCTGAATTTAAACTTGAGGGAAATTATAATTCTTTTGAATCTCAAAGACTTTCAATGTCATTGATTTCACCAATGGGTAAAGTTTTATTAACTGGAGTCTCAGAAATTGAAGTTGAAGGTCCAGATTCAGATAGTATTAACATGGCATCTCAAAACTATAATGATGTAAGTTTAAATTTAAATGAATTAATTACATTAGAAAATGTAGATAATTACTGTGTTGGAGGGGCTGGGAATTATAATGTAATTACTCATATCTCACCAGGTTCAGAGGGTACTTCTTCTTTCACTTCAGAAGTTAATTTATATAGTTGTTACTCTATTTTAGATTTATTACAACAAATAGAAGTTCCTTCATCTTGGACTAGTTCTCACGAATTAATTATTTATTGTTCTTATGATAGTAAAAATGATGAACTGGGTTTTTATCAAAATGTTGGTTTCTTTGATTACATGGAAATTGGATGTGTATTAAAAAATGAAGATTTGTCACAAAGTATTTTTTATGGATTTTCAAAAAATAATGAGGTATTCTCAATGAGTTCAAACCATATTACAAATTTAGGAGATTTAAGAGAAGTAAATAATTTTTTTAGAAATGTTTTAGAAATGCAAGAGAATTATGAACCTTCTAATTATTGTTTATTTGATGATAATTTATATACTTGTGAGTATAATCAAAAAAATTATGAATTTTATTTAAGTCTAACTTCTTCAAATAAATATTTATCTTATTTAAAAGATTCATCAATTGGAAATTTAGATACTTCTTTAATTTCAATTTTTGATTACACACCATATATTGAGAATATAAATTTAAATACGTTACTTCTTAAAAAGTACGGGGAAGATAAATTAGTTTTAGGGTATGATGTGCCAAACTTTTTATTTTTGGAAGATTTACAAAAAGTTTCATTGTCTGATAATTCAGATGAAGCATCAAGGGGATTATTTGAGAGAGTATATTTACTTTATTATGACAACTTCAATTTATCTCAAAAAGTTAATAATTTTGAGTATTATGAAAATAATTTGTGTGATAATGAATTAAGATCATTATATGTAGATACTCAAGAAGATTTAGATAAAATTTTATCTTTTAACTCTTCAAGTTCTTTTGTAGATATTAGATTTGATTCAGATAAAAAATTAATTTGTTATACGCAAGGAGAAGGAAATGATTATATTTTTATTAATGATGAATTAAGTACTGGGAAAAAATATTTTAAGAATTTAGTTTTAGATTCAGATAAAGGAGTTGATTTTTCTATTTCAACAAATTATCAAAACTTTTTTAATTTAAATTCAGTAAATTATGGAGGAAGTAATTCGGGGGGTTCAGGTGGCTCAGGAGGAACAGGAGGAGGATCAGTTGGAGTTGGAGAGTGTGAAATAACTAGAGATCCAAATACTGGAGTTAGTAGGCAAGCTTGTTAATTTATATTTTTTCATTTTTTAGTTGTGATAAAATTCTTTTAAATATTTAATTTAATTTATTTTATGATCTCTTTTAAAAATCCATTTAAAAAAGAAGAAGATTCAGGATTTCAATTAGATGAATACTCTTTACCTTCATTAAATGATTCAAGTAATCCAAGTCAAGGGATTGGTAATAATAATTCAGATTTACCTACACTTCCAGAGAATAATAGTTTTAATACTGGGCAGACTCCAAGTTTAAATGATGAAACTAATCCATATAATACAGGACTAAATAATTCACTTCCTTCTTCATTTGAGAGTCAAACACCTCAATTTAATAATTCAAATTTAGATAACTCCTCTTCGAATTCTTTACATAATGATATCTCAAAAGCTAAAATGGAAACTATTGAAGCAAAATTATCATTAATGGATGCAAGACAGAGTGCAATGGAACAAAAAATAAATATGATTTATGAGATGATTTTAAATGAAGTATCTCCTGAGACTAAAAAGAAATTGAAATTAAAATCAATGATGGATAGTTTAAGGGATGCAGAGAATAATTGAGTAGTACAATATTTTATAAATTATAATTTCTTTCTTTTATTTATGTATTCAGATGTTATTTCTTATTTTGAAAATAAAAAAATTCCTTCTTTTAGAAAAGTTCAATTTCAAAAAGCACTTTTTGATCAATTAGTTACAAGCTTTGATGAAATTACAGTATTTCCAAAGTATTTAAGGGAAGAGTTAAGTGAGAAGTTTAATTTAACTTCAATGATTTTAGTTGAGAGTCACAAGTCTGCGAACACTATAAAATTTGTATTAAAAACAAATGATGGAAATTTTGTAGAGAGTGTGTTAATGCTTCACAATGATGGAAGAAAAACAGTATGTGTATCCTCTCAAGTTTTTTGTGCAGTAGGATGTAAGTTTTGTGCAACTGGTGCAAATCAGTTTAAGAGATCGCTTTCAACAGATGAAATTGTAGAACAAGTACTTTTTATTGCAAGGTATTTAAAAAATGAAGAATCAAGAGTAACTAATGTAGTATTTATGGGAATGGGTGAGCCATTTTTAACATATCCAAGTGTAGAGGGAGCAGTTAAGATATTAAATGATAAAAATTGTTTTAATATAGGAGCAAGACATATAACTGTTTCAACTTCAGGGATTATTCCAAGAATTTATGATTATGCAGACATAGGTATTCAAAGTAGACTTGCAATATCTCTTCATGCTTCAAATGATGAATTAAGATCTGAAATTATGCCTCTAAATAATAGATATCCTTTAACTGATTTAATGAAAGCTTGTGATTATTATGTTGAAAAAACAAATAAAAGAATTTCATATGAATATGTTTTAATTAGAAATGTAAATGATAGATTAGCTCATGCAAAAGAATTAGTTGAATTATTAAAAAATAGATTAGCTCATGTAAATTTATTAATTTATAATCCTCACGAATTTGCACAATATGAAATGCCATTTGAAAAAGATGTAATTGCTTTTAGAGATTATTTAAGAGATAATGGGATTGAAGTTTCAATTAGAAAATCAATGGGAGATGATATCTCTGGAGCTTGTGGACAATTATCAGGTAAGATTATTAAAAAAGGGTATGAGAAAGAATTAGTTGAAGGGTAAAATTTTTATTTTTTAATTAGAAAAAATAATTCATTTTCAATTTCAAATTCTTTAAATTTCCAATTATTTTTATTTAAAAAATTCCTCAACCAATTTCTTTTTTCAGGTTTAAATTCAATTTTTGATTTAATTGATTTTGTAGGGAATGAAACTACAATATTTTTTTGAGGTATCTTTTCAAGAATAGTTTTGGAGATATCTTTTTTAATTGTCTCAAATGAGTCTAGGGCTTTTAGAATAAAAACTAAATCACATTCTAAAAATTCTTTATCTTCTAAAAATTTCATTTGAGTTATGTCATGATTTTTAGCAATACCTGAAATATTATTTTCATCAAAAAAATTTTGAATAAATTTCATATCATTTGGATTTAAATCAGAGGCATAGGCTTTAAGATTTTTATTTTTAATTATTTTTTTTATCTCATTAAAGTTAAGTGGATTTAAACCACATGCCAGGTCTGCAATTCCAAATTTAGGTTCATACCAAGAAAATATCTCTGAATATATTTGATAGTAATATTTAATTCTCTCTGAACTTGATTTGTGGAGTTCAAGAAGTTCTTCAGTTTCAAATGATTCTTTTAAGATCTTTTCTTTTTTTGAGAAATTTGAAGTTAAATATGATCCATATAAAATTCCAATCTCTTCTCTAATTGATTTTAAAACTTCTTTAAAGATCTTATTTTTAAGAATTTTTTCTTTTTTATTTTCAAATTCTTTTTCTAATTTTTTTCTTTTATCCCCATTTGTTAAAAAAAACTGTTCAACTCTAGATAAAATGAATTCATTTGGTAAATCTTTAATTTGATTTTTTAATTTGATTTGTGTTAAAAGAATATTTAGAAGATTTTCATTCATATAAATAAAAGTATATTTATTTATTTAAAAAATATATTATTTTTATTCGTCAAGGAAATGACCATCTAAGAAAGTTTGAAGATTTGATCCCTTGTCTAGAGATTTTCTTAAATGAGCGGCCTTTTTACAATCACCAATTAATATTCCTCCAACAAATTGATTATCAAGGAAATAAAATTTTCTATATGAATCATTTTTTGGGTCTTTTAACTCTAAAATTTGATATTCTCTACATTCTAGATCAAGACCAATATCTCCAATTGAAAAAATGTTATATCCAAATTCATTAAATGAAGTAGCTACAGGTCTTTGAGAATACTTAATCTGGGTGTCTCCAATTATTTGTGCACCTGCAACTCTACCTTGTTCAAGAGCAATTGACCATAATCCTATTGTTTTTGATTCAAATTCAGTAACATCTCCTGCTGCATAAATGTTAGGGTGAGATGTTTCCATGTTTTCATTAACTATAATTCCTCTATGGGTTTTAATTTCTGAATCTTTTGCAATTTCAAGATTTGCTCTAACTCCAGTATTTCTAATTATCATTTGAGTATCTAATTTGTGTCCATCATGTTGTAATTTAACTCCACAGACGATATTTAAATTATCTCCAGTTCCATATATTTCTTCAATTGTTTCAGAAGTTAGAATTTCAATACCCTCTCTTTTTAGATGTTTTTCAAGTAATTCTGAACCCTCGGGGTCAAGTTGTCTTGCCATAATTCTTGGAGCAAATTCGATAATTGTTACTTCTTTTCCAATTTTTTTAAGAGATGAAGCAATTTCAATTCCTAATATTCCTCCACCAATTATAGTTACATGTTTAACGTGAGGTTTTCTGGAATATGTCCCAATGTTATAAAAATCACCTTTATTTCTTAACGAGAAAACACCCTCTTTATCATCTCCATATACTGGAATTAAATTTGCTCTAGCTCCAGTTGTAATTAATAGTTTATCATAATTATAAGAATTATTAGTTGAGAAAATAGTATTGTTTTCTTTATCAATTTTTAATATTTTTTCATTAAGTATTATTTCAACATTATTTTCTTCAAACCATTTTTGATCTTTTAGACTACAGTTAACTTCAGATTGACATAACTTTTTAGATAATAAAATTCTATAATATGGGAGTTCAGATTCTTCAGAGATTAATGTAATTTTTGCTTTTTGATTTCTTTTCCTTATACTCTCAATTGCAGATATTGCTGAGATTCCCGATCCAATGATTAAGATTTTTGTTTCTAATTCTGATTTGAATTTAATTATCTCATCAATTACTTCAATAAATTGATCAGCAGGAGCCCCACAAGCTTCACATTCCTCAGGAGGGTATTCTCCTTCATAAATTTCACCACAAACTAAGCATTTCCATTTACCAGTTTTAATTTGAGCCCAGTCACTTTTTTTATTTTTTCTAAGAGTTAAAATTCTTTTTGCAAAATCTTCACCAAATATCTCGCATTTTCTTTTTTTATCATATGAATTAGGATTAAATTTAATCTTAAGTCCAGGTCTTACTACTTCACATTTTAATTGAGATAGTCTTGATTCAACATTTCTAACTCCTTCACCTGACCATCCAAAACTTCCAAAACCTGCAACTAATTTATCTTGACATTGTTTAGGTGAGAGTTTCATTAAAATATTTGTAATTGGAGGTAGGGAATCTGCATTAATTGTGGGAGACCCAACTAAAAATGCTGAGGAAGTATTCATCTCATTTAATATTTCATTTTCTGAATGTTCAAGAGCATCTAAATATTTTACTCTAAAACCTTCTTTTTCAATAGATTTTCCAATTATTTTTGCCATCTCTTTAGTATATCCATAAGCTGAAACGTATAAAATTGAGATTTTATCACTTTGAATTGGAGTAATTTGAGACCAATTAAGATATGTATTTTTAATTTCATCAACTTCTTCTTTTGCAATTAAGGGACCATGAGATGGTCCAATTAAATTAATAGAAATACCTTTAATTTTTTCAATACCATTTATTACATCACTTTTAAAGGGAGAAAAAATACAATCATAATAGTATTTAAGAGCTTCATTATATTCTTCTTGGTTAATTTGATTTGAATATGTTTCATTTGAACAGTAATGAGATCCAAATACATCACAACTTAGAAGAGTTTTTTCTTCCCTAATATATGTAAACATTGAATCGGGCCAGTGAAGATTTGGAGCAATAATGAAATCAAGAGTTAAATCACCAACTTTTAGAATTGAACCTTCTTTAATCTCAATTGTTTCAAAATCAGAATTGGAGATATCTTTTAAAAAACCAAGTGCAGTTGGAGTTCCAACAATTTTAACATGGGGAATTATTTTAATTATTTCTTCAATTTCTCCACTGTGGTCAGGTTCAGTATGATTTACAATAATATATTTTATTTTTTCTAAATTGTCTTGAGTTAATTGTTTTAAATGGGAAATAGTCTCTTCACTAAAGTGATGTTTTGCAGAATCAACTAATGCAAGTTCATTACCTCCATTTAATAGATAAGAATTATATGAGGTTCCATATTTTGTTTCCATAACAATATCAAATATTTTTAAATCTGGATCTTTGTGTTTTAATAAAGTAATTTTGTTATTAATTTCAATGATATCTAACATAATAATTTAATTTTTTTGATTTCTTTAAATTTTAATTGTCTTTATATAGTAGATTATATATTTAACAAGTATTTATTTAGAAGTTACACATTATTAATAAAAATCAATTTTTCATAATTATATTAATGAAAAAGAAAAAACAACTAGTTCATGAAGAGTACTTTGTACATGGAAATTATATTAAAAAGTTATATAATTTTTATATTCATCAAAGTATTTTTGATAAAATTTTAGATGTATTAGTTCTTTTTGCAATTATTTTTACTATAATGGGTGTAGTTTTAGAATTTTTAATTGGAGTAGATGAATATATTTTACATTACATTCATTTATTTTCCTCAGTAATTCTTTTAATTTTTACTTTAGAGTTGATTCGAGATTATGCAAAATCAAAAACATATAGAGCTTTTTTTAGAAAACACTGGGTTGATGTAATTTTAGTTACACTTTTAAGTTTATATTTTATATTTTCTTATTTTGGTTTGTCAAAATTAAGAGGTTTAAATTCAATTAAAACTTATCTACAAGAAGCTAAACATTTTAGAGTAATATTTAACTTATTTAATAAGTAAAAATAAGTGTGATTTAATTTAGATTTTTTTAATTCTTAACGAAAATTTTATAAATTCTCTAAGTGTGGAGTAGATATTATGACATTTGTAGAAGTTTATGTGTGGAGTTATTGTCCTTATTGCCAAAGAGCTGAGGCACTTTTAGAAGAGAAAGGAGTAGATTATGTTAGACATGTAATGGATGATGATGAGAAAGGTTTAGCAGAACTTAGAAAGAAAACAAATCATCAAACAGTTCCTCAAATATTTATTAATGATGAATTTATTGGGGGATGTGAAGATTTATATGAATTAGATGATAGAGGGGAATTAAATGTTCTTTTAGGTGTTGAAGATGAAGATCTTGAATATGATGATGAAGATGAAGAAGACTAATTTGTCTTTTATTTGTAATTCAAAATATTTATAATATTAAAAATTATTTTCTTTTTATGTTATTTTTTAGAAAAAAATCTCAGATTTCTTTAGAATTTATGATTTTATTTGTTTTTATGAGTGTTCTTTTAACTCTTGCCTTATATTTTATAGGTCATTTTATTGTTGATTTTAATAAACAAGATTTACTTCTTCAAAGAGAAGATGTTGCAAATAGTATTCTTAATGAGTTTCAGTTATATGGGGAAGTTAGAGGTGGATATGATAGAGAATTTGTAATTGAGAGTTTTATTGTAGAACAATATGATATTAAAGTAGATACAGATATTGATGCATTAGTTTTTAAAGATTTTGACGTTGATGGAGGTGTTGATGATTACTTATACTTTTTACCACAAGGTGTTAATTATTATGCTTATAAAAATCAAACAACTAAAAATATACATTTTATATTAAAGAAGATAAATATTCAAAATAGGGATGATTTATATTTAAATTCAAATGAAAAAAATGATATTGATTGTACAAAAATTCCTTATGGGGATTGGATTCATATAAAAGGAAATTTAGATACGAACCAAGATGACTTTTGTGTAATGAAATATGAGGCAAAAGCAACAACTTTAACTGAAGTTTTTTTAGATAATTCTTTAGATATGAATTGTGGTGATGGAACTCCTGGGACTTGTGATACAATTAATGTTGAAATTACTTCAAAACCACAAAGTAAATCTTTAAATATGTTGACTCAAAATGAAGCTAGAACTTTATGTACAAAATTAGGTAATGGTTTTCATTTAATAACAAATAATGAATGGGTAACTATTTCAAAAGAACTTGAGAAAAATGAAGATAACTGGATAAATAATCTCTCAGGTGATGGATTTCTGTACCTTGGACATAGTGATGGAAGTCCAGCAGGATTAAATGCATCTTTAAATGATTTAGATGGGTATTATGGTACAAATGATTCAACTACATCTTGTGATGGGTATTATTCAACTAAGGCAACAATTGCAGATGAGACAACTCAAGGTATTACTTGTCTTGGACAGAGAAGAACTTTGGAATTAAATTCAGGAGAAATTATTTGGGATTTTGCAGGGAATTATTTTGAGTGGACAAATGATACTTTTACAACAAATTTTGAATCTTCACTTGGAACTGGAATTTCTGGGTGGGAGTCTTGGGAAAATATACCTTTAACTTATTCTTATTTAGGATCAGATTTATTTAAAGATTCAAACCAAGGGATAGGTCAAATTTTACTTGATATTGATGATGCCGATCCGGCAAGCGATTTGTCCAATCATGCATTAATGAGAGGGGGTGCTTGGGGAAATGGAAATACTTCAGGGATATATAATTTATACCTTGGCAGAGGTCCAAATTTTAATAGTTTCTTTACAGGTTTTAGGTGTACTTATTCAAATTAATTTTTATTTAAACAAACTACAAATAATTCTGATGATTTCTTTTGGGATGAATTTGGTTTATATTCTTTAACTTCTTCAAAGTTTTTTTTGGCAATTTTTCTAACAAATTCTAAATCTTCACCTCCAAAAGTTTTAAATGCTAAATTTCCTCCTTTTTTAAGATATTTTTCACAAAACTCAATTGTAGTCATGTTTAATTTATGACATCTACCTCTATCTGCTTTTGAATCTCCACTAAATTCTGGAGCCATATCAGAGAGAACTAAATCGAACTTTTCAATTTCACCATTTTCATTTTTTATGTAGTATTCAATTTCTGAGAAATCATCTTCAATAATCTTAACATTTTGAGAAAATTCGTGTTGCTTTTTAACTTCAAGTAAATCAATTCCAAAAATTTGTGCTTTTTTAATTTTGGAATCAATGTATTGTAACCAACCTCCTGGCGCACAACCTAAATCAATTATTCTTTGATTTTCTTTAATTAAATTAAATTTAGTATCTAATTGTTCTAATTTAAAAAATGATCTAGCTCTTACTTCAATTTTTTTAGCTTCTTTATAATAAAATTCTTTTTGTCTATTTTTTGAGAATTCTTTAAATGTCTTAGTCATATAATTAAGAAAATGAGTTATTTATTTAAATCTTTTTTAAATTAAGAATGTTTTTTTAAAAAAACTTTTCTAACAATTAAAAATAATTCTTTTAACATTGATAGATTAATAAGTAATAACACGATATATCCAATTAAAATAATAACGTCAATTATTTCTTGGATCTTAATAACTCTATATATAAAAAATAGAGTTGAAATTAAGAGTATAAAAAAAGGAATTCTTAGTAAATTTTTCTTAGATATTACTTTAATTGCGGAATAGGATCCTGTAACTAAAATTAAAGTTAGAATAAGAGTTAATAATAATATGATTTGCTCATTGAAAAAAGTAAAATAATTTCCAAAATTTTCAAAGTTAATACCATACCTTGCAATTACTATCCCCATTAAAATGAATGAGATTATTTCAAATAATATAATTTTTTTTGTTTTCATTTTTTTATAACTCGTTATTATTAAAAATCCAATCTCTAAATGATTTAGAAATTTTATTTTTTTTAATTTTTAATTTTCTTCTAAGTTCTCCCTCTTTTTTAGAAATTTCATTTTTCAATTCTTTTTTTTTGTCATTCTTTAATTGCTTGGAATTTAATTTATCTAAATTTTTATTTTGATTTTTAATATTCTCAAGGGTAGCTTTTGAATTGATTAAAATTTCTTTTTTATGAGATGGATGTAACATATAATTATTTTATTTTTTTAGTCTTTATAAAATTTACTTGTTTTGTCTTTTTTTAGTGAAGAATTTTTCTAAAGCTAAATTTTATAAATGGTTTTGAGTTGTTTTATATTATAAGTAAAATAATTAATTTGCTTAGGTTTTTGTCAACTTAGCTCAGTTGGTTAGAGTGCCAGACTCATAATCTGGAGGTCCCGAGTTCAAGTCTCGGAGTTGACATTTTTTATTTTTTAATTCAATTTTGGATTTATTTTGTTATTACTTTTAGTTAAACAAAGTTGTTCGTATTTTTTTAGTTACAATATTGGTGTTACTCTAAGTAGTATCAAATAGTAACATTTATAAAGAATAAGTTCCTAGTTTAAGTTATAGAGATATTAAATTGATATAAAAATGGTAGAAGATCAAGTTTTTGATGAATATATGCAAAGAAAAAAAAAATTAAGACAATTACATCAAAGGTTAAAAGAAACTAAAGATGTACAAGAAACTTACCATAAAATTATGGGTTCAGCTGAAGCAACAGATGAAGTTGATTCTTCAAGTGATAATTAATTCTATATCGTTTTTACCAATTAGTTAAATATAAAGTTTAAATACTTTTTTTTGAGATTTTTTTATATGAGTATAGATTTTAGAAAATTATTTGCTTTATTTTTAATTTTTTTAAATTTAAGTTTTGTTTATTCTGATGAAAGTGGTTCAACTTTGGGAGTTTGTTGTTTAGAGCTTTCAGAGATAAGTGGAGGACAAACACAAGTTGTTTTTGGAGATTATATTGGACTTGATGCGAACGGAGAATCATTTTACGCATGTAGATCGGATCAGTTGTATTTAGGAGATGCTATTGATTATTCTTGTGATGATTATCAACCTTTATTTTGTGAACAAAATTTACAATGTTATGGAAATTCAGGTAGTGCCATGAATGAACATTACTATAATAGTGTGAATGCTAAATTATTTTCTAATGGAATTAATCTTGACTTTTCTTCACAGATAACATTTTTAGAGGGTAGAGGTTATAATTTACAAAACTGTGATGAAAACTCACAGTGGTTTACTGATTCTTCTTGTACAATTTTAGTATCTTCAGGAGGAAACTCAGGTGGAGGGACTGGTGGAGATACAGGCACAGACACAGGGAGTGATACTTCAGGAGGAGATTCAGGTGTTGAAATTGACTATGATTCAGCTTATGAAGTTGAAGATTTTGAGGTTTCAGAGGGTTTTTCTGATGCAGAATTAAATATTCCAATTGGAGGATCATATGACTTAGATGGAGAAACATATAACCCTTCAGACTCTTCAAATTCTAATGCTAATGTAGTTACTACAATTTGTACTTTAAATAAATTAGATAGTTACTTAGGATCAAAAGTAGCTTGTGAGGCTAAACCTGAGTGTTTTTATAATCCAGAGGGAATCTCTTATCTATTCTCAGGACTTGGAGGAGGAATTTTTGATTTAGATGAAGCAGATTCATGTGTGCCTAAAAATACTATTATTAGTTGTTCAGATTATAAAACTGAGTCTAGTTGCATTTCAAATGTTGCAAAATATTCTCAAACAAATGAAGGTGGTTCAACTTCAAGGAATTTAGAAAATGGTTGTAGTTGGGTGGAATCTAGTTCAATAAATTCTTTTGAAGGGGCTGGGGGAATTTGTATTTCAAATTATGTAAATAATACTGAAGATGGATATGAATTAGAAGATTTTGCTTCTAGATTAAATTTAGCAGTAAATCAAGGAGATTCAAAAGAGAATAATTATTTTTATCATAATTCCGAAATCAATTCTCAAGAATATACTTCAAAATTACTTGATACAACTCAGAGTTTTTCTTTTGAAGTTTCAGAGTTAAATTCAGGAAATTATGTTTTATTTCTTGGGTTAAAACCTGAAGAAGTTGAAGGAGTTAATTCAAGTTTTAATATTGATGTGATTTTAGATAAATATGATTTAGAGGGAAATTTCATTCAAAGTAATTTACAATTAAGTCCAAAAAATGGTTATTACTTTTACAATGATTACTCTCAAAGTGATTTAAATATATATATCCCAGTTTATTTTAATCAAATCTTTTTAGATTCAAATGTTTCAAAAGTTGAAATAACAATTTCAAATCCAACTAAAAAAGTATATATTGACTCTATTTCATTTGAGAGAGTAAATTTAAATGGAGATAATATTTTCTTTAAACCACTCTCAATTATACCTCAAGCTGCATCAAGTTGTTCACAATGTTATGAAGAAGGGAGTTATAACACCTGTACTAAAGAAAAATCAGATTCACTTGGAGCTTGTTCATACATGGTTAGTTCTTCTTCACAATATTATGGATATAATTTTTTAGAAACTGCTCTAGGAAATAATTTGACATTAAATCCATATTTACAAGTTGAAGATAAAATTAGATGGCAATCTCAATCTTTATCAAATTCACAAGTATTTTGTGAACTCTATGATAACTCCCAGGATTGTAATTTTGGGTATGTGAGTTCAACTTATGATGGAATTTGTAAGTGGGATCAAGTTATTGGTTGTTTTAAAGATTCAAATAATAATGATATTCCTGATTTTGAGGATATGAATACTTTACTTGAAGTTGATAGTTTTAATTTTAATTTAGATTGTGATGTGGTTGCACCTTCAGTTTATGTTGAAGTATTTGGGAGAAATTCAAATGGAGATTACATCAGATTAGATGAAGTTGAAGATGGAAATAAAGTTGGAGATTTAAATTTACATTATCAGGGTGTTGATTATCTCTCTGAAGAGAGTTGTGGTGACTTTGGACTACAATCTAAATTATATTTTACATATACACTTAATTATGATAATGGTGGGAATATTACTAAAATTGAGGAATTAAATTCAAATATAGATACACTTTCTTTTGAGGACTTATTTGGAAGTGATTTGACAGAACAAGTAAATTCAATTACTTATAACTTTTTAGATCAATCTGGAAATCAAGCATTTTCAAGTGATAGAGTCATTTCAACGTCTAAAATTGATTTTTATGGACCTAAAATTTATTTTATTGAAGAAGGGAATTTTTATGATGAATTAGAAGTAACTGCTTTAGATTTAGTTATTACTCCTTCAAATTCAGTTATAGAGTTTAGACTTGAAGATGAAACTCAAATTGAGAGTTGTTATATGTATTTAACTCAACGAGGACCCAGAGTTGCTCAATTTGATGAGAGACATTTAGTGGTACCAAATGATGAGAATTTTTATCCATTAACTAATAGTCAAAATTTTCAAATTGATTTAAGAAGATTTATTAACAAAACAAGTGAATTTGGAGCAGATTTTAGATTTAATTTAATTTGTAGTGATTCTGTTAACTTACCAACTGCATTCTCTTTTAACTTTAATGCTTTATTTAATTTAGATTTTTCAAATTTTTATCCAAATGATTTAGACCTTAATTATTATAATTATCAAAAAGATGAGATTTTAAACTCAAATTCTGGATATATAAATAAGTTAAATAACAATTATTTTTATTTTTATAGTAATGAGTATCTAACTTGTAACTTTAAACTTAATAATCAAGGACCTTCATTTGAATTTAATAGATATTCTGTGGATATTAATAATGGATTAAACTTTACGGATTTAAATACAAATATTAATTATTCTTATAAATATGATTATTTTATTAATTTTCCTCAAGTAGGATTGAATACTTTAAATTTAACTTGTGTAAATGAGAATGGGTATCAAATTGAAAATATTTATAATTACATTATAGATAATCAAAATCCAAGCTTTTCAAACTATACAATTACTGGAAATGATGTTAATGTAATCTCATCTGGGGATACTTATATTTTAACAAAACCTAATTTAGGAAATTTAATTGAATCAAGACATAATCAAGGATATGTTGTAAATACTTTTTTTAATAATCTAAATTTTGAAGTAAATTTAAATGGAGGAAATTCATTTATTGAAAATTATTATAATTTAACTTATAAAAATGAAGAAGATGTTAGTGGAGCGTTAATTAATTTAAATACTCAAATTGACTATGATAGTATAAATTATAGTAATTTTAATTCAGAAAATATGGCTGAAGGAGAAAGGTCTTTCATTTCAGAAGTTAGTTTTGGATTAACTCCAACAACATCTAATTCAGATTTATTATTTAATTCAAATAACTTTAAACTCTCTGAAACTGAAAGAGGATTATATGAAGTAAGTTTTAATTTTTCTTTCTTTGATAAAGCAGGAAATACTCAAACAAAAGAAATATTGTTTTATGTAGATAATTCAACACCATCAATTTCTTTTGAAGGGGATATTGGTAGGGTTGATTATTCAAATAAAATTATTTATACATCAAGTTCAAATCCTTCAATTGATTTGACATTTACAGCTCCAGATTATAGAGTTTATTCTTGTGATTATTATTATACTGTGGATGGAACTTTATTCCAAGGAAATTATGGGGAAAATAATTCAAGATTTAGTTTAGATATTGAAGACAGAACTGGAATTGCAATTAATTTGGAAGAAATTTCATCAATTCAATTAAAATTTGATTGTAAAGATCAAAATCAAGAATCACCAAGTTATAATAATGGAATATTTACTTTAGTTTTTGATAATGTAGCACCAAAAATAGAAAATTTAATTTTTTCAGATAATATCTATAGATATACTCCAAATAATCTTGCAACTTTAGCTGAAGTAGTTAAAAGTATTGAATTTGAATTTGAAGAAGATGAAATTGCAAGACCAACTTGTACTTATAAAATTGAAAATACTCAAAATTCAATTCATTATTGTAATTCTACTTGGAATAGTATGAATACTGAAATTTCAGGGGTTGATAACTTTTACATTTCATTATTTACTCCAGATTCTTCATATGCAGAATATAATAATTCTTATGTTTGTGATACAACTAGTAACTTTTGGAATAGTATTCCATTTGATCAACCTGAGAGTTTTAATTTAACTATTTCTTGTGAAGACGTTGCAGGAAATATTGATACTTATGTTAAAAAATTTAATGTGACTTATGTTGATGAATCAATTGGAAATGTTTGGTTTGAATATGATAAAGATATGGCATACCCAAGAATTGATATATTGAGAGCATTAAATGACGATATTGAATTTGTTTTAGGAGGAGATGTAATTAAAACTTATCCTGCTCAAAATACTCCTGGTACTTTTGAAGCATCTACTACTGGAATTAATTTATCACTTTATCCTAGTTTAGTTCAAGGTGAAAATTTAGATAAACTTAAAATTAAAGTTGGAAGTTTTGAGAAATTTGTTACTATTAATAAAGATACTATTAAACCTGAGATTAGCATTGGTTCAAATTATATTACTGATGAAAATAAAGTGTATTCAAGTTCAATTGAAATTAATTCTAATTTAATTGATAGTGGTAGTGGGATTAATTTA
>CAXPJQ010000059.1:0-106376 GCA_964217375.1 Bdellovibrionales bacterium | reverse complement strand
GAATTTTCTTTTGTGTTTACAATTTTCAAATTATTAATTTTTTCCGTTTTAGTTTCATTTGAATTTAAATTAAAACTTGATTCAAAAGTAATGTTTGATATTTTAGTTTCAGTAGTAGTATTAATTACCTTAGAGATTGTCCTACAAATATAAGAATCATTTTGAATAAATTTATCTAAATTTGAATTTAATTTAATATGTAAACAATAATTTCCAGTTGAATTTAGAGAAATATTATTTATAGATATGTTTAAATTAGATGAAGTAATGTTACTATAAATAGTTGAGTTTAAACCTGAGAAAGGATTTAATGAGTTATTTAAATTAATTGTAGGGTTAAAAAACTTAATTACTTCAATTGTAGAATTATCGTTTAAATCTCCATTTTTTTCTATTGAAAAATTAAGATTAAAGTTATTTGAGGGAGTAGTTTGATTTGAAGAGTTTGGACCAAAAAGTGTAATATTTTTAGTTACAAAATCAGAAAAACTATTCTCAACATATAATAAATCATAGTTATTATAAGAAGAATTGCTATCAATTGTTTTAAATTTAAAAAAACCTTTAGTAAAAGTATTTCTTGGGACTTGCATTGTTTGAGTTCCATTTTTACTTGTATTAATTATTAAAGTTTGTTTATTGGTATCATAATAATTAGATAAGTCATCAAAATTATCAATTGGAATAAACCATAATTCCGATCTATTATACTCATTTCTACAATAAGTTTCATAACTTAAATTAAGATAAGTTGTCTGATTAGAAATTGAGTAACTATAATAACTAGTATTAAATTCAACAACACAAGAAGGTTTATCTAGATTAATTGCTTTTAGGGGTTGAATTCTTCCCCAACCTCTCAGAATATAACTTTCATTAGTTTCAAGGGCAGTAGCTTTAATTGTTGCTTTTAATTCTTTAACACTCCAGTTTGGATGTTTTTGTTTAATTAGAGCTAAAGCACCAGAAGTAACTGGAGTAGCCATTGAAGTTCCTGAAACTTCAACGTGATCGGCATCACCACATGAGGTATATGTAGGATATGTGAAATCCCAACCTCTAGCTCCACAAATATAAACTCCTGGGGCTATAACATCTGGTTTAATGGTACCTATTGTTGTTGGACCCATTGAACTAAATAAAACAACTTGATCAGGTTCACCTAATTGAATTTCATATAGATCATTATCTTTGTAACTTGCACCAACTGAAATTACAGATCTACTTGTAGATGGAGAAGTAACACTAAAATCACCATAAAATTTACCATCGTTTCCAGCAGCAATAACTGGTAAAACACCTTGAGATGCAACAGTGTCAAATACCTTTGATAAAAAATAATCTGGACTTGCATTTTTAAATCCAATACTCATACTTACAATATCATATCTATCTGAGTAATTACCATCATTATTTGGGTCAATTACATCATTAAGAGCAGTAATAATATCTGAACTTAAACAAGTTCCTCCATTATCACATACTTTAAATATACCAAGAGATGCACCGGGAGCAATTCCTTTATAATTAATACTCTCAGGATTTTTAGATGCAATTAATGATGCAACATGAACTCCGTGACCATATGGATCTTCAGGAATTGGATCAGAATATGCATAATCATATTGATAAATTATATTACTACAATTTGTATCATTAATATACCCATGAAAAGAAGAATTAATAATAACATTATTTATTTTATATCCATAATCATTTGTAGAAGAACTAGAAGTAAATTCAAGTTCAACATAATTATCATTTACAAAATAATCTTCTTTATTAAAATGTCCATTATATGATTTTAATAGAGAATTTGATTTATCATAAATTCTTAGGTAGTCTGAACTATCTAATACAATTCTATCAAATCTAATTGTAAAGTTATTTGCATTATATGAACTTAAATTAATTGAAAATCTTGTATAGTTATTGTGAGGGTAAGGATGATCTGTTTCATAAGGATAATCAAGGGAAAATCCAGTATAATTTTTTTTAGTCATATTAAAATTTTCACAAGTTCCAAAATCTTTATGAGTTGTATCAATACCACCATCAAAAACTGCAACTTTTACTCCTTTACCTGTGATGTTTGTTCCATTAAGGAGTTGTTTCCAAACTTGACTGGATTCAATTAAAGTATGTGTTGTATTAGAAACAAGAAGTTCTAATTCTTCATCAGGAATAATTTGTTTAATTGAAGGATTTTTTTTAAGTTCTTCAAGTTCTTTATCTGAATTGATTTCAAGAGTTGCTCCTGGAAATAATTTATCAATTTTTTTTATAGATTCAACATTTTTAATTTTTGATTTAACTTCAAGAATTTTAGAGTTTAAATTAAGAGTATTTTCAATACTGTGGCTTAATAAATTAGAATTTTCATTTAATTTAAATTCATTTTCTTCAAAGACTACAATATATTTTTTAGTTTCATTTATAGAAAAAATAGAGGGAATTAAAAAAAATAAAATGAAAAAAATAAATACTTTCTTATAGAACATATTGTTTGTTCACTTTAAGTGTTTTTAAATTTTTTTAGTAACTCTTTACTTTATAACTTCTTCAAATTTAAATCCTACTTTTTTCATTGTAATTAAATCAATTACATAGTTTTCAGATTTTGTTTTTTGAAGTTCAGAAGTTGGTATAAAAAACCATTCTTTAGTTTCAAATTGAACTCCAACCCAACTTTCTGAACCAAAAGTTTTTGCAAAGAATTCTAAATCTAATATTTCTTGATTTGTAAAATATTTTTTTACCCCTGAGACAACTTTAATTTCAAATACTATTTTTCTATGGGAATTTCCAGCAAGTAAATCTGGAGCTGGGTATCTAGTTGAACCAGAACCTGCAACTCTTACACAACACCAACCATTTTCCCAAAATTTGTGTATTAATTCATTTTCTGCATTTGTACCTGCCCTTTTTCTATATCTTGGAGATTTGAATGCCATTTTGATATTATTTTTTCTTTTTTTTTGTTTTTAAAAGTAGTGTTTTAAGAGAGTAGATTTAAATTCTTAACTTTAAGTAATGAAATAAATTTAAAATAAAATAATTTTGTAAAATTTTATGGATCATGAACTAAAAGAGAGAATTGAGTTATATATACTAGAGAATTATACTCAATATTCAAAACCTCAGCTAGTTAATGAATTAATAAAGTCAGGTTTATCAAGGACTGATGCTAATGAAATTTATAATAATACAATTAAAAGAATAATTAGACCCTCAGAAGTTATGGAGGAAACTTCAAATTCTAAAACTTATTTTATTTTATTTTTCCTTTTAATTTTATTTATATTTTTAATTTATTTAGTTTTTAATTAATTTAAAAATCCCCTTTAAAACTTTGATCTTGATGGATTTTTCTTGCTGCAATAATATCATCAATTCTTAATATCATACATGAACTCTCAGTAGCACTTAGAATTGCTTGTTCTTTAACATTAATTGGTTCAATGATAGATTCTTTTATTGTATCTTTTACAATACCCTTAAACCCATTTATTCCTGAATTTTTGTTTCCTTCAATGTGAGATTTTAATAATTGAGAGATAATTTCAATTTCATCAAAACCTGAATTTTGACAAAGAGTTTTAGGGATTACTAAAAGAGCTTCATTAAATGCATTTGCAATTAATTCTTCTTTACCTTGATATTTTTTAAGTTCACTTTTTAAAATGTTATGTAATTCACATTCAACTGCACCTCCTCCAGCAACAATTTTTTTAGATTTTAAAATAGCGCTAATATCACCTAGAGCATCATCAATTGCTCTTTCTAATTCATCCCTAAAATGTTTAGTTGAGGATTTAAGTAGAAGAGTTAATGCTTTTTTATTTGGAGTACCTTCAACAAATACATATTGTTCATTTTCAATCTCTTTTACTTCAATCTCTTTACAAGATCCTAGATTTTCTTTGTTTACATCTTCATATGATGAAATAATTGGACAATTTAGAGCAAGAGACAACTTTTCAAGATCAGATTTTCTAGTTCTTCTAGTTGCAAGGATTCCTTCTTTTGCAAGATAATATGCAACACTATCATCAATTCCTTTTTGAGATGCAATAAAATCTGCACCTGTTTCTTTAATTTTAAAAACTAAATTCTTAAGATAATTTTTTTCAGATTCAATAAATTGTTCATACTCTTCAAGGGAATTAATATTAACTTTGGCATCAGATTCAAGTTCTTGAATTTCAAGTGCAAAATCTACTAGTAAAATTTTCGGGTTCTCAAGTTTTCTAACCATATTTGGATGGGCAGGATTTTTATCTAATACAATACCAGAAATTATTTTTGAATCTTCAAGAGATCCAGGCATTTTTTGTATTTTTAATTTATTTATTGGGAGAGAATTTTCTTCTTTTAAATTTTGAGTTATCTCAAATAAAATTTCAGATAACTTTTCCATATTTAACTCTGCAATTTTACCAGTCATTGCAGTTTTTGCAATATCTTCAATTAATTTTTTGTTATTTGTTTTAACTTCAGTTGAAATTTCATTTAATTTTTTAATTGCAATATTTGAAACTTCTTTGTAAATCCTAACAATTTGATTAGGGTGGATATTTTGATTAAGAAGTTCTTTTGATTTCTTAAGTAATTCTCCTGAAAGTAACACTGCAGAAGTTGTACCATCTCCAACTTGGGACTCTTGTGTTTTAGCTACATCAACTAAGATTTTAGCTCCTGGGTGTTCAATCTCCATTTCTTTTAAAATTTTAACTCCATCATTAGTAATAATGCTCTCACCCATTGAATCAATTAACATTTTATCTAGACCTTGAGGTCCAAGAGTTGTTTTTAGGATATCACTTAGAGCAATTGCAGCTTGAATATTACTTTCTCTTGCATCAAGTCCTTTAGTTCTTTGGGTATCTTCTTGTAAAATATCTTGTTTTTTCATTTTAATCTAGAAATATTTGGTTTTGTTTTTTTATAAATTTTAGTTAATTTTATATTCTTTGATTCATAAATTATATTTATGAATATTGTTTTTATAAATGAAAATTCTCAGGCGAGTAAGAATTCTCTTATATTTGGAGAGTTAGTTTCTTTTTCAAAAAATACACAACATAAGGTATTTAATTTTGGACAAAAAAATGAAAATGATGGTTATTTAACTTATATCCATTTAGGAATTATGGGAAGTATGTTATTAAATTCTAAATCTGCAGACTTTATCATTACGGGATGTGGTACTGGGCAAGGGGCTTTAATGTCATTAAATGCACATCCAGGAGTATTTTGCGGTTATTGTATAGATCCTTCTGATGCTTATTTATTTTCTCAAATTAATCAAGGAAATTCATTATCAATACCTTTTGCTAAAGGTTTTGGTTGGGGGTCTGAACTTAATTTAAAATACATTTTTGAAAAGGCTTTTCCTGAAATAAAAATGGGTGGTTATCCTGTTGAGAGGAAAGAGGTTCAAGTTAAAAATGCAAATATTTTACTTGATTTAAAAAATTCAACAAATAAATCTTTTATTGAATCTTTGGAGTGTATTGATTCTTCGTTATTTAATGAAATTTTAATTAGGAAAGATTTTGTTAATTTTATTTTAGAGAATTCAAAAGTTAAAGAACTTAATAATTTTATTAATTTAAAAATTAAAAGTTTAAACGAATAAAGATTTATCAATAAAGAATTTAAAATCCAATAAGTTAATTTATAATTATTCTTTATTTTCAAAAGAGAGGTTTTGTGTTGATTATGTTCAATTAATTTCAACTTTTAAAATATTTTTAAAAAAAGATTCTAATAATAATATTATTTTAGATAATAATTTATAGAATATAGTTAGACAATTAGAAGAAAATTAATTAAAATTTTGAAGATAATATAAAAAAATTAAAGATAAAATAATTAATATAAATGAAATAATAATCCCACTTATTGCAAAACCTTTTCCATATTTAAGTTTATTTTTTTTAATTCTTCCAATACTTAAAAATCCAAGAGTAATTGATATTATTAGTAGTATTGGCCATATAATAAATATTATGAAATTAATGATAGGAAAAAGAATTAATATGGGTGCAATTGATAATAAAAATGACCACATTGCAAAAGAATCTAACTCTTTTTTAATTATTTTTTGAGCATTACTTTTTTTATAAAATTCTTGAGCTTTATCTTCCATCTTATTGTAATTTAACTGCAGTACCCCAAACTAAAATCTCTGCAGCACCGGAACTAACTGCAGCAGTCATGAAATGAACATTTACAATAGCATCAGCACCAAGTTTTTGTGCATCTTGTTGCATTCTTAAAAGAGCGGCTTCTCTTGCCTCATCAAGGAGTTCTTTATATTCCTTGAGCTCTCCCCCAACAATATTTCTAAGACCTGCAAGAATATCTTTTCCAAACCATTTAGCTCTAACAGAACTGCCTCTTACAATTCCTAGAGTTTCTTTAATTTCTTGACCTTTAATTTCTTGAGTATTTACAATAATCATACTAAATACTAGTTATTTATATTTATAAAAATATTTATTATAACTATTTTTGGATATAGAAAAACTTATATTTAATTATCTACTTTTAGATATATGGAAATTAGAGCACATTGTCCTTATAGGCCGCCTTTATTTTTAGAAAAAATAGAAAATTTTCATGATTTTTTTAAATTATACCAAAGAGAGTTTATTTCTTATGAATCAAATAGACCTTTTTTGAGTTCAGATTCTTTACAAAATATTATGGATTTAATTTTAAAAGATTTTTCACAAATATCAGGAGTTGAATTTATGTATAAATGTTTTTGTAATTCAAAAAAAGAAAATAATACCAAATATTTTAAAGGACAGTTAGAGATTTTTTTAAACTCTCAATTAGAAGATCAAGATGAATTTAAAGTTGCTTATTTATCTCATCAAATATATTATTTATTATAATTTATTTACCGGCCTTAATCTCTAAGATGTCACCCATATTTACAATATGATCTTTACCAACCATCCTCCCAGTTTTAATGTCGATTGCTTTTACAAAGTTTTTACCAAAATCTGTGTGTAGTCTATATGCAAAATCAAGAGCAGTTGTTTTATTTGGCATTAGAAAACAATCAGGCAGGGTGTTACCATTTTTATCTTCAAGCTTAGTTCCACCAGGACATATTGCAATCATTTTTAGTAAATCAAACATTGCAGAATTAATACAGTCTTGAACTCCAGTTCCATTTGGCATATTTTTAATTGTATCTTGAATTTTAGTAAGTCCTAATTTTTGTGCTTCATTAAGAGAATTTTCATCTTTAATTGAAAATTCTTTTTCACCTGGAATATAATTTAAAATTCCATTTTCAGCTGCTTTTTTTAAGTTATATTCATATTCTGCAATTACTGGAACAATAATATAGTTAGGGAATTCTTCTTTTAATTTATTTAATTTAGTTTCCCACAAATTATTATCTTGAATTGAGTCACATTTATTTGCAGCAATTACCATTGGTTTTGAGATTTCTCTTAATCTAATTGTTAATTCTTCTAATTTTGCTTCAATATTTGTTTTATCGATTTTTAATTCAGAGACTGCTTGGAAAATTTGATTCTCTTTAATGTTTAATCCTGATAAAACTGAACCAAGAGCTAGTTCAATTTTCATATCTTGCATTTTAATTTTTTTTGAAATGTTTGCCCAGTGTTTTTGAACAATTGAGAAGAACCAGTTATTTAATTCAGTTTCTAGGAATTTAATATCTTCTGCAGGGTTATATGAATTTAATTCTACTGGTTCTCCTTTTTCATTAGTTGATCCTGAGAGATCAATTACATGAATTAGAGCATCTGCTTGAGATAAATCATTTAGAAATTGGTTTCCTAATCCTTTTCCTTCTGAAGCACCAGGAACTAACCCTGCAACATCAATTACTTCAGTTGGAACAAATCTAAAATCTCCAAGAACATAACCCTCTCTAGGATTTGAGTGTTTGTTAAAATGAGTCGCAGGATCTTTAATTTTCACATACCCAATTGCAGAATTTGCATCAATTGTTGTAAATGGGAAATTTCCTGACTCTGCAGCTGCAAGAGTTAATGCTCTAAAAAATGCTGATTTTCCAACATTTGGTTTTCCAACTAGTCCAATTATCATAAAATAAAGTAAATCTTTAATGTTTTTAAAACTTGAGATTATTTTTCATATTTTTTTTAGATAATAAATATTTATAAAATAAAATTATAAGAATTAGTTTTGTGGATAAAAAATTAAGAGATTTATTTTTGAAATTTTATGATGAAGAATACTTAATTGATTTTGAGAGGATTTTAGATAAATTAAAAATAAAAAAAAAATAAAAAATTTAAATTAAATTCTCAAGATATAATATTTTTAACTTATCCTAATTCTATTGAAAATTTAAATAAGTTATATGAATTTACAAAAGAGAATAAATTTGAAGAATTATTTTCAACAATTCACATTTTACCTTTTCTTGAATCTGATGCAGATGGAGGATTTGCAGTTGTTGATTACAAAAAAGTAGACCTCAAATATGGAACTTGGAGAGAAATAAAAAAGTTTTCAAAAAGATATAAATTAATGTCAGATTTGATATTAAATCACACTTCAAATAATAATAAATGGTTTTTAGATTTTCTTGATTCTAGAAATAATTTTTATTTTAAATTTGATAAAAATTTTGATTATTCAAAAGTATTTAGACCTAGGTCAACTTCTTTATTTACAAATTATCTAGGAACTTTTGTATGGACTACATTTAGTGATAAACAAGTAGATTTAAATTTAAATGAGGTAAAAGTTTTCTTTAATTTTTTAGAAATAATTTCTTTTTATTTTAAAAAAGGAATTAATATATTAAGACTTGATGCCATACCTTATTTATTTAAAAAGAGTGGAACTAGTTGTGTTAATTTAGATGAAAACTATGACCTAGTAGAATTATTTATCAAGTCTTTAAAACATATTAATTCTGAAGTTAAATTTATTTCAGAAGTTAATTTTGGAGATGAAGTAAATTTAAATTATTTAGAAAAAACAAGTACTGATTTAATATATGAATTCACATTTCCAATGCTTTTAATTTATTGTATTTATAATAAAGATTTCAAATATTTTTTAAAATGGGCTCAAGACTTTGATTTCAATAAAGATGTAATATTTTTTTTATCAAATCATGATGGGATTTCATTTAGAGGAATTAAAAATTTTTTAAATGAAAATGATTTTAATGATTTTTTTAATTCTTTACTTAGAAATAATTTCCTGATTAATTATAAAACAATTGATGGAAAAGATGAACCTTATGAATTAAATTCAACTTACTTTTCTTTACTTAAAGAAATTTTAAATAAAGATCCATCAAAAGAACATTTATTTTGTTTTAACTTATTATTATTTATTAAAGGAGTACCTCTAATATATTACCTTGACATTATTAAAGCTCAAAATGATTATCATCTATTTAGTATAACTAATCATAAAAGAGATTTAAGTAGGCCTAAATTTAAATATGAAGACTATTTAGTTAAGATAAATAATTCTTTTTTTGATATTTTCAAAAACTTAGTTTTAATTAGAAATCAATTTGATTTTGATAAATATTCATTTAAAATACATGAAGAAAAAGGTTTTTTATTTTTATCATATGAAAATGAATCTGAAATTTTAATTTCAATTAGTAATATAACTTCACTTTCAAAAGAATATAAATTCAATTTTAAATCTTATTTTGATTTAATTGAAGATAAAATTGTTCAATCAGATATAATTTATCTTGAGAAATATAATTTTAAGTGGATAAAAATTGTAAAATAAATTAAATTTATTTTTTAGATTCTTTTTTGGAATCAGTTTTTTTTACTTGAGCTTTTTTTTCTTTTTTAGCTTTAGGTTCAGCTGATTTTGTAACTTTAATTTCAGCTTTTTCTAATTCTGATAAGACTGTTTTAGTATCAGCTCCAGATTTAATGTTTAGTTTTTTATTAAGTGGTTCAATGTGGGCCATGTTAACTTTTTTTCTTCTAACATTACCATCAATTAAAACGTATTTTTCATCTAATACTTCAACAATTACACAGTAATTTGTTGCATCTCTTCCTGCAGTTTTTACACATAATCTACCTACTTCTAATACCATTTTTTATTTTATAGTTTTTTATTTGCTTATATTATATAATATAACTCTCTAGAAAAAATTGGCCTTGAGTCACCTCAAAAGGCAATCCTGGGATAATCCAGAGATGTGAATTAAAATGTTTAAGCTTCTTGTTTTTGTTCTTGTTTAAATAATCTTGTAACATATCCTACAATTTTATTTCTAAGTCTTTTAGAAGGAATCTCTGCATACTTAGCTACAACTTCTTTATTTTTTTGGAAATCTTCAGTAACTTCAGCTTTTACTTTTTCATAAATTTTCTGACCTGAAGCTTTTTCGAATCTAGTTTTAATTCTTCCCATAATAGAAAATAATTAAAATTTCTTTATAAAAGTTACTTATACTATCTTTATTTTTTAGTCTATGAATATTTTTCAAATTTTACTGTTTTATCTAGTATTTTGTACTTTTTTTGGGAAAATTATATAAATATTAAAGATTAATTGTAAATATTCAAGTTAAGTCTGATTAAGAAAATGGCAGAATGGAAGACATTAAAACAAGTAGAGATTGAAGCAGGTGGAAATAATTTTATTGAAGTTAACCTGAAACAACCCCCAGAGGGAGAAAATAAGTTAATTGGAATTTCTAAAGGTTGGAAAACACCTCAAGGGGAAAAAAGATATAAAGCAAATATTTTATTCTCACCTGAGAAAATAGATGAACTAATTGAGACTTTAAAAAATATAGATGAATAAATTACTTAATTTCCTTAATAGGAGTTATAAAATTTATTAAATTTTTTTCTAATATCTTTTAATTATGGTTAAGATATTGACAATTGATAGTTTTCAAATTTTAGATTCTAGAGGAAATCCTACAGTAAGAGTAGATTTAGTTTTAGAAGATGGATCAAAAGGTTCATTTCAAGTACCCTCAGGAGCTTCAACTGGAATTCATGAAGCACATGAATTAAGAGATGGTGGGAAAGAATACCACGGTAAAGGGGTTGAGAGAGCAGTTTCAAATGTTTTAAAAATTAGATCTGAATTATATAATATTGATTTTGAGCAAGGAAGTTTTGATGCTAAATTAATTGAACTTGATTCAACTGAGAATAAAGAAGCTTTAGGAGCAAATGCCATTCTAGGGCTTAGTTGTGCATTTGCAAGAGCTTACGCTAAATTTTATAATCTACCTTTACATGAATATTTGTATAGATTAGCAAATAAAATAAATTTTTCTAATAAAAAGATGCAAAATCTACCTTTAGTTTTTCCTTTTGCAAATATTATTAATGGAGGATTACATGCAGGAAATGAATTACAAATTCAAGAATTTATGGTAATTCCATTATTTGGAGATTTTAAAGAAAAAACAAGAGTTATTTCGGAGATATATCATCATTTAAAAACAATAATTGAAAAAAAATATGGAAAGGAATCAACTTCAATTGGAGATGAAGGAGGATTTGCACCAGCAGTTTCAAAACCAAAAGAAGCTCTAGATTTATTAGTTGAAGCAGTAAAAGTTGCAGGATATGATGGAAAAATCGGATTTGCCTTAGATGCAGCAGCATCTGATTTTTATGATGCAAAAACACAAAAATATGAAATTGAAAAAGATTTATTTTTAGATTATAAAGAACTTACAATTTATTATAATGAATTAATTAAGAATTATCCTTTAATTAGTGTTGAGGATCCAATGGCTGAGGATGACTTTGAGGGATTTACTTTTTTTATGGAAAATGTTGTTAAATTAAAAATTGAAAACCCTTTTATTTCAAAAAAAAGAGTTTTAGTTGTTGGTGATGATTTACTTGTAACTAACCCAAAGAGGATTCTGGAATCTCAAAAAGAAAAGTTATGTAATTCTCTTCTTTTAAAAATTAATCAAATTGGATCTTTAACTGAAGCAATTGAAGCTCACAAATTAGCAAAATCTACAGGATGGCATACAATTGTTTCACATAGATCAGGAGAAACTCCCGATGATTTCATTTCAGATCTTGCAATTGCTCTTGAGAGTTCAATTAAATTAGGAGCTCCAGCTAGAGGAGAGAGAGTTGCTAAATATAATAGATTACTTGAAATTTATCATAACTCTTAATTTTTAATTATTTTTTATTGTTAAGTAGTTGCTAATAATTATATTATCATAATTTGGTTTTAATATTTATAATGGCTAAAGCGAGTCTTAGTTCTGATTTAGATCTTGTTAAAGAAGTTGAACAATTGAGAATTAAACAAAAATTATTATTAACTGCAATTAAGGAGAAAGATAAAAAAATAGAAGTTGAGAAAATGCTTAATTCTATTTCTTCTCAAATTAGTTTTCTAGTAGAAATTTTTAAGGAAGCAAATAATACTGATGAGAATGGTTCTGAAAAAAATGATGAAGATGAAAGTGCTGAGAAAGTAACTTTAGAAGATATTAATACTTCAATTACTTTATTTAAAGAAGAAGTTTTAACTAAAATCTCTGATTTAGATAAAAAGATTTCAAAAGTAATTAATAAAAAAGAAGATTTAAGTCTAAGTCCAAAAAATATTGAAACAAATGGGGAAATTAATTCAAAAGCACAACCAGAATTACCAAAACCTGATTTTAGTGCAGTAGATGAATTAAAAGATGAGTCTAAGAAAGGATGGTTTTCTAAAAAATAAAAAAATGGTTTCAAAAAAAAATTTACAATCTGAACTGGAAAATTTTAATAAGGATTTAGATAAACATTTAGTTGGAGCAGGTGTAGATTTATTTGATGAGACAATATTTTCAAGTGCAAGCACTCAATCACCTCACATTTCAACTGAAGAACTTATTCTTTTAACACAGAGTCTTAAAGATATAAGAGTTGAGATGAATTTAATGAGAAAGCATTTATCCTCAGATACTGAAATGATGTTAAAATCCTTAATGGGTGCTCAACAGAGACAATTTAATGATGAGATGAGACAATTTCAAGAGCAAACTTTTAAGTTATTAAAAATTTTTGATCCATCTAAATTAAAAGAAGTAGTATTTGAAATAGAGAGACTCTCAGATGAACATAAAAATATTTTCAATGAAATCTCAAATCTTAAAAAGGAATTAAACCCTATAAATAAAAAACTTGACCAAATTGATATTTTAAATGATAACTTGAAAGTTCAAAAGGAAGAAATATCTTCTTCATTTAATGAAATTAAAAAAATAATAAAAAATGAAAATATTGACACTTCTAAAAAATTAGATCAATTTGAGAGAGTGTATACAAGTTTAATTGAAAATAAATTTAAAACTCTAGATAGAGGGATTACATCTTCAAATAGGATTTCAAATAATAAATTTTCAAAACTAAATTCAAGTTTTGAATTAATTGATAAAAAAATTAAATCTCTAAATTCTCAAGGGTTATCATTTAGATCAAACATTGGAGAATTAAACAATAAAATAAAAAGAATTGATTTAAATAGTAGTAAGTTAGATAATAAGTTTAGAAATTTTAAGACAAGTTCATCTGAGAAAATTAATCAGGTAAGAAAAGATTTTTTTTCAGAGGATTTAACATTATCTCAAAAAGATCAAAGTCTAAATTTATCTAAAGAAGATACTGAATTTCAACCTGAAGAAAATCAAATTGAAATTGTAAATTTTGATGAGGAGAATAACATTTCAAATGTTGAGAAAATACTTGACATTGATTCTAGATTAAAAAAATTATCTAATTTGAAGTAATTCTTCACTTATTAAAGACAAATAAAATATATAATTTATTTTTTTTCTAAATTTCTACAGACTTAATTTTATTTAAGTATATTTAATTTATAAAAATGGTTAATCATAATAAAAAAGCAATTAGTCCTGTTGTTGCAACTGCACTTCTTTTAGTTGTAGCAGTAGTTGCAGTTGTTGGATTTCAAACTTGGTTTACATCATATCAATCAGGTTTAAATGTTAAAGTAACTCAAGAATCTGATGCAGGTTCAGCAGTTACAATTTCAAGATTAGAAAATGGAACAGTATATATTAAAAATGCTGGAAATACTAATATAACTGGAGCATCAGTTTCAGTTAGTCCGACAACTGGATACTCTGGAAGTTGTACTGATAATACTTCAGTAACATTGGCTAAAAAAGATGTAACTACAGTTAATCTTCCAGGATGTTCTTTAACTGAAGATTCAGTTTATAATGTTGTTGTTGTTACTTCATCAGGTGTTTTTGATGCAGAAATGATTGCAAATTAAAATTTAAAGATGATTAATAAAAAAGGGGTATATTCTTTATCTCTTTTCACTTTACTTTTAATTTTATATATTGCAGTAATTGGTTTTTCTTATTTCTTTTATGATTCTTCAAAAAATGATTTTAATGAGTTAGTTTATGAAGATGAAAATATAAATTCTTTGAATTCTTTTAGAAATAATTTAGTAAAAGTAATTTCTTTAGAGGGAAATGATATACTATTTAATATTGATTTTGATCATAATTCTTTAATTAAATTAAATAATACTCAAATAGAGATATTAAATTATATTGAAAATGATTTATATTCTAGAAGATATAGTTCTTTTGGAGTTGAATTTTGTAACTATATTGAATTAGTTCCATCTAAGGGCTATACCTTAAATTATAATGGGAGTTGTATTACTAAAAATTAGTTTGGTTTCTACTCTTAGGTTATAAATAATATTGTTATAATTTTATTTTTTAATTTTAATATGTTTAGAAAGAATAAAAAGGCAATTAGTGATTTGATTTCTTTTGTATTGTTAACTTTTTTAGTATTAACAAGTTCATTGATTGCATATTCATTTTCTAAAAATTTTTTTGATGAGAAAATTAATGAAAGAGATAGTAAATATATTGAAAATTTTTTTAAAAAAATATATTCTCAATTGGATAATTTAGCAAAAAGAGATGGGAGTTTTTTAGTAGTTCCACTTAATTTTGATTCAGGATTAATAAAATTTAATGGGAGTAAAATAACATATTATTCTCTAGTAAAATCTGACACATCTGAAATTTGTATAGATAACTTATGTTATGGGTCTAATTTGGGATATGAAGTTTTAAGTGTTAACTTTAATGAATTTGTTTTTGAG
Source organism: Bdellovibrionales bacterium (assembly GCA_964217375.1). Taxonomy (GTDB): domain Archaea; phylum Nanobdellota; class Nanobdellia; order Woesearchaeales; family UBA583; genus UBA583. The sequence goes on along the minus strand of CAXPJQ010000059.1, from coordinate 91,217 downwards.
GATAATTTTAGTTTAGTTCCTGAAAATTATAATCTAGGGTTTAGTTTTAATAAGTCAAGTTCTATAATGAGTGTTTTTTTAAAATGATTAAACAAAATCAAAAAAAAGGATATCTACAAATTGATTTTTTATTTGTGTTAATTATCTTTTTAGTATTTTTTTTTTTTGTATATACACAATATTATGATGAATCTCAAAATTATAAGGAATATAATAAATTAAATAAAGATTTATCTGATTTAAAATATCTTTGTGACATGTTAACACTCACACAAGGTCAACCAAAAAATTGGAATGATATTGATATAATTAATGTTGATTTTTTTGGATTGGTTTCAAATAATACTTTTGATTTAAATCAAAGTAAAGTAAATACATTTTTTAATAGTTCAAATTATAAATCAATATATAATAAATTAGATTTAAATAGGGCTTTTGGGATTAAAATTAAAAATTCAACACATAATTTATATGCGATGGGAGAGAATAAAACTGATTTGAGTGAAGTTGTTAGATATTCGTGTCCAACTTATCTAAATTCAAATTTAGTTTATCTGGAGGTAACACTGTGGGATTAAAAAAAGGTCAATTTAGTGTATTTGATATAGGGTTTATGTTATTATTAATTTCAAGTTTGTTTTTAATAGTAGATTTTTCAGCAAATCATTATACTCAAATTAATGAAGATTATTTCCAAGAAAAATATTTATTTTTTTTAGTAGGGGAAGATAATTTTAGAAACCTAGTTTTAAGTGAAGATTTAAGTGTATCAGAAGTTCAAAATGATTGGAGTTTTGTAGATAATTTTTTAAATTTAAATTCAAGTAAATATTTATATCTAGAAATTTCAAATCTATCTGTTTCTAAAAAAATTTTTTCATGTAATCCATATAAAGAATTATATCTCTCAAATATATTTATTGTAAATCAAACAACAGATGAATTTAGAAAAATGAGTTTTGGGGTGTGTAAATGAATTTTTTAAAAAAGTCTCAATTTATGGTAATTTCAGGATTATTCCTATTTATGATTATTTATTTTATTTATTCTATAGAGACGGATAACACTTATATATCTAAAAATGGGAATTTTATATTATTAGAGAAATATCCTCAAGAGTTATGTTTGCCAATTCAAAATAAGACAGGGATTACTTTAAATCAAAGTATAAACACTCTTGAAAATAGGTTTACTAATTACTGTAATGGTATTGACTATAATTGTTCAATAAACATTTATAACATAACTACAGCTCCGCCTGAGGGGAATATAAGTAAATTGAATATGAGTCAATATAGAATTTCAATTACTTTTGAGGATTTTGATTACAATTATAGTGAGGATTTTTCATGTTAGGTGAGTTTTAAAAAGATGGATAAAAATAAAATTGCAGAGTTAATTAGAAAAGCAAAAAAAAATTATTCAACAAATTCTCATAAATATGACTTTATTTTATCTTATGGAGGGCAAAGAGTTGGGTCCTATGGGGAAAATTCTTATTATGGGGATATTCAAGGAGGATCTGCAATGTCTCAAGAAGAAATGAAGAGACGGGAAGAAGGATTAAATCGTGTAGATATAGAATCTGCAAATGCAGATGTTACTTCCGATCCAGAAAAATTTTATAATAATTCAAATTCTCAATTGCCTCCTCAACAAAATCCAGGATTTTCACAATCTTCAATGCAATATAATGGCCCTCCTATCCAAGTAATTAGTAATACTCCCCAATCTAGTGCACCAATTAATATTGTAGCTAAAAATTATTTAAGTTCAAAAGATTTTGATGATAAAGATGATTCTAAAAAAGAAGTAAAAAAATCAGTTTCTCTAGCTAAGATACCTGACAATTTATTGAAAACTTCAGCAACTGAGTGGGAACCAATTAATTATAGAGATGTTGATATTAAATATGACTTATTTGAACTCTCAAAAGTACATATTAGATTTGATGAGGAAGAACAAAAAGTAATTTATGAAGTAATTGAACCAGTTTTATCAGATGAAGAAGTTGAATATTACAATGAATTAAGGAGAGGTTTTATTTATGTTTTTGAAAAAATTGCATCTGAAGAATTAGAGGGAGGACCTGAGGAAATTATTATTCAAGGAGCAAGAAGGTTATGTGAGAGATATAAAATTAGGGTGGGTAAAGATTCTTTAACTAGGTTAATTTATTATCTAAAGAGAGACTTTTTAGGACTTGAAATCATTGAACCACTAATGCATGATCCATATATTGAGGATATCTCCTGTGATGGTTTAAATATTCCAATTTTTGTTAACCATTTAAAATATGGGCCACTTGAAGTAAATAGAAAATATAAATCTGCAGAAAAATTAAATTCATTTATTGTTAAGTTAGCTCAAAGGAGTAATCAGGAAGTCTCTCTATCAAAACCAATTTTACAAGGTGCATTGCCTGAAGGATCAAGGGTTGAGGCAATTTATGGGAAAGAAGTTTCAGAAAAAGGTTCATCATTTACAATTAGGAAGTTCAGAGCTGAACCATTTACACCAATACATTTAATTGAATTTGGAACAATGCCTCCATTTTTACTTGCATATTTATGGCTTGCAGTTGAAAATAAACAATCAGTTTTAGTTTCAGGAGGAACAGCTACGGGAAAAACGACAATTTTAAATGCATTATCTCTTTTTGTACCTCCAACTTCAAAAGTAGTATCAATTGAGGATACTCCTGAAATTAATTTACCTCACGAACACTGGCTACCAATGATTGCAAGGGATTCCAAGGAAAAATCAACAGTTTCAATGTTTGATTTATTAAAGGCATCTTTAAGGGAGAGGCCAGATTTTATTATTGTGGGAGAAATTAGGGGAGCTGAGGCATCAATTTTGTTTCAGGGAATGGCAACTGGACACGCAGGAATGGGGACAGTTCACGCAGAAAAATTTGTGGATTTAGTTAATCGTATGACAATTGATCCAATTAATTTACCAAAACAACTTTTAACTGAACTCGATATAGCAATTTTTATGAAACAAATGAAAATTAAAAGTAATGTAGTTAGGCGTTGTTCAGCAATTGTTGAAGTTGTTGACTATAATTCTAGGAAAGATGAATTTGAAACAAATGATTTTGTAGAATTTAATCCTGCAACAGATGAATTTAATTTCTCTGAGAAGTCTTCAGTAATTTCAAATTTATTAAAATTAAGAGGAGGTAAAGAAGATAGTTTGTGGGCTGAAATTGAAAAAAGAAGAAGAATTTTAGATTTGATGCATAAAAAAAGAATAATGGAATTTAGAGATGTGAGTACAATTATTAAATCATATTATAAGGAACCAAGTGAAATTTTTGATTATCTAGAGAAGTATGAACTTAAGGAAAGGGAAGAATGAAATTTAATGTTTTTAAAAAAAATGAAGTTAAGAAAATTAAAAAACCAACAGCTTTAGATAAAAAAATTGATTCTGATGATCCTTTAGCAATACTTTCACATCAAATTTATAGATTTATTGGAAGGAGATTGATTAAAAATCCTAAGTTTAAAAATTTTTTTCAAAGTAAAATATATAATAATAGATATGAAAAACTTTTACAAGAGGCAAATATGAAAATATTGCCTGAGGAATATTTTATCTCAATTTTAGTAATCTTATCAATTCTAGTTGTATTAGTTATTTTTTTTACAATATTTTCATCATTTTTTTTAGGAAATGTAGTACTTGCAGCATTATCTTTTTATGGAGGTATTTTTTTTATAGGTGCAGTTGGTGTTTTTTTGTATAATTATCCATTATTTTTATCATCAACTAGAAAATCAGAAATTGATGCATCAATTCCATATGTATTGCCATATATGAAGATTTTGGCAAAAGAATTAAATTTATCAAAAATAATTGAAATTATTGATGATTTTTTAATATATAAAGAAATTAAAGTTGAATTTAAAAAAATTAAACATTATACTAATTTTTTGGGGTATGATATTAATTCATCAATTAGAGAAGCAATGAAGAGTTGTCCATCAAAAGAGTTATCAGATGTATTAAATGATTTGGTAACAATTTCAAATTCAGGAGGAAACATTTATTCATATCTTGAGAGAAAACTAAGTAATTTAAATGAAGAAATTGAAGCAATTGAAAAAAAAAATACAGATACATTATTAATTTTTTCTCAGATTTATGTAGTATTACTTTTAATTTCACCTTTATTTTTTGCAATCATGTCTTCAATTTTAAACATGATTAATATCTCATCAAGTACAGGAGATGGTGGGGGTAGTACAATTATTGTATTAATTATGCTTTTATTGATATTGCCTTTTTGTTATGTAGGTTTTATGATGCTTGTGTATTATTCAAAACCACTATATTCAAGACTTAAACCAATTGATTAAATTAAAAATGGAAAATGAAAATAAAATGAGAGGATATTTGAAAACTTTATTTCTAAGTTTGACAATAATTGGATTTATTGTTGCAATAGTTGCAATTTTTTCAAACCTTGCAAATACTGATCCTAATAAAGTTAATTTATATCTTGTAATCCCTGCAGTAATTTTTTTACTTCCATATCTAAGTTTATCTTTATTTGAGTTAAGAACAGTTGAGAAAAAAATGGAAATTGTCCCAAGATTTTTTAGGGATGTAGTAGATTCAGTTGAGAGTGGTTCAGATTTAATTTCTTCAATTAGATCTGCAGTTAAAAACGAGTATGGGGTTTTAAATGAGGATATCACTAAGCTATCAAATCAACTTTCCTGGGGAGTTAACTTTGAAGTTGCATTAACTAATTTTGCAAATAATGTTGGGTCAAAAGATTTGAAAAGAGATATGAGACTTGTAATTGAAGCAAGAAGAGTTGGAGGACATGTAGAAAAAATCTTAAGAGAGTTATCATTTAAAATATCAACTGAAACACTTAGAAATAAAGAGAGAAGAAGTAATTTGGCATCAAATACCTTTACAGGATATATTTCATTTTTAATTTTTGTAGGAATTATTATTTTAGTATATAATAACTTATTTCTAGAGTTAGGTTCTGCGGCTGGAACTTCTAGTTTGAATGAAGGAAGTAATCAAATTTTAAATTTATATTTAACTTTATTTACTCTATTAACCTATGAACTTGCAATACTTTCAGGGTTTTTATTTGGGTTAATGCAAGATAATAATTTAATCTCTGGAGCTCCTCACGTTGTTTTATTAGTTTTAATGTCTTTTACAGGATTTTTCTTTTTTATTTAAAATAAAAACTTTTTTAAAACTAAAGTATTTATTTTAATTATATATTGACTCCTTGGTCTAGTCTGGATATGACGATAGCCTCCTAAGCTGTAAATCGCGGGTTCGAATCCCGCAGGAGTCGGTTTTACTTTTTACTTTTATAACTTCTTAATTACGATAAATCTATAAATAATAAAAATATATTTAATATAATATGTACGATACAGATTTTTTAGTAATGGTTATGTTTTGGACTGTTCTTGCAATTATGTTAGTTATCTTGTATATGTTAAGCTTAGTTAATAGAACTCAAAGACATATTGAAAATATTGATGGGAACATTGAAAAAATGGTTAAAAGGACTCTTCTTGATGAGGAGAGAATCTTAAAAGATATTGAGGAAGGGTCTCCTTCTAAGAAAAAGAAAAAATAAAATTAATTCTTTTTTAATAATAATAAATTATATAAATACTTTTTTTAATAATAATCTTTATGGTGTCCTTTAGTGAGTGGATTTCTGAAGTAAATTTTTTTAATTTCATCCAAACTTTAATAGATGGACAATATTTTGATTTAGTTTTTCCATTTCTTTTAGTTTATGCTATTTTAATTTCAATTTTACCAAGAGCAAAATTATTTGAAAATAAAGAAGGTAAAACAAATAAGAAAATGATAATTTTAGTTTCTTTAATTATTTCTATTTTTGGAGTAACTATACCTCTACCAACAGGATTTACAATTGGAATGTATCTTGCTTTATTATTTCCAAATATTTCAACACTTACAATTGGAGTTTTAATGTTATATATAATTGGAGGCATTGCAGGAGTTGATATTTTTAAAGGTATATTTAAAAAAGACCACAATGCATATTTATTTTTTATAATAGGGGCAATTGGACTTGGAGCAGTTGTTTTCTATTCAGGAATTGTACTTGGATTTTGGAGTTATGATGTGTATGATAAATTAGCACTTTGGAATGTTACTTTAGCTTTAGGTCTTGGAATACTTGGAATAGTTCTTTTAATTGCAGGACAAATTGCATTTGGAATATTATTACTTTTTGTTGTAATTACTTTTATTTTAGGAGATCAAGAAAAAAGTATATTATATTCATTTGTAGATCCAGTTATATTTATTGTAGTAGTATTTATAATTTTATTAATTGTTTCAACCTCAGATTCAGATAAAAAAAGAAAACTTGCTAAAACTTTGAAAGATGCAGAAAAAACAAGAGAGGATTATACTAAATTATATTCAGGTAAACCAAAAGATTTTGATTCAAGAGTTTTTGATATATTAGATGAGAGTTATAAGAAAAACCAAAAAGAATGGAAAGAAAAGTACGGTGATGACAAATATTAGTGTTTTGTATTTACTTAGTAGTAATGCGTCAAATTTTTAAACTTATTTTTTTAGAGTACAATATATGGGAGCTATTTCAGATTGGGCTGGAGAGGTAGATTTTTTTAGAGCTATTGATGTAATGGTTGAAGGAGGTTTCTATCATTATCTATTTCCGTTTCTTTTAGTTTATGCAATTGTATTAACTATTATGAATAAAGCCGAGATATTTAAAGAAAATAAAGCAGTTAGAGTAATTATTGCTTTAGTTTTTGCACTCTTTGCAATTGCTTTTCCTATAACTGATGATAACTGTGGAGTAAGTGGAGTACCAAACCCAGGAACTTATGGTTGTACATTAGGGGATTTTATGATGGTATTATTCCCAGGAGTAACTGTATTTACAATTGGAATTTTAGCATTATATATTGTTGCTGCAATGCTTGGAGTTGATTTAATTAGTCTTTTAGGTAAAGATGATAAAAATCAACAAATTATGAGATATATACTTGGTTTATTAGGTATTATTGTGGTTGTATATTACTATGCAAAAGGATTTGGTTGGAGAGGACTTAATGAGAACTTCTGGCTATGGCAGTTATTAAGTGATCCTTTCTTATATGTATTAATTGTCTTTGGAGCAATCTTTTTCTGGATTAGTTCTGAGGATGGAGGAAAAAAAGAATGAAGAAAATTTTAATTTTATTAGTAACTAGTTTTTTAGTTTTAGCAGGTTGTTCTTCTGGTTCAAGTTCAGGATCTGGAACAACTGGATCAGATGGGTTCTCATTTGATTCATATCAAGGAGGTACAAATGGACTTACAATGGAATTTGCAGAAGGAGCACCTCCTGGAGAAATTAGAGATCAGGGAAAATATCCATTTAGTGTAAGAGTATTATTTGAAAATGTTGGAGAATATGACATTGAAGAGAATACAGCTTTTGTATCTTTAATTGGTATTGATAAATCTCTTTTAGGAATTGAAGATAATTCTTTAGCTTTACCTCCAATTATGGGAGTTAGTAGAGTAGGAGATGATACAAGAGAGGGAGGTAGACAACAAGTTACTTTCTCAAATTTAAAGTATACTGAAAATATTAATGCAGGAACATTAAATCAAGTATTAAAAGCAAAAGTCTGTTATCCATATAAAACAAATGCACAATCATCTCTATGCCTATCAGGAGAGGCTTATGCAATTTATGATGATGATGAATCATTATGTGATTTATCTTCAACAAGAGATACTGCAAGTTCAGGTGCACCAATTTACATTGAAAATTTTGAACAAAACCCATCAGGTGAAGATGAAATTAGTTTTCAGTTTGAAATTGTACATTCGCCAACTTCAAATTTAGGGAAAGCGTACAAAACAGGATCATTTGATGAAAATTGTGAGATTTTAGATGAAAATGGAGCAACAATTGCATCTCAGGAAAGAGATTATGTTAAATATAGCGTATCAACAGGTCTTGAGACTACTTTAGAATTAAATTGTAATAATGAAGGATCAAATGAAGGATTTGCACAGTTATATAATGATAGAGCAACAGTTTACTGTACACAAAAAACTACAGGACTTGATGAACAACAAAGATTAGTTAAAGTTGAACTTGATTATGATTACATTGAAGAAATTCAAACTTCTTTAACAATTGAACACGCTCCATAAATTTCCACTGGAAATTTTTATTTCTTTTTATTTTAATTAAATATATTTTTAAATAGTTCTATCTTAATTTAATTAGGTGATCGTAATCTTTAATTAGATTTTATTAAAAAAATGGATATTATTGAAGAAAAATTATATTTAGAAAAAGATAGAATTCCTGTTTTCATTGGAAAAGAAGGTTCTATGAAGAAACAGTTTTGTGAGAAATTTAACGCTGAAATTGATGTGGATTCAAACACTGGAGAGGTTTTAGTTGCTGGAGAGAATTCAGTTGATTTATTTGTATTAGCGCAAATAGTTCAGGCAATTAATTATGGACATAATCCAATTAATGCACTTGATTTAGAAGATGAAAATGTAGTTTTAGATATTATTGATGTAAAACCTTTAGTTAGAGATTCACATAGATTAAAAACAGTTATGGGGAGAGTAATTGGGAAAGAAGGATCAACAAGAAGAGCAATTGAGGAAATTACTAAATGTAGAATTGCAGTTAAAGATCATTTTGTATCAGTTGTAGGAGCATTTGAGAATGTGGGGTTAGTACATGATGCTTTAGATATGTTAATTAAAGGTTCATCTCATAAATCATTTTATGCATATCTTGAGAGAAATAAAGTTAATAATGATACATTATAAAGTTTTATTTTATTAATTTAAATCTTTTAACTTTTTTATTACCTATTTTTATTTTTTCTACGAACATATTAAGAGGTCTTACGAAATAGGGTCTAACTCCAAATTCTTTTTCTAAATCTTTACAGTCATATAATGCCTTGTATAATACTAATTTTTCTAATGTTTCAGTATGAAGGCAAATGTCAATGACTTCATATTTTTTACCTTTATAATGTTCATAAATTCCTTTTTTAATCATTTTAAATCCTCAATTCTATATTCAACAAATTTAACTTTTTTATTTAAAATAGCTTCTTTAATACTTTTTTCAGTTTTATTTAAAGAAGATTTCCCAGATTTGACTTCAATGAAAGTAATTTCTGTTACATTTTTTTCATCAAGTCCATTAAAACAAATAAAATCAATGGGTGCACCTAAAAATCTACATTCTGAGGCACGAACTGGAAAATCTTCCATAAAAGGAGATAAATGTTCATTAAATTGACCTTTTAATACATGTCTTGACTTCTCAACTGCAGCTTTTTTTTCTTTTTCTACAACAACTTGCATAATCTCAAACATATGTCTTCTTCCAAGAGCTCTACCTGAGAGAAAAGCAAGAAATACTAAAATTGTAAATGCAATAATTAAAATTACTATAGATATATCTTCCATAATTTAATTTTACTTAGATATATTTATATATTTTCTTAACTTATCTATATTAGAATGTCTACTCCAACTGAAATATTATATTGGGAAATTTTACCTTCAATTAGATCCGCTATAGTTTTTGAATTAAAAGAAGAAGGTTTAAAACAAAATGAAATTGCAAATTTTTTAGGAGTGACTCCTGCAGCTATATCTCAATACCTAAAACAAAAAAGAGGAAAATTTGTATTTGATTCTAAATTTAAATTATTAATTAAAGAATCAGTTCAAAAAATTTTAAATAAAAAATCAACAGCTTTTGCTGAAACTAACTTTTTAATTAAAGAGTTTGAAAAATTAGGACATTTATGTAAGTTATGTGTAGATAAAAATAGTCTTGATAAATGTAATATCTGTTATAATAAATAAAATTATTTATTTAACTTAAATTCACCAAATTCAAGGGAAAATTTATCTTTTTGAATAGCTTCATTTTCTTTTAATTTTTGAAGAGCAATACTTGCTTCTTTAGCATCATAGCTTGAAAAGAATTTTTTTAGAGATGACATTACCCTACTTTTTGAACATCTCTGACATTTAAGTGAATTTGTTGAGGATGTAACTTGGGCAAGACCACAGTTTGAACATTTTACAATGTGATATAATTTCATTTTTAATCATTAAATAATACTTTATCTTTACCTGATGTTTTTGCTTTATATAATAATTTATCTGCATCTTTAATCATTTTATCTAAACTATCTTCTTTAGTTAAATCATATTCCTTTGATCTAATGAAACCTCCACTAATTGTAATCTCTTGTTTAACTTCAGGGATTTTCTTTTTAAGTTGATATCTAATTTGAGTTTGGAGCCTTTTAATTAATTCTTTTTCTTTTGTTTTTGGAAGTTTTGAGAAATTAATTAAAAATTCTTCACCTCCAAGTCTATATAAATTATCTTCTTTTCTTAAAATATTTCTAATTACAATTGCAATATTTTTTAAAACTTTATCTCCCACATCATGTCCAAGAGAATCATTTACTTTTTTAAAGTTATCAAGATCTAAAAGCAAAATTGAAAATGAAATCTTTTCACCTCTATTAACTTTTGAATTAATTTTAATAAATGATAAATTTAAAGCTCTCCTATTATAACATAGAGTAAGTGGGTCGGTTAGAGAATATTTTTTTTCAAAATCTAATTTTTTTTCAAATTCATCTAAAACTCCATTTGTAAAATATGCTAACTCATCAATTTCATCAAAGGATTTGATTCTTAATCTTTTAGAAAAATCACCTTTTTTAATTTTTTTCATATCTTGTTGAATTTCTTTAAACCTGAGAAATAAATGTTTTCTAAGAGTAGTTTTAAATGAAAACATAATAATTATAAAAGTTAAAATGGTTGATAATAAATTACTTATAATATTATCAATTACTAATTGGGCTGAACCATACTTTAGATAATAGTGGATAGATAAAAATGAAATAAAAATTATAACATAAATTAAAAAAAATTTAAATGAATCTTTAATGATTTTATTTCTAATTGAATTTGAACAACCAAATAATTCATCTTTATTTTTTTTAATAAATGACTTCATTAATAAAAAACAATACTTTTCTTTTTTATATGTTAAGTGTTACATAAAAGATGTAACATTTAAATTTGATTTTTTTGAAATTTTTTTTCAATATTTTCTATAATTTCTTCTTTTTTATATGATAAATTTTCAATTGTATCATAAAAGAATCCCTCAATTATTAATTTAGTAGCTTGACTTTGGGTAATTCCTCTTGATTTAATATAATTTATTATCTCATCTTCAATTTGAGAAATTGAACAACCATGAGAACATTTAACTTCATTGTTATGTATCTCAAGAATAGGTTCGGAATTAATTTTTGAACTTTGATCTAAAATAATATTTTTTAAATTTTGGTGTCCAATACAATTAAATCCATTTTTTGATATCTTAATTATTCCATCATTACTTACAGTTGAATTGTTTTGTGCAGCACCTTTTATTGTAATGTTTGAGATTGAATTTTTTTCTAATTGGAATGACGAATTAAGAATGATTGAATTTGAATTTGAATTTAAAAATGCACCTTTTAAATTTGAATAAGAATTTTCATGTAAAGAAATATTATTTTTTAAGTATCTATTATTAAAAATAATTTGAGAAGTATTTAGCTTTGAGTTTTTATTTAATTTTGTGTTAAACTCAAGAGATGACTCTTTATTTGAAATAAACTGAATTAGATTAAGAGAAATATTTTCTTTAACTTCTAAATTAATTTTACAATAATTTTCAGATTTAATATAAATAACTAAAGTTAAATCATTTTCAATTATAATTTTAAATTCTTTATTCTCATTTACATCTAAAATTGAATCTTTTTTAATAACTTTATTTTCTTTTTTTAATTTGATATTACTTAATTCTAATTCAATTTCATTTATTTTTTTTTTATTCATTTTTTAACCCAAAGAATCCTCCATTTCAAGTTCAATTAATCTATTTAATTCAACGGCATATTCAAGAGGTAATTGTTTAATTACTGGATTAATAAAACCTGAGACAATCATTTGTTTTGCTTGCTCTTCACTTAATCCTCTTGACTTTAAATAATTAATTTCATCTTCACCAATTGATCCTACAGTAGCCTCGTGAGCAATTTGTGCACTTTGATTTTGAACTTCCATTTGAGGATATGTATTTGATTGAGATAAGTTATCAATCATTAAAGCGTCACATTCAACACTAACTTTTGCATTAGTTGCTGTTTTTCCAATTTTAACTAAACCTCTATATGCAGAAATACCTCCATCTTTACTAATTGATTTTGAAGTTAGAGTGGATGATGTATTTTTCCCAATGTGAATTACTTTAGTTCCAGTATCTTGGTTTTGATTTTCACCTGCAAAAGCAATACCTAAAGATTCACAGTGAGAGTTATCTCCCATTAAAATAGCTGCAGGATATAACATTGTAACACCAGATCCAGTTTGTCCATTTAACCATTCAATTTTTGCATTCTTGTGAACTATTGCTCTTTTAGTATTTAAATTATATGTGTTTTTAGACCAATTTTCAACACTTGAATATTTAACTTTTGCACCTTCAAGAACATGAATTTCTACACAACCAGCATGAAGAGAGTTTTTAGAAAATTTTGGTGAGGAGCAACCCTCCAGGTAATGTAGTTCACTTCCTTTATCTGCAATAATTAATGTATGTTCAAACTGCCCTGAACCTTGTTGATTCATTCTAAAATATGCCTGTACAGGTAAATCAATTTTAACTCCAGGCGGGATGTAAATAAATGAACCTCCAGACCAAACTGCTGCATGAAGAGATGCAAATTTATGGTCAGTAATTGGAACACATGAAGTCATGAAATATTTTTTAACTAGATCAGGATATTTTTTTACAGCATCATCCATATCCTCAAATATAACTCCTTTATCTTTTAATTCTTGTTTCAAATTATGGTAAATTCCTGCAGAGTCATACTGTCCACCAACTCCAGCTAAGGCTTCCCTTTCAGCTTGAGGAATACCTAACTTCTCAAATGTTTCTTTAATATCTTCAGGAACATCATCCCAAGAATTTGCTTTTTGAGTATCAGGATCAACATAGTATGTTAATTCATCTAAATTTAATTTATCAAGACTTGGTCCCCATTTTGGCATAGGAGAATCAAGACATAATTTGAGTGCTTTTAATCTTTTATCAAGCATCCATTGAGGTTCATTTTTATCAGAGGAGATTTTATTTACAACAATTTCATTTAAACCATTCTCAGCTATATATCTGATTTTAGCTTTAGGGTTATGATCATCATATTTACTTCTATCGATACTAAAATCTTTTGAAATACTCATTATAATTAAAAATAATATATCTAGATTTATAAAAGTTAACAATAGTTAATTTTTTTAAGATAAAATTTAAATATCTACAAATTTATTTTTAGTTATGGTAAAAAGTATAATTTTTGATTTTGATGGAGTTATTGCAGATACTTTTGAGAAAATGTATGAATTACATTTACAATTTAGACCTGAGAGTAATAGGGAAAAATATAGAGAGTATTTTGAGGGGAATTTTTACTAACATAAAAATATTAAAACTGCAAAACAAAGTGATAAAACTAAATTTTTTGAATTAACTGAACCAATCTTTGAGGAATTAAAAATAGAAGATTCAATTAGAGATACAATTATTAAATTAAATGAAAATTATAAATTATATATAATTACTTCAAACCAAGAGTCAACAACACATACCTGTTTAAGAAATAATAATTTAGATATTTTTGATGAAGTATTAGGATATGAATCTCATTTATCAAAAGTTGAGAAGTTTAAATTTTTGTTTGAAAAATATAATTTAAATCCTCAAGATTGTTTATTTGTAACAGATACTTTAGGAGATTTAATTGAAGCAAAAGAAGTTGAGGTGAATTCAATTGGAGTTTTAGGAGGATACCATCAAAGAGAGAGACTTGAGAGAGGAGAACCTAAAAAAATAATTAAAAGTTTAGATGAATTAATTTCTTTAGTAGATAAAATTTAAATACTTTTGAAATTTATTTTTCAGAACTATATAAAATTTATATAGATTTAATGGAAACTTTAAATGTTAAATCATATAGTGAAAAATTTAAACAGGTTGTTTTTTTAAAATTTAAATCTAAAAATAACAATGAAAAAATAATTATTTCATTTGAAAAAAAATTAAATTATTTGGAAGTAATATTGAAAAAATTCATTTTGAAATTGAGGAATTAAATAAATTAAAAAGAATATATAGATTAGAAGGAAGAATTTTTAAAAAAGAAGAAATACTTTTAGATAAATTAAAATCTTATTTAGAGTTTCTAAATGAATCAAGAAAGGAAATAAAAAAAGCAAGAAATAGGGCTTATATTCTAGAAGCATAGATATTTTTAGAGAATTTAAATTTGGCAGATTTAACTTAAAAAACGCACACCAAAACGCACACCATGGACATAGAGTAGAGAGGCTCTAGACTAAAACGCACACCATGAGAGTTTACCATTATAAAATACATTTTATGGTGTGCGTTTTTTAAAGAAATTATATATTAAAGCTTTATAAACAAGAGTTAATTAATATATCTTATATTATGGAAAATTTAGATGAATATTTTAATGAAATTAAATCAGAGTTCCCTATTTTTAATACTAAAATTGATGGATCAAAGTTAGTTTATTTAGATTCAGCTGCAACTGGTCAAAAACCAAATGATGTAATTAATGCTTTAGTAAATTATTATGATAACTTTAATTCAAATGTACATAGAGGAGAACATACTTTATCTCAAAAGTCAACAGATATGTTTGAACATGCAAGAGAGAGAGTAGCTAATTTTATTAATTCTAGTTGTGAAAATATTGTTTTTACAACAGGTGCGACACATGCAATAACTCAAGTTGCATTTGGACTTGAAAATTATTTTGAAGAAGGAGATGAAATTGTAATTACAGAAATGGAACATCATGCAAATATTGTTACATGGAAAGAAATTGCAAAAAAAAATAATTTAACATTAAAGTTTATTCCATTTAAAGAAAACTTTTTACTTGACTATGATGAAGCTCAAAAGATAATTACTTCAAAGACAAAATTAGTTGCATTTTCTCAGATGTCAAATGTTTTAGGAACAATGAATGATTCAAAAAAATTAATTTCAATGGCAAAGAAAGTTGGAGCATTAACTTTAATTGATGGGTGCCAGGGAATAGTTCACCAAGGATTTGATGTGAAAGAATTTGATTGTGATTTTTATGTTTTTAGTGCGCATAAATTATATGGTCCAACAGGAGTTGGTGTATTATATGCAAAAGATTTTTCTTTACTTAGACCTTTAATTTTTGGAGGAGGACAAATTGAAAAAGTAGATTTAGTTGAAGATGTAATATATTCAAAGCCTCCATATAAATTTGAAGCGGGGACTCCAAATATTGCAGATATAATTGCATTTACTAAATCATTTGATTTTTTAGATAAAGTTGGAATTGATAAAATTAGATTATATGAAGAAGAACTAGGAAAATATTTTTTAAATAAAGTCTCGGTACTAGGAAATGATTTTATTTTATATGGCCCAAAAACAATGGAGAATAGAGGAAATGTTTTTTCATTTTCATATGCAGGAATTCATTCATCTGATTTATGTGCATTTTTAGATCAATTTGGAATTGCACTTAGAGGGGGACATCACTGTGCACAACCATTACATAAAAAGTTAGGAATTAGTGGAACTGCAAGGGCATCACTTGTTTTTTATAATACAAAATCAGATATTGATTATTTGATAGAATCTTTAAAGAAAATTAAAGAAATGATTTAATGTATATTTAAGTGAAAGCTAAGGTTTTTAAACTATTTTTTTAATACAAAAATTATAGTGACAAAGAAACATAATTTTTTAATTGAAATTGAAAATTTATCAAAGAGTTTTAAAGATAAAAAAGTTTTAGATTCAATTTCTTTTGAGTTATTTGAGGGAGAAATTTTAGGAATTGTTGGATTTTCAGGACAAGGAAAATCAACATTATTAAATTTAATTTGTGGTCTTGAAAAAAAAGATGAGGGGAAAATAAAATTTAATTCTCATTCGTTTGGTTCAGCTTTTGTTAAAGAGAGAAAAAATTTACTTGGATATTCTTCACAAAACCATTCATTTTATGATGAACTCTCACTAAAAGATAACCTCGAATATTTTGGAACACTCTATAACATTGAAATTGAGAAATTAAATCAAAGAATTAAAGATTTACTTAAAAAGTTTGAACTTGAGAGGGTTGGAAATAATTTATCAATTTCTTTATCTGAGGGGCAAAAAAAAAGATTAGATTTAGCATGTTCATTAATACATTCTCCAAAGATTTTAATTTTAGATGAACCAACTGCAAATTTAGATTTTAAATTAAGAGATGAGCTTCTTGATTACATTAAAGAAATTAATAAAGATGGAGTTAGTGTAATTTTTGTGAGTCATAATTTAGAAGAAGTTGAAAAGATATGTAATAGGGTTTTAATGTTAAATAATTCAAAAATTGATATAATTGAGAATCCAAAACAAGTTCAAAGTCATTTCAAGAGGTTTATTAAAAATGGGTAAAGAATTTTTTTTAATGTTTAAGAAAAATATCAAGATTTTAATTAATAATAAGTTATCTTTTTTTGTATTATTTTTTGGACCAATAATATTACTTTTTTTAATGACTTTAATGTATTATAATGAAAATTCTTTTTCTTTTCAAAGTGGAGTTGTAAGTCCAGATGATTCATTTATATTTTTACAAATTAGAGATGAATTAAATTCAAATGGATTTTTAGTTACAAGATATGATTCAAGGGAGCAATGTTTTATTGCACTTGAAGAGGCAAGAACTCAGAGTTGTATTATTTTCCCTGAAAATATTCAAATTGGAGATGAGAGAGAAATTGAAGTTTTAGTTGACAACTCTAAAACTCAAGTTAAAGAAGTTGTTGAAAATATATTAAAGACATCTCTTGATGGAGGTAAATATCAAATCTCAACAAATTTAATTAATGGTTTTTTAAATTCAACAATTGATTTGGAAAATTATTTAATAGCAATTAAAAAACATAATAATGAAACAATCTCTAAATTAGATCAAACTCAAGATTTAATAAATGAAATTAAATTTTTATCTTTAAAATCAAGCCTTGCTTTTAATACAGAGAATTTAGATTTAGAAAAATTAGAAACTAGAATTGAAAATATTAAAGATGCAAAAGATAAATTAATTAAAAATACTGAAGATGATATTAATTTATCTCTTAATAATACTTTAACTTTAGAAAATTTAATTGTAAATTCAAATTTAACTGAAGAAAAAATTTTACAACTTAAAAGGTTAACCTCAGACATTGAAGATAACTTAATTGAAATTAGAAGAACAATTAAATCATATGGGGGAGATAGTTATAATTTAAATCAGTTAATTGATGAACTTGAAACTTTAGTTGATGACTTGGAGGGAACCCAAGAACTTTTAGGAGAATCAACAGAGGATCAAATTGAGAAGTTAGAAAAATTAAGTTCAGATCTTGATTTAATGAAACAAGAATTAAATCAAATGAATTTAGAAATTGATCAAAACCTTGCATCTTCAAGATTAAATGATGTTCGAGATTCAGATAAAATATTATCTCCAGTTAATGTTAAAATTGAGAATGCATTTAAATCTGAGAATTTAAATTTATCATCTTTATTTCCAATGGTATTTGGTTCATTAATTTTAATTTTAGCTTTATTTTTATCCTCAATATTATCTTATAGAGAAAAAACTTCACAGTCAAGAATTAGAAATGTTTTAGCATCACCCTCATCAATTAAAGTAGTAATTTCCCAAGTACTCTCAGTTACATTTTTACTTTATTTACAACTTTCAGTGATTGCAGTTTTATTTTATGTTGTATTTATTAAATCAATGTATATAGATTTAGTTGTAGTTTTATTATTATTATTTTTATTTTTAATTGTATTTGTTCAAATAGGAATTTTCCTTGGACAAATTGTTAAAACTCAAATGTCACTGTTTTTATCTTTATTATTTGTATTATTTATTTTATTTTTAACTTCAGGTGTTATAATGCCTCTAGAACTTTTAAATAACTTTTTAGTTAATATCTTAGAATATGTAAACCCATATCTTGCAATGCAGAATCTACTTAGAAAAGTCTTATTATTTTCAGTTGGGTTTAGTTCTTTAATTTTTGAGATTTTAGTTTTAGTTGGAGTATTTACTTTAATTTTCATTTTAAATATATTATTTAATTCATATTCAAAAAGAGGAGAAGTTTATTATTTCTTTAATAAATAAATTTTTTATAAACATTTATTTAATTCAATGTCTTTACCATCAACATCTTGTCTAACTCTTGCAATACAACTTAAAATTTCATCATCACCTACGTCATCATATCTTTGGTCACCCATTGCTTCTTTGTCAATATACTCAATTCCTTTTGTAATTTTACATTTACATGCAGAACATGACCCCCCCATACATCCAAAGAAAACTTGAGCTCCATTATCAAGCATATCATCAAGAAGAGATCTTTTACCTGAGAGAATAATTTCTTGTTCAAACTCTCCTTTTTTGTTATGAATTTTTAATTTATTTGTCATATATTTATTTGAGAGTATTTATTTTTTATATAATTTTGTTTTATTAACAATCGTTAACTTTTATAAATATAAAAGTATTATTTTAATTATGGTTAAATCAATTGAACTTAAAAAACTTAAAGTAAATGTTGATGATAAAGAAATTTTACATGGAATTGACTTGAAAATAAATAAGGGAGAAATACATGTATTAATGGGTCCAAATGGAGCAGGAAAGTCAACAATTTCAAATTCTATTTTAGGTTTACCAAAATATAATGTTGTTTCTGGAGAGATATTATATGATGGGGAGAGTGTGATTGATTTAGATGTTAATGAGAGAGCAAAACAAGGAGTATTTTTATCTTTTCAAAGTCCAATTGAAATTGAGGGTGTAACTTTTGTTAATTTTTTAAGAACAACATATAATGCATTTAAAGGGGAAGAAATGAAAATGACTGCTTTCCATAAAATGATTAAAGAAAAAATGAAAGAATTAAACATGGATCCATCATTTAGAACAAGATCAGTTAATGTAGGATTTTCAGGGGGAGAGAAAAAAAGATCAGAGATATTACAATTATCGTTACTTGAACCTGATTTTGCACTTCTTGATGAATTAGATTCAGGGCTTGATGTGGATGCTTTAAAATTACTCTCAACTCAAGTTTTAAAAATTAAAGAGAAAACAAATATGGGAATTTTACTTGTAACACATCATTCTAAAATTTTGAAATATTTAAAACCTGATTTTGTACATGTAATGAAAAATGGAAAAATTATTCAAGTGGGGGGAATGGAATTAGTAGATAGAATTGAATCAAAAGGATTTGAGTTCTAATTAATTATATAAATTAATATTTATTAATTTTATTATGTCATATACTCAAAATATTATTAATTTTTTAAATGATCCAAAATTTAGTGGAACCTTAGATGAGTATTCTAAAAGAATTTATTATAAATCAAAAATATGTGGGGATGTTGTAATTTTGTTTGTAGTAATTAAGGATAATAAATTTTTAGATATAAAATATGAATTAAATGGATGTGCATTAAATGTTGCAACATTTGAAGTTTTTTGTGAATATTTAATTGGGGAAGAAGTTGATAAAATTAATTCTTTAAATTCAGATTTAATTAAAGATAGAATTGGAGTGTGGCCTGATGGGAAAAATCATTGCGTGGATTTAGGAGTTGAGTCTTTTAAAGAAATTTTGAAATGAATAATAAATTTTATAATTAAACTTTAATTATTTTTAATAGGAATAAAAATGGTAGATAAATATAAATTAGTTCACGATAGAGATATATGTATTGGATGTTCAGCTTGTGCATCTGTTTGTCCAAAATATTGGATAATGGAGAGTGATGGGAAGTCATCAATTGTTGGCCATACAAAGACAGGAAATGGAGAGGAAGAAGTTTTAGGGACAAACCAAGAACCTCTAACTCAAGATTTTGATGCAAACATGGATGCAGCAGAGAGTTGTCCAGTTAATTGTATACATTTACATAAAGTAAATGATGATGGTTCAGATGAAGAATTAATTTAAATTAATTTCTTTGTTACACCTAAAAGTTCTTTTGGAGATTCAATACAATATGTTGCATTTTCAATTTGCCCATGTCCATAGTTACAAAATATAGTGGATAAATTAAATTCTTTACCAGCATTAATATCTTCTCCACGATCTCCAATCATAACTAGGGGAGTCCCAGGTGTATTTTTAATTGCTCTTTCTAAGTTTTGAAGTTTATTTGTAGATAAATCTGGAGGGCATGCATATACACCATCAAATAAATTTTCAATGTTTGCTTTTTTAAGAGATGCTTTAATTGCACCCTCCCATAGAGATGTTGCAATTACAAATTTTAAGTTATTTTTTTCTTTAAATTTTTTAAATTCTTCTACATTAAATAATAAATCTTCTTTTCTAAATTCTTGAATGTAGAAGTTTCCAAATAAAATTGCTTGGATTGTCTTTGTAACTTCAGGTATTTCAACTCCAAGTTTTGATGAAATTATTTCTTGAATTAATTTATAGTGATTATTATTGTTATTATGTTGTAATTTAATTAATTCTTTCTCAGTTAGTTGAGAGTTGAAAAATTGAGTTCTTTTAACATTTGCTTGTTCTGAGACTCTAGTTGAACAAAGAGTTCCATCCCAGTCAAAAAAAATTATTTTTTCCATATTAAAAGTTATATATTTAATATTATTTAAATTTATTTGAGAAACTAAAAAAAAGCGAGCTATACGGGATTTGAACCCGCGGCCTACGGATTAAGAGTCCGTCGCTCTAACCAGACTGAGCTAATAGCTCTTAAGATTAAGAAGAGTTAATTAAGAAATAAATTATTTTATTTATAACTTTTTCTACTTATATAAGACATTAACTTTTTAAACAATATTTTCTTGATAATTATATAATGGATGAATCTTTAGCAAAAGAATTTTACTCAAGAGAAGATATTCAAGAGAGAATTTTACATTTTGCAAAAGATAGAGAAATTGGTGTAATGTTTGATGGGTATTTTGGGAAAAGACCTGATGTTATAGAAAATAAATTTGATTTACAGCAATTAATTAATAAAGGAGTTAGATCATTTCATTGCTCTGAAGAGAGATGGCTTAATGCACTTATTCTAGGTTCTGAAAAAAAACCCTCAGAAAGAGATGATAATAGGCTTGGATGGGATTTGATTTTAGATTTAGATGGAGTTTGTTTTGAATATTCTCAAATTGTTGGGAAAATTATAATTGATTACTTTACAAAAATTGGAATACAAAATGTATCTGTGAAATTTTCAGGAAATAAAGGATTTCACATTGCACTTCCTTTTGAGAGTTTTTCAAAGTATAATGGGTTAAATGAAACAAGATTAATGTTTCCAGATGTTGCAAAAAAAATTGCAATGTTTTTAATGTATGAATTAAGAGGAGAGATCTCAAAACAAATTTTAGAAAGGGATGGGGGTATTGAAGGAGTTTCTAAAAAGTATGACATCCAAATGGAAGAATTAGTAAATAAAGATGAAGGGTCACATAACTTTGATTTTATGAAAGTAATTGAAATTGATACAATTTTAATTACATCAAGACATTTATTTAGGGCGCCTTATTCATTTAATGAGAAGTCAGGATTAATTTCAATTCCAGTACATAAAAATAGAATGATGGAATTTGAAAAGGAAGAAGCAAAACCACAAAATGTAGATCCAAGTAAATATGTTGACTTTGAATTTTTAAAGTATGATTTAAAATATGGAAAAGATGGAGATAAAATCTTACATTTAATTGAAGAACCCGATGAAGATGCATTTTTAGGAGAGGGTGGATCATATATTGATTCGGGAGATTTAGAGGAGAAAATATCAATTATACAAAATAGAAAGAGAGAAAGTATGGGGAAAATGATTTTAGCTTCAGGAGGGGAAGTTTTTGAAATTGATGGAACTATTGAATTAAAAGATTTCCCAGAGACAATTCAGTTTGCTTTGCAACATAATTTTGTTGATGGAAAAAAAAGAGCGTTATTTCTTCTTTTAACTTATTTAACTTCAATTAATTGGACATATGAAACAATTGAAGACTTAATTAAGGAATGGAATTCAAAACAAGAAGAACCATTAAAAGATAACTATGTTAAGGCTCAGATTTCTTGGTTTAAATCTCAAGAAGGAAAAATATCTCCGCCTAAATTTTCAAATGATAATTACTTTAAACAAATTGGAATTACTCAGGATATTATTGATAAAGATATTAATTTTTTTAAATCAGTTAAAATTAGAACGCCGCTACATCATTCATTTACATTACTTAAAACTCAAGAAAATAAAAAGGGAAAAAAGAAAAAAGATTAATTATTTCAAATTAAATATTTTTTCAATATTTAACTCTAATGATGAAATTGGTACAATTAAGTTATTATTTTCTAAAACTTTAGGATTTAATTCCCCAAGAAATCCAACTTCTTGACCTTTAAATATAATTTTTGCACATCTACCTTCAATAAAAGAGTTATGTTTTAATTTTTCAAATTTTAAATTCCAGTTATTTAAAGTATTTAGAGTATCAATTATTTCTTTTATTTTTGTGTAATTAGATTGAGGATCTGCAATTGATACACTTAGATGTAATTCATTTCTTGCTTTTGTTTCTTGAGATTTATCTTTTTGAATTGTAAACCCACATTCAAAAACTTTTTGAGGATATTTATTTTTTCTATTAATTGTTAAAGATTTTAAATTCTCAGGAAGAATCCATGTTCTTACCATATTAATTCCTTCTTCTGCTGAATCATTGATTTTAATTATTTCTTTTTCAATTTCTAAATTCATTAACTCAAATTGATCTTTAGTTGATGTGAGCATGTATGTATATAATTCTAGAAATCCTAAAGAAACTAATTGAGATCTAATTTGATTTCTAAAATTAGTAATATCAAGTTCCTCACCTAGGGAATCAATTGTTGGGAATTTAGGAATAATATTGTTATATCCATATGCTCTTGCAATATCATCAGCTATGTCACAGTCATAAAATACATCAGATTTGTAACATGGAACTTCAACAATAATTTCACCCTCTTTAATTGCTTTACATTGATATTGAACTTTTGGAAGTAGATTTTTTATTTCATCTTCTTTTAGATTAACTCCAATTAGTTTATTTACATATTCAAGAGAAATTGTATCAGTTGTAGAATCAAGAGATAACTCATAAGTAGATTTATCTGAATAGTTAACTTTAATTGATTCAACCTCACATCCAAATTCAACAAATGTTGTTGCAAGAACTTTTAATATGTTATCTAAATGATTTAAATTGTGGCCTGAGACTTCAATAAATAAATCTTTATGATGACTCTCAACTCTACCTGTGTCATGAGAATTAATAATTGGAGGCATTGATAAGATTTTTCCAGAGTTATCTCTAAATACTGGAAAGAATTCTTTATCTTTTAGAAGGTGGGCAAACTTTTTACCTGTTTCGTGTTTTTCTAAAATTTCAAGTCCATTTAATTCTACTTGTGATTCAAGTGGTTGAAAAATAATATTTTCAGGTTTTTCTGCAGCAAAGGTAACTGGGAATTCAATTTTTTCCATTGGATAAATTCCAATTGCAGCTTTTTTTCTATGTCTTCCAAAAGAGTCATGAATTTTTTCCTGGATTGTAATCATTTCATTTAAAAGTTCTTCATTCATTGGAGCATTTTTAATTAAACAACAAACAGTTTTAGGTCTAACTTTATTTGCACTCTCTTTAACATTTAATTCAAGGTTTGAATTTTTAATAGAATATTTAGGTAACTCTTTTAGAAAACCTCTATGGAAATTAATTGCTCTTGCAATTCCAATTGTTGAAATCATATCTAATTTCTCAGCAGTAATTTCAATTTTTAATTCAGGATCTTTATCACTTGATTCTCCTTTCAAATCCATCCCAAGATCAATTAAAGTTTCTTTAATTTGTTCAGTTGTTAGTTCTTGTTTTAAATGTTTGTTCAACTCTGACTTTTTACTATATACATATACCATTTTTAATTTAACCTCCTTTGCATCTGCTCTCTTGTTTTTAACCATTCTAAATCACAAGTTGTTCCAGTGATATCTCTCATTGATTCTTTATTTGCAAGCTTTGCTGCAATTCTTGAAGCTCCAAATCCCCATGCAATAATTGTTTTATTTTCAAGTCCAAAAGGTTTTAATGTCTCAGGTCTAAATATTCCAGAATTAATTAGAGCATACCATTTTCCAATCTCAGGGTCATAGTAGTGTGCCTCCATTGAGGGTTCAGTGTAGGGGTTAAATGTTGGTTTGAATTTAATTTTATCAAAACCTAATTTAGCTAGATACTGTTTAACAAAACCCATTAAATCAGCTAGAGATAAATCATCTCCAATAATAAACCCTTCCCCTTGATAAAATTCAGCAAGGTGAGTTGCATCAACTGCTTCATTTCTAAATACATTTGCAAGATAAAAATATTTTCCATTAATATTCTCTTTATTTTTCAATTTTTTACCAAGGTCTGCAAGAGTTCTAAATGAAGTTGAAGTGGAATGAGTTCTAAGTAATTGTTTTGAAGTAATTTTTTGAGAGAATTCTCCTTTAGGAGTATGTGTTTTTTTAAGTCCACTCTCATGCATTTCTTTTACTTTATTAACATAATCTTGAGGTAATTCACATTCATCTTCTAAATAGAATGTATCTTGTTCATCTCTTGCAGGGTGGTCTTGAGGGATCCACATTGAGTCCATGTTCCAAAATGCACTCTCAACCATTGGCCCTTGCATTTCTTTAAATCCCATTTCAATAAATACTTTTGATAAAATGTCATTTGCCTCAAGCATTGGATGTAATCTCCCAATTTGAGGGATACTTGTTTGAACATTAATGTCATAGTGTCTGAATTCTTTATTTTTCCAATTTCCCGTTTTTAAATCATCTTGAGAGAGAGTTTCAAGAAGGTTAATGTTTGAATATTTTTTTTTGAATTCTTTTACGATTTCTAAACCTTTTTTTGTTAACTCAAAACTAAAACTTTTTTTAACATCTTCTTTTAGAAATCCTTTTCTTTGTTTAAATGAATTTAAAATTTCTAGTTGATTTTTTGTTAAATTTTCTTTTTCAATACCATTTTCAAATTGAGTTAATGGATTAGTATATGATTTCAAGAAATCTTTTCCTTTTTGAGTAATTTCTAATTCAATTCCTTGAGCTGTTTTATTGGAATTTACAAGTTGATTTTTTTTAAGTTCACCCATTGCAGAACTAATTATTTCTTTTTGAAATTCATTCATTGATTTTGATTTTTTTTCAAGGTTTTTTAAAACTTGGGCTTCAGGTAAATCTGTTTTAGAAAATAAAATCCCAAATTTATCTAAGATAATTACTGTTTTTTCTTCTTTTAGGAATTTAGTTAAATCTCTTTGTTCAAGAAGTTGAATTGCAGTTGTAGTTTCTGCAATAGAGAGTTTTGAATTATTAGAAACATCTTCAATTGAATTAGTATTTTCTAAATATTTTAGAATTTTTCTTTCAATTTCAGATAATGAATATATTAATTCTTTATTAGATTCAATAGTCATAAAAAAAATTATTTTTTTTATTATTTAAATATTGTGATTATATTTAATTAATGATATCTTTGAATGTTTGAATTTACATCATTATAATCAATTTCATGATGTTTTGGATTATATTTATTTTGGATACAATTAAGAGTATGACAACCTTGAATTTGATATTCTTGTAGATGTTTAATTGCTCTAATATAACTTTGAGAGTCATCTAAATTTTGGCCCATATCATTTAATAGAACTCCAAGTATATTACTAATATTTGTAGTTGAAGAGTTTTTCTTCATTATGAATTTCATATCATTACTTCTTACATATTCTTCTAGATTTACTTTATTCATTTTTTTAAATTTATGAATTTAGAAATAGTTAATTTATAGAGCCCCAACCATTCTAAATTCTTATTAGTTGGATGGGACTTAATTTAAAATAGAAAATACTAAAACTAAGACTAATAAGTTTAAATTCAAATTAATTTTAGAGTTAGTGAATTTCATCAAGAGAAATATATCGTTTTACCTATTTATATAGTTTTCTTTTTTTGAATTAATTAGATATTCTAAAATTTCTAGACAATATAGGTGTTGTCACTAATAGTAACAAAAGAAAAAACTTTATAAAATATTTATTATTAATATTATTATGGAAAAATTTACTTCAATGAAAAAAAGTGAAACTCAAACTCCTAAAGATCGTATTAATGAGGTTTTAAGTTATAAAGGAATGGATGGATTAAACATCTGGGGTCCTTCTTCTAATAATGAGGACCTGAGGCCATTATACAATCCTTCAAAAACTGAAGACAGGAGAGAATTTTCAGAAGGTAGAGGTATAGAAGCATTAATAGGAAAAAAACCTGAAGAGGAACAATTATTTGAATGCGGGGTTGTACCAGGAGGTAAATTTTTATATGCATATCAAATAATAGACGAAGAAAATCAAAAGGCATTAATATATACGATTAGCAGTGATCTTTTATAGTAATTTTTCTAATTCATTATAAATCAATTTCATGATGTTTTGAATTATATTTATTTTGGATTTGAAAAACATTTAAATAAAATAATTGTATTTTTTATTTATGAGTTTAGGATTTAAACATTATTTAATTTATTTTTTTGAAAATTTTAAAATTAGTTTTAAATCTTTAATTGAATTTAAAACAAATTTATATAATTTAATTTTAATTGAATTGTTTTTAGCAATTGCATTTGTTTCTTTTAGTTTTATTTTTTCTGAGAACTTTGGAGATATAATTGGGTGGAATTTTATTGACTTTTTATTACTATATTACATAGTTCAGCTAGCAAATGATATCTCAGGTTTTTTTGTCTATAATAAAGGATTATCATATAAATTAAAGGAAGGCTCACTTAATACTTATTTATCAAAACCAGGGAATGTATTTTTAAATTACATTTTAGGTTTTTCATTTAACACAATAATTCCAGTTACAATATATTCTTTAATTGTAACTTTTTTATTATTTTATATTAAAATTACTTTATTTTCATTATTCATTTTAGTTTTATTTTTTATATTCCTATTAGTAATCTTAGTTTTATGGTATCATTTTTTATCTTCTTTTGCTTTTTATTTTTTAAAATTAGGTGAAGTACTACTTTCAATATTTTACTTTAGTATTTCAGATATGGCTCAATCTTACCCCTTTCAATTTTTCTCAAAGTTAAAAATAAAATTATTTTTACTTTTAATTCCAACTTTTATTGTTTCTTCAATAATAATTCCAATTTTAAGAGGAAGCGAGATTTATAATTTAAAATTACAAATTCTATTTTTTATAATATTTTTTTTAATTTCATTTTTTGGATTGATTATTAATTGGAAAATTGGCTTGAAAAAATATGAGGCTTTTGGGTGAATTTAAGAAAAATAAATTTTTATTTTTTACTTTGTTTCCAAAGAATGTCAAAATATTTTTTATAACTATTTGCAACTTCTTCATTTTCAATTAGAGTTCCTATAGGTTCTTTTGACCATACAATAGTTGATACAAAATTTGAATAAATATTAATTTGAGTTAAGGGTTCAAAGTCACTTTCATGAAATTCAAAGAGATGGGAGAGATTATTCACATGCTTTAATTTATGAAACAAGGAAGTGATTTATTTTCAATCTAAATTTTAAGAAAATAATTTATTCTCTAGAGTTTTTGCTCTTTCTAATGATTTCAACCTTTTTGTTTCTAGATCAATATATTCTTGAGGTAATTCTTTTAATCCTTGTTCTCTAAATTTTAAATACATTAAAGCTCTTTTCTGAGTTAGTGTTTTTAACTCACTAAATTCTAATTTTGGAACATCTTCTTCATTATATTCTATTTTTGATTTTCTACATTGCCTATAATAATTGGAATCTTTTTTATGTAATACTCCACCTAAAATTTTCTCTTTAAGCTTTTCATCTGAATATTCTTCTCTTCTTATTCTATCATGTTGGTTATTTCTTTCCCAGGCATTTCTTCCAGAGGATGTAACTGGAATATTTCCAAATATTTGATAAATCATTGAAATATTAGTTTTTTCTTCATCAAATCCTACTAATTTAATATCTCTTGTCAAAAGTCTTTTTTGATTACAATATTTCTCAAGAGTATCTATATCTAATCTACCATAACCTTTTAGATAATGAGGACAAGTATTTTGATCATCACTAACTAGGGTATCTTTAAATGAACTAAGAAGTCTAGCTAAATCTCCATTTGTAAGTTCTTGTTCAAACTTTGAAACTTCTGAAGAGTATAATATTTTTTCCCCAATAATTTCTTTTGATCCACCATATATCATGTCAGGAACACTACTAGTATTCCAGAAATGAGAATCATATTGCTCTTGTGTATATTCAATTCCAAATTCATCAATAATTTGAGGATTATATCCTCCAATATTAAGTAATAATCTATTTTTTGCTACAGTAGATAAATTTTGAGTTAGTAAATTTAAATCAATTTTTTGATTTAAAACATCTAAATTTTCAGTGATTCCATATCTTTGTATTTGATTTAATTCCATAATATCAATAAGTAGTAATTAAATATATTTAAAATTAAATTTTTTATTTTTTACAAAAATCTAAAGTTTTATATAATTTATTAGATTATTAACTATATGAAATTAGATTTATTAGATAGAAAGATTTTATTTGAATTAGAACAAAACTCAAAAATTCCTTTGACTAAGCTCTCAAAAGCAGTAAGAGCTAGTAGAGAAGTGGTAAATTATAGAATTAAAAGATTAGAAGAAGAAAAAGTAATAAAATCATACATTACTAGATTGAATCAATCTTTTTTTTGTAGTGGTGCTGCAACTCTTAATGTGAAAATAAAAAGAAATTCAAATGAAAAATATGTAGATTTTTTAGAGTTTCTTGAAAATCATAGTTCTGTGAATTGGTTTGGTGAAATTTGTGGGATATATGATTTAACAATTACTATTTTATATCTAAATCCTAAAAATTTAGGAGAAATTGTGGAGAATATACTCAAATACCTAAAAGAAGATTTAATAAAACATTCAATTTCATTATATACACAAGAAATTGAATTCTCAAGAGCTCAAGTTTTAGATATTGAAAAAAATAATTTTGAGTTAAAAGAAGGATCTATTTTTGAAAAAAATTATAATCAAATAAAATTAGATGAAAAAGATATAATTATTCTAAGTGAATTATCAAAAAATTCTAAAATCAAAAACATTGAACTTGCACAAAAAATAAATTTAGGTGAAGATATTATTAGAATTAGAATTAAAAATTTAGAAAATAAGAAAATTATTTTAGGATACACAATAGTAATTGATGTGACAAAATTTAATTTGGAAGGATATTATATTTCAATTCAATTAGAAAATTATAATTCTAAAGAGGTAATTAAATATTTACATTCAAATAAAAATATTTATTTTGCAACATTTATGGCAGGAACATATAACTTATTACTTGGAGTTTATTCTAAAAATAGAATTCATTTTAATGAGATTTTATTGGATCTAAGAGAACAATTAGGAAATTCAATTAAAGATTACACATTTGAGATGTTGCTTAAAGAACACAAAGAAGTTTTTTTAACTCAAAAAATGATTGAAAGTTTAAGAGATAATTAACTTATACTTTTGATTTCATCCAAAAACTAATTGGTTCAAAACTCAGTTTTTTATAGAGTTCAAAATTATTTGGAAAAGAGTTGAGATAAATTGTTTCACAGTTATGTTCTTTAGCAAATTCTTTTGCTTTTTCGATTAATTTTCTTGAATGTCCTTTATTTCGGTATCTTGGTAAAATATAAACTTTAGAAATTTTAGCTTCATTTGATTTAGTATAAGGATTTTTAATTATAAAAACTTCAATGTATCCTACCTGTATATTATCAATTTCTCCAATAAATAATTTAGTTAGCTTTTTTCCTTTACTAAAATAAAAATTTTTTTCAAATTTTTTTTTATTTTTTTTAGAAGGTTTCCAATTTTCAATATTTGATACAAATAAATCTTCAAAAGTCGACATAAAAAAGTCAAAATCTTTTTTATGATTAGCAGCTCTAATTTCCATAGTTAGTAATTATTTTCTTTATTTATAATACTTATCCTATTTTGAAAACTTAATCAAATACTGAGTAGGAATATCCTTATTTTTAGCAATGCTTGGGGATAATTTAATTAATTCTTTTGAAGGTTTCATTGGAATGATTTCATCAATTTTTAATCCTATCTTCTTAGCAGCTTTTTCATATACATCTACTTTTCTTATAATTTCAGATATGTGGTAAACTTCACTATTTATCTGAATAAGTACCTCTTCATTATTTATTTTTTCAATTATTTTATTTTCTCTTTTTTGAGAATAAAATTCAAAGGAAGAAACTATTATAATTATTGATCCATTCTCAGTTAACATTGACTTTAACTTTTCAAAAGCATTTTCTAAGTTTTCTATATGACCAAAAACCATTACTGAAATTATAACATCATATTGTTTTTTACTTTGAAATGTATCTAATGTATTATTTGAAAAATTTATATTAGGTATTTTTTTAAGATATTGATTATTTTGAACGGAAGGCTCAATACCTTCAATGGATTTTACTTTATATTTTAAGAGTTTTTTTAATAACCAGCCATTACCACAACCAATTTCTAAAATATTCCTATTTTTCCATATTTCTTTAAATTTTAGAAGATGACTAAAATAAAAATCTTGAATAATTAAATTTTTTTCAGGATTGTGTTCCCAATAAATATTATCATTATCATACTGCTTAGGATCAACTGCATTTTTTAGAATTTCTTTTTTCATAATATGTAGATATTTTTACAATTTATAAAAAGAACTTAATTTTTAGGAAAGTAACTTGTTTTTATATTTTCTCTAAAAATCATAGTTTCAAAAGAAACAATTAGTTCAGGAAACTCTCTACGTAATTCATCTTGAAATTCAAGTAATTCAGAATTACTTGAAACTAAAACTTCAATATCAATTTTATCACTAATTCCAATTGCTTCAACTTCATATAATACTTTATTATGAGATGCTAAGAATTTTTTAAAGTCTTTAACTTTAGAAGAATCATAAGATGACAATTTAATAAATAATTTATAATATTCAAAACCTATTTTCTTATAATCAATAATTGCCCTAAATGCTAAAATTATTTCTTGTTCAATCATTTTTTTAATTCTATAAGAAATAATTTTTGAAGTTAAATTTAAAGTATTTGAAATTTCAACAACTGAGAGTCTTTTATCAGAACAAAGGCTCTTAAATATCATTTCATCTGTTTCATCTAAACTAATAATTTCTGAGGATGGAGTTTGTTGAGAACAAAGTAATCTTTTCGAATTCTCTTTAGAATATGGATATGAATAATACCTTAGAGTTGTCATTATGGTTTCTTCTTGATTTGAGATATATTCTCCAAATTTGTCATATAACTCATTGATTTTTTCTTTATACGTTTTAAAATCTTTAACTAAAAGAGCAGCTCCAATGTCACAAGGACCTGAGAGATGAAATACCCAAAAAAATTCTTCTTTATTTTTAAGATATTGGAATAATTCATTTTTTTTATTTTCAAGCATATGCTGAAGTGAGAATGTAATTCTTATATAAAAATACCCAAGTTTTCCAAAATTTAAAACAGGATAATATCCGGAAATAATTTCTTCTTTTTCGAGTTTTTTTATTCTATATTCCACATTTTGTTTACTAATATTGAGCTTTTTAGCAATTTCCGAATTAGTAGTTCTGTAATTTGTTTCTAAAATTTCTAATAATAATGTATCTTTTTTATCTAATTTCATATATTTTAGTACATATTTACCAATTTATAAATTTAATTGTTATAAAATTCTAACTCTAAAAAAATGGTTTTAAGTATTTTTAGTTACTACTTATCATTACAATGGAAAACAAACAAATAACGCCAATAGGTGTATATCACACATTAGAGCAATTAGGATTTAAACTTGTAGGGGACCACGGAAATGGTTTAACTTATTATAGAAATCCTTCATTAGATGTAGATCAGGGTTATATGCATTTTGAACTTTTTGAGCGACAGAAAGTTCTTATTTTAGAAATAAATTATCTCAATAATAATGGAATTAATGAAGAAAAAAAAGGACATTACATGGATAAAATTATCAAAGGATATTTAACTATTTCAAATATTGAAAAAGAATTGAAAAATCAAGGTTACTCTCCAATTTTTCAGTTTGCAGATGAATATGACTATATTGATGATAATGGAGTTGAACTTATAGTTTCAGATATTGATATGAACTTACCTTACAAAGAAGGAGTCCAAAAAATTAAAGGATTAACCTCAATTATAGAAAGAGAATTTAATAAATTGAAATAATATTTAACCAAAATTGTAGAAAAAACTCAATTTAATTTAATATAGTTTAAGTTACTATTAATATTTACAATATAAATAATAGTAATCAGCAAAGTGAAAACCTTGATTAAAGTAGTTTTAGATACTACTAATTATTACATCATTAGTAAAAACTCTAATTGAAATTAAAACTTATTAGATTTTTGTAAAAAATAATAAATTTAATTTTAAATATGTTTAATTACTACTATAATTTACAAAGAAAAATGAAAAAATTAACAAAAATATTAGGAACATCTCTACTTGCATTAAATTCAGCAAGTTTAGATGCAAAAGAAGTAGAGCAATACAAAATGAGTATTGGAGATAACACACAAGTTACATATACAACAGATAGATCAAATTATTGTATTAATTCAATTGAGATTAAAAATAGTACGAATTTTTATGATACAAACTGTGATGGTTTTTTTGATACTATTCAATTAGAGACTGGAGAAAAAGCTCTTTTAGGAGAAAATAAGTTGCCAGTTTTTCCATGGTTATATGGTGATGCCCAAGCACATTATTTTTCAACTCAAGTAGCACCAGGTTTGGAAGATACTATTGATAATGTAAATGGGAGAATTGAGTCTATTAGTGGTTTAACTTCAGGAAATAGTTCCAGAGAATTAATAAAAAAATTACTTAATTCATTAGGAAATCAAAATAATACACCAAACCAATATAGAGAAGCTCAGAGAATTGCAGAAAAAATTGATAGCTCAAGAGAGAAAAAATAAAATATGGAATTAATACAAACAAAGATAGAAGAGAAATTTTTAGATACGCCTGTTCGTTTCATAAAAGTACTTGAAGTACAAGGACTCTCAAACTTACTTGATATAGAAACAGGTAATGAACAAATGTTTTGTTCTTACTTAAACGAAGGTTGTGGTGTAAATCCTCTAAGGGAAACTCTTTATCATGAAGGTTTTGAATATGTCAACACTCTTGATTTTTATAGATCTTTACAACATACTCAAAATCACCTATCAACACATAAATATGGATTGATTTTTGATCAGATATTACCCTTTCAAGAAGAGGTTACTTTTTTAGAATTTCCAGGAGATGATTTAGATTCGCCAAGATATAAGAGAGTAAAAGGAATTCCAAAAGGGAGAAATGAAATGTCTGGAGCATATTTAACTCTAAATTCAGGAATTGGAATTAACACACCATATTTTGAAATTGTTGTACCTCATCTTTTTCCAAATCATCTTGCTCTAAGCTATTCTCCAGTTATGGGATTAAGTGACTCTATTGAATATCAAGAGAGTAAAAATCCACCTAAACCTAGATTTGATATGACTTATGAGGAATTTGATCAAATAGTATCTGTTGTTCATAACTTACCAAAAGGAGTAAGTACATTAAAAAATAAAAAAGAACTTGAAGAAGCACTTGAACAACAAAGAGAATTAAATAATATTCCAAAGACTTTCTCAGATGAAATGATTACTTTTATAGATGATTTTGGAAAAACTCTTGAAGAGAGAATAAACAGATAATTGTACTATATAAGTGAATAATCTTTTTAAAAGATTTTAATTAGGAATAAGAAGAAAATGAAAGACTGGGAAAGAGCTACACGAAAATTTCTCAAAAATTGGGAGAACAAAAAAGAAGTCCAAGGAGCATTAGTTTGTGGAAGTTATGTAACTGGAAGACCTACTGAAAACTCAGACATTGATTTGCATATTATTTTAGATAATTCTTGTACTTGGAGACTCAGAGGAAATGAAGTTGTAGATGGATTTTTGATTGAATATTTTGTTAATCCCCCACACCAAATTGAAAAATATTTAGAAGGAAATTACAAGAATAATAGATCAACAGAAGCACATATGTTTACAACTGGAAAAATTATTTTTGATAAAAATAATTCAGTAAAAGAATTAGTAAATTTATCAAAAAAGTATATGAATAAAACCTTCAAAAAACCAAGTAAAACAGAGAATGAAATTTCAAAATATCTTCTTTGGGATGAACAAGATAATTTAGAAGAAGTATATAAAAGAGGAAAAAATGATTTTACATTTGTGTATCATAATGTATTGTATAAAACATTTCAAACATATTCTAAGTTCTTAGGATGGCATAATGTATCAATTAATAAAGTTAGAAGACTCTTAAAAGAAAAAAAAGATCAAAAAAAATATAACTTACCAGAATTTCCAGACAAAAAATTTGTAACTTTATTCATTAAAGCAATCGAGGAAACAGATACAGAAAAAATGTATCTATATTCAAAGAAAATTTCAAAATATGTTTTAGATAACATGGGAGGTCTTGAAGTAGATGGATGGAGGATAAAAACACCAACAGAAAAATGAACATAAGAAACTTCAATAAAGAAAAAGATTTGAATTATATTTTATCAACATTTGAAGATATGTTTTCAAGTAATCCTGACTTTAAACCAAATAAATTTGGCTTAGAAAAGTTTAAAGAAGAAATTCTTTCTTTAGATAAAGCAAAAAGTAATACAATTATACTTGAAAATCAAATTGGATATCTTACCTATTCAATAAGAGAAGGAAAAAGTGGTAAGAAAAAATTTATCATAGGAAAACTATATGTAAATAAAAATGAAAGAAAAAAAGGTTATGCAAAAAAATTAATTGAAAAAGCAAAACAAATTGCTAAAGAAGGGAGATGTGATCAAGTTGAATTAAATTCATTTGAGAGTAATTTAGAATTATATCAAAATTTAGGATTTAAAACTGTAGCATATTGGATGCAAATGAAACTAGAAAAATGAAATTAATATATAAAAAATTTACAAGGAAATTGTCAGAAGATCTTATTCAATTTTTACTCTCAGAAGAATGGAAATATCACGGTTCGTCAAAACTTACAAGAAAAGAACTCGAAGAGAGACTCAAAGGAACTTATTACACAAATAGAAAACAAGTTACTTTTTTGATTTATGAGAAAGAAAAAATTTGTGCATTCTTAAAATTAGATGATCTAATTAATGATGAAACTGAAGCACCTAAATTTGACATTAGAATCAACTCAAAAAAAAGAGGAAAAGGATATGGATTAGAAATAATCAGTTTTATGATTAACTATATTTTCAAAAACTATCCAAAAGTGAGAAGAATTGAAGGCTCAACAAGAGAAGATAATGTAGCAATGCAAAATCTCTTTTCAAAGGCTGGATTTCTAAAAGCGGGGCAATTTAGAAAAGCATGGCATGATGATAAGGGGAATTGGTATGATTGTCTAGAATATGATTTTCTTAGAGAGGACTTAGAAAAATGAAATTTTATTTATCATCATATAAAATAGGAAATCAAGGAAACAAATTAAAAGAAATGATTCCAAATAAAAAAATTTTCTATATTCCAAATGCAATGGATTTTACAGCTAAGGATTTAGAAAGAAAAAAAATTAATATGTCAAATCAAATTAATAGTTTAAAACAATTAGGGCTTGAACCTGAAGTATTAGATTTAAGAGATTACTTTGGTAAATCAAAAGAATTATTTAAAAAATTAGATGAAGTAAAAGCTATTTGGATTAATGGAGGAAATACTTTTGTTCTAAGACAAGCAATGAAATTATCGGGATTTGATAGATATATACAAACAAATTTAAATAATGATTTTTTATATGCAGGATTTAGTGCAGCTCTTTGTATTTTGTATAAAGATATGAAGTCATTACAAATTGTAGATGATCCTTATGATTTTCCATATAAGGAAATAAAAGAAACAATTTGGGAAGGATTAGGTATTTTAGATTATATGATTCTACCTCACTTTGATTCGGATCACCCTGAATCAGAAGATATTGAAAAAGAAGTTCAATATTGTATTGAAAATAATATTCCATATAGAACTCTAAGAGATGGAGAGGTGTTAATTATAGAATGAATATCCAAATAAAAAATCTTCAAGAATCAGATCTAGATATTATAGAAAAAAAATGGAGTGTAAGAGAACCTTTTGAAAAGAGATTAGAGTCTCAAAAGAAAAAAGAAAGTTTATTTTATATTATATGGGACAATGATAACCCAATTGGACATGGTAGAATTTTGTGGAAAAAAATTCCAATTCTTGAAGATATATATATTGATGAGAATTTGAGATCAAAGGGTTTTGGTTCAAATTTAATCAAATTCTTAGAAAATGAAATAAAAATTAAAAATTTCTTTCAAATAAAATTATATGTAGAAGAAGATAATAAAAAAGCAATAATGTTTTATGAGAAACTAAATTATCAAAAGACAAATAAAACTAATTCATTAAATGAAATAGAATTAATTAAACAATTAAAATGAAAGAAATAAAACAATTACTAACTAAAATTTTTCCTAATGAAAAAATCTTAGAAATAAAAGAATTTGAAGAGGGATATAATAATGTAGCTTATGATATCAAGCTAGAAAACAAAGGTATAGTTTTCAAGAAAATAAAATTACTCGAAGATAAAAAATTAGCATTAAAACAAAAAGCCCTAAAAGAATTACTTCAAAATAAATATCCAAACTTTCCAATTGCAGATATTATTTATGATAATTATTCAAAAAAAGAAGTAAATTATTCATTTATTATTTTAGAAAAAATTGAAGGAAAATCATTAAAGAAGGTTTACAATAAAATAACAAATAAAGAGAAATTATTTGAACAATATGGTGAGATTTATGGAATGTTTCATTCTTTTAAATATGAAAAATATTCTGAATTAAATTATAAACTAGAACAAAGACATTCATATGAATCATGGCAAGAAAAAAAAGAAAATGAAATTAATAAAATGTTTGAAAGATTAAAAGAAGATAATATTATCTCAGAAGAACAAATTGAAACAGAATCTCAATTTTATCAAAAACATAAGCACTTACTTTCTTTAGAATCAGAACCTAGATTATGTCATGGAGATGCATCAAACACAAACCTTATAATAAAAAATAACCTAATTCATGGTATCATAGATTTCGAATTCGCAAGAGTTAGTGGGACAATAGAAGACCTTTTTTCTGGATTTGATTTTGGTGATGAAAAATTTAAGTACAAAACTTCAATTGTAAAAGGATATTCAAAATATAATGAATTGCCTGAAAATTGGGAGAGATTATATTATTTTTATACATGGATGAAAAATTTAAGTAGACTATCCAAATTAAAGTCTCATAAATGGAGGAACTTAGATGAGCCTCAGACAATAAAAAGAAAAGATACCATGAGAAATAATTGCTTAAATAAATTAGAAGAAATTCATAACATACTAAAATGAACAAAGAAATAATTACATGGACACATATGTTTAAGTCATTATGGCACTTTTTAGAGGGTGAGAGATTAAAGTTTTCATTTTATATGAGTCTTAATTTTTTATCTCATTCCAATACACTAATTATCCCATATATTATTGGGTTGATAATTAATTTTTTTACAGAATATAATAAAGGAGATTCATTAAATTTATTTTACATATACACAGGAATAATTCTCTTTTCAGGATTATTAACTTCTCAAGTGAGAATGGTTGCAAAAAGAAAACTAAAGGAGATTGGTGTTAATACAACTTTTAAAGCAAGAAATTTTGCTTTTGAAAAACTTTTAAATTTTTCATTAAAATGGCACGAAAAAGATGGTTCAGGTTCAAAACTTCAAAAAGTAAACAATGGATCTAGTAGTTATAGACAGTTAATTAATGTATTTAATCAAGATGCTCTTGGGTTAATATTAACTTTTTCAGGAGTTATTATTATTTTTTTATTTTTAGATTTGTATTTTTTATTATTTTTTATAGTCTATGTTGGAGTTTTTATTTTAATTATGAAATCTTTTTTAAAAAAGCAAGCTGATATAGAAGAAGAGAAAAATAAAGTATTAGAAAAAGTTTCAGGGTCTCTTAATGAAGGAGCAAACAATATCTTATCCATAAAATCTAGTGGTTCTTCTCAATCTTTGAAATCATCTATGAAAAAAGGAGAAATTACTTTCAAAGAAGTTCAGTTCAGAGCAATTAAAATCGGAAACACTAGAACAAAACATGTGAATTACTTAATCGCTTTTGGTTTATTTTTTTTCTTATTATTACTAGGACACTTTGTATCAAATGAACTAGTTGAAGTTGGATTTATTGCTACTTCATTTGTATATTTTAATCAAATTACAGCATCATTTTGGAGATCAAATTCAATACTTAATGATCTTATATCAATTAGATCTGCAATGAATAGAATCATACCTATTTTTGAAACTAAAGAAGAAAAGTATTTTGGAGAAGAAGAATTTAAAAAAGATTGGAAAACAATTTCTTTCAATAATGTATCTTTCTCTTATGATAATAAAAAAAATAATTTAGATAACATTTCATTTAAAATTAAAAAACATGAAAAAATTGGAATTGTTGGACATTCAGGTTCAGGAAAATCAACTCTTTCAAAATTATTTTTAGGACTTTATCAAATAAATGAAGGAGAAATAAAAGTAGATCATACTAATTACTATGATTTTTCACATCAATCTCTTTTAGATAATTTATCTCAAGTTATGCAAGAAACTGAGATGTTAAATGTAACTCTCAAAGAAAATATTACAATGTTTAAGGAGATAGATTCCAAAACTTTGAGAAAAGCAATTGAAATATCTCAACTTAATGAGGTAATTAAAGAATTACCAAATGGACTTGATACAATTATTGGTGAGAAAGGATATAAATTATCTGGAGGGCAAAGACAAAGAGTTGGAATTGCAAGAGCAATTTGTAAAAATTCAGAGATCTTAATTCTAGATGAGGCAACTTCAGCTCTTGATTCTAAAACTGAAATGAAAATTCAAAAAGGAATTGACTTAATTAAAAATAAAACAATTTTAATTATTGCACATAGATTATCCACATTAAAAAATGTAGATAGAATTTTTGTATTTGAACAAGGAAAAATAATTGAACAAGGTAACTACAAAGAATTAATAAAAGATAAAAAGTCTAAATTTTATAATATGTTAAATATGCAAAAATGAACATTGTAAAAAATCACTTTAATTTTATGAAAGAGATATATTTTCAAGCATTTAAACAAATTAAAGAATATCCTATTAATTTTTGGAGTATTGTTTATTTTGATATTTCTTTGACTATTGTATATCTATTTTTTTATTCAATTATTCAATCCTTATCTCTTAATTTTTTAAGTTGGACTTATTTAGACTTTATTTTACTATATGTAACTATTCAAATGATAAGTAAAGGAACATATTTTTTTATTTTAAGGAGTTTAAATAAACAATTACTTTTAGGAGATTTAAATATCTGGAAATCTAAACCAATTAATCCTTTTATTGGAATGTCTTCGAGAGCAAAGGATGGAGCAATTTTTACAACTTTTATTTTTTTATTTTTTTTAATTATATTATACCTTTATGGACCTTATCAAAATATATTTCAGGGAATTTTGTTGTTGTTTTTTAGTTTAATATATTACATAGTATATACAGATTTTTTTGAGTCATTAGCTTTTTTTATAAAACAAAATAATTTTATCATAAGAATTAGCAAAGATGTTGCATACCTAAATGATAGATTTACTCCAAAGGTATTTGAGGGTACTAAATTAAATTTTTTATTTTACTTGCCTACTGCTTTATTTGGTTTTTATTTTATTGAATTAGTTAATAATAGATTTGATTATCTTTCTAAGTATTTTATATTTATTATTATTTCATTTTTAATTTTTATATTTGGAAATTATATTTTATGGAAAATTGGCTTGAAAAAGTATGAGGCTTTTGGTTAAAATATGAATAAATATTTTGAATATTTTTATGAGAAATTAATTATTTCAATTAAGTCATTTTTAGAATATAAATCTGATTTTTATGCTATTTTTTTAAAAGAAATTTTTACTTTTGGAATTACAATAATATTTTATTTAGTATATATTGATTTAGTTGGAGATTTTATTTTAAACTGGGACGTATATGATTTAATATTTTTTTATATTCTTACAAAATTTTCATTAAGATTAAACAATATTTTTTATTTTTCTAACTTTAGTA
The DNA here is from genome assembly GCA_964217375.1 of Bdellovibrionales bacterium. Taxonomy (GTDB): domain Archaea; phylum Nanobdellota; class Nanobdellia; order Woesearchaeales; family UBA583; genus UBA583. Next base: position 50,549 of record CAXPJQ010000059.1, on the reverse strand, counting down.
AGGAATTATTAAAAGGAAATTTAAATATTCATTTATTTAAACCTATATCTACTTATTTTGTATATTTAACAAATAATTTTAAACAGGGAAAGGTAGTAGTACTTTTCATATATTTAATTATTCTAGTAATAGTTTTATTTTTATATACACTTGAAAATTATTTTCTAAGTTTTTTATTTTGGATAATAGGATTTATGGGATCATTATTTTTTTCAAATACTATAGAAATCTTAGGTTTTTTTATCAAAGACAGTTCATCAATTAAATTAATGTCAAAAAGTGTTGAGGAGATATCTCAAAGATTTACATATGCAGCTTTTGAGAATCATATCTATTTTGCTAAGATAATATTTGTTTTTTTACCTCAAGGAGTTGTTTGTTATTTAACATATCAAATCTTACTTGGAAACTTAACTTATTTTTATAACTATATATTAGTATTAATTTCATATTTATTTATATTAGGAGTTATTAACTTATTTATTTGGAGACAAGGACTAAAAAAGTATGAGGCTTTTGGTTAAAATATGAAAGCAGAATTATTTTTTTTTAGTTTTAATTTGCAAAATATGGATATTATTTCTAATTAATATCTAAAATTAAATACAAACTATTTTAAAGAAAAAAAATAATTTTAATTTATAAAGAAAATATTTATGTTTTTATCAATTAAAAAAATGAAAAATATTATTGAAGTTAAGGATTTGAAAAAAGAATTTAAAGTTCCTAAAAAGGAAAAAAATCTCTCTACAGTTAAAAAAAGGTTATCTTGGTTTTATAGAGAATGGGAAAAAAAAGTAGCTGTGGAAGATATTAATTTAGAAGTTAAAAAGGGAGAAATTTTAGGATATCTTGGGCCAAATGGTGCAGGTAAATCAACTACAATTAAAATGCTTACTGGAATTTTACATCCAACTTCAGGAGAAATTAAAGTAATGGGGAATTTAAATCCAATTGAAAATAGAAATGAATATACTCAAAACATTGGAGTTGTATTTGGACAAAGATCAATTCTTGCATATGATATCCCAGTTAGAGATTCATTTAGATTATTTAAAGCAATTTATGGATTATCTGAGGAATTTTATCAAAAAAGAGTAAAATATTTAGTTGAAATGCTTGGGATTGAACCTTTTTTTGAAACACCATATCGGATGTTATCTCTTGGAGAGAAAATGAGATGTGAACTTGCGGCTTCATTTCTACATAAACCAAAAATTGTTTTTTTAGATGAACCAACAATTGGACTTGATGCACAAGCTAAAATTTCAATTAGAAATTTTTTAAAACAAATTAACAAGGAAGAGGAAGTTACAATTATGATTACAACTCATGACATGGATGATATTGAAGAGTTATGTCAAAGAATTGTAGTAATTGATAAAGGAACTCTTGCATATGAGGGTTCAGTTAAAAATTTCAAAGAAACTTATGCAAATTCAAAAGATGTTACAATTCATTATAAAAAAGTTTTAGATAAAGAATTGTGGAATAAATTAAAAGAAAAAGTTCCAAATAGAAAAAGTGAAATCCCTAAATCAATTATTTTTGAATTTCCTATGAAAAACTCTTTAGGTAAATTTTTAACAGATGTTGTAAAATCAATTGAAATTCATGATTTATCAATTCAAGAACCAAATTTAGAACATATAATTGCAGAGATGTATGAACAAAATAAAGGAGAATAAAATGTCAGATTTAGATAAAAATTTTAAAAATTTTGTAGTTGAGGTGAAATCTTTAATTTTAGAATCTCAATATAAAGCACTTAAAACTGTAAATAAAGAATTAATTAATTTATATTGGAATTTAGGTAAATTTATTGTTGAGAAACAAAAAAAATATTCTTGGGGAGATTCTGTTGTTGAGAACCTTTCAAAAGAATTACAATTAGAATTTCCAGGAATTTCAGGTTTCTCAGCTGGAACTCTTAGAAGAATGAAAGCATTTTACTCTTCTTATTTTGATAATGAAAAACTCGCACCATTGGTGCGTGAAATTAGTTGGACAAAAAATGTTTTAATTTTTGAAAAATGTAAAAATGAATTAGAAAGAGAGTTTTACATTAAGATGACAAAAAAATTTGGATGGACAAAAAATGTTTTAAAACATCAAATTGAAAACCAATCTTATGAAAAGTATATGACAAATCAAACAAATTTTGAAAAAAGTTTACCTAATCATCTTAAGTCTCAGGCAAAACTTGCAATAAAAGATGAATATACTTTTGATTTTTTAGAGCTTAGTGCAGAACATTCAGAAAGAGAACTAGAAGAATCTTTAATTTTACATATTAAAAAAAGTTTACAAGAATTTGGAGGCTTTTTTTCTTTAGTTGGAACACAATATAAATTAGAAATAGGAGATCAAGAATATTTTATTGATGTACTTTTGTTTCATAGAGAGCTCCAATGTTTAGTTGCAATTGAATTAAAAATAACTGAATTTAAACCAGAATTTGCAGGAAAAATGAATTTTTATTTATCTGCTCTAAATGAAAAAGTTAAATTAAAACATGAAAATCCTTCTATTGGAATTATATTGTGTAAAGAAAAAAATAGAACCATTGTAGAATATTCTCTTAAAGATTCTTCAAAACCAATTGGTGTTGGAACCTACAATACTACAAAAAGTCTCCCTAAAAAATTTGAAGGGTTGCTTCCAAGTGTAGAAGAGTTAAAAAAAACATTGGAGGAATTAAATTAAAAAATGTCAAACAAATATTTAGAATATTTTAAACTTGGATTTAAAACTTCAATTGAATATAAGTCATATTTAATTGGAGCATTAGTAACACCTGCATTTATGGGGGTGTTTTTTTATTACATTTGGTCTTATATTTATCAAGTAAAATTTGAGACAGCTCTTGCTGAGGGAACAGCTTTAGTATCATCACTTTCAGAATTTACAATTGGAGGATTTACTTTTCAGGAAATGATGGTTTATTTAATAATTGGTTTACTTTTAAATACTGCAAGATCCTCAGAAATTGCAGATAGAATTTCTCAGACAATTAAATCTGGAGATATTTCAATTTTTTTATGTAGGCCAGTAAATTTTGTAAAGTCTTTACTTACAGATGGAATTGGATCTAAAGTAGTTAATTTATTTGTATTTACAATTCTTTTAATTGTAATGACTTATCTATTTGATTTGCCAACACCAAGTGGATCAATTTGGATTGTATTTGTAATTTATTTATTTTTAATGTTAATTTTTGATATAGTATTGTATGTAATTATTGGAGGGTTATCTTTTTGGTTTGTAGAAATTTGGGGGATTAAAGCATCAATTGAACAAATTTTATGGATTTTATCAGGAAGGGTATTACCTCTAACTTTATTTCCAATGTGGATGCAGAGCTTTTTAGCGTGGACTCCTTTTTTATATTTAGAATTTACTTTTGCATCACTATATCTTGGGAAATTAACTTTAATTGAAGCATTAAAAGCTATGGGGATTTTCACTTTCTGGATTATTTTACTTGCATTACTTATGAGATATTTATATAAAAAAGGATTTGCAAAATTAGAGAGTTTTGGAGGTTAAAACTCTCTTATGAGTTTAGAATTTGTTAAAAGGAATTGTATTGGTAAATATTTTGATGTTTTCTTAACTAGATTTAGTATTGGGATTAAAGAAGCTCTTCAATATAAGGCTCAGTTTTATACTGGAACAATTTCCCATTTAACATTTAATTTAGTAATGATTTTTTCAACAATAGTTGTATTAAATAATTTTTCTTTTATTGATTTTACAATTTTTGAAATTATATTTATGTTTTTACATTCTCAAGTTTTAGTTATGAGTTTTGGGTTGTTTTTGTGGTATAAAAAATTTTCAAATACTATTAAATTAGGAGATTTAAATTTATATTTAACTAAACCAATTTTAACTAATTTTTTTTGTACAATTACTTATTTTCCATATTATGCTTTATTTTATTGCTTTTTTGATTTAATTTTATTTTTATTTTTTGGATTATATTTTAACTTTTTAAATCCTAGTTATATTCTAACTTTTTTAATTTCCTTAATTGGTATAGGAATTTTAGTTTTTGAATTTAGAGTTTTAGATTCTCTTGCTTTTTTTATTAAAGAAAATTATTTAATTTTAAAATTTTTTAGAAGATTTGACGGATTATATCACCAATTTCCAATAATATTATTTGAAAATAGTTTATTTTTCTTTGGTTTAATAATAGGTTTTTCTCTTTATGGAGTTTTACCTATTTCTTTTTACTTTGGAAAAGTTTCTCTAGATTTAATTTATTTGAGTTATATTTTAGGAGGTTTATTTTTAATTTTTTTAATTTTTCTTGAAAAAATAATTTGGCATTATGGTTTAAAAAAATATGAGGCTTTTGGATAGAAAAATGAAAGAGTTTAGAGATAGAAGTATTTTCATTAAATATTTTGATGTTTTAGTTGAGATTTTTAGTGTTGCTTTAAAACAAAATAAAGAGTATAAAGCTAATTTATGGTCTGCTTTACTAATTAATTTAGTTTATATTTTAGTTATGATTTCTTTTTATTTAGCTTTTTTTCCTTTAATTTCTTCAATTTCAAATTGGAATGAAGTAGATTATTTAATGTTTATTTTTATTTTATTATTACTTGGAAAATTTGTAATAGTTTTTTCAGTTAAGAGATTAAATAGGGATTTATTAGAAGGTAAATTAAATATTGTTTTATCAAAACCAATTAATCCATTTTTTTATTTTTCAACTAGATTTAATGGAGCAGTTTTAGTTGTTTCATCTTTAGTTTTTTTATCTTTTCTATTTTTACTTTTCTATTTTTATCAATTTAATTTTATCTTTTTATTTTACTTTATTTTTTCTGCAATTTATCAAATAATATTTGTAACTTTTTTTATTTCAACTGCTTTTTTTATTAAAAATAATTTTTTTTTAGTTGATATTTCTAGTAAGATAAATAATAGAATAAAAGAATTCACTCCAAATTCATTTAGGGATAATTTATTTTTGAAATTTATTTATATTTTCCCTTCTGCTTTGGGAAGTTTTATTCTAGTTAATATTTTGAAAGGAAATTATTTATTTTTTAAGTATTTTGAAGTAATACTTTCAAGTTTTATTTTCTTTATTTTAGGAACATATTTACTTTGGTATTATGGATTAAAAAAATACGAGGCTTATGGATAAAAAAATGAAAGAGATTAATAAAATAAATACATTTAGAAAACATATTAACTTTATGAAAGAAATTTATTCTCAAGCTTTTAAACAGATAAAAGAGTATCCTGCTAATTTTTTTTCAGTATTTTATTTTGATATAATTTTAACCTTAGTATATTTGCTTTTTTATAATATCTTTCAAGATATTTCAAAAGAATTTTTATCTTGGAGTTATTATGATTTTATTTTATTTTATGTGAGTATTTCATTAATTACAAAAGCAACTTATTGGTTTAGGTTAAGATATTTTAATTTAAAGCTATTAAATGGAGACTTAAATATATGGATTTCAAAACCAATTAATCCATTTTTAGCTTTATCTCTTAGAGATAAAGATTCAGCAATTTATACTACTTTTATTTTTATCCCAATACTTTTAATATTACTTTTTTTTGGAGAATACTCAAATTATCTATTTTCATTTTTAATTTTATTTTTTGGTTTGATTTATTATGTATTTTTTATCTCTTTTTTTCAATCATTTGCATTTTTCATTAAAGATATTTCATTTATTGTGAGTGTTTCAAATCAACTACATTATTTAAATGAGCAATTCACACCAAGAGTATTTAGAGATTCAATTCTTTGGTTTTTATATTTACTACCTAATGCTTTAATTGGATACTTTTATATTGAGATTTTAAAAAATAATTTTTTGGAGTTTTATTATTATTTTTTTGGAATATTATTCACATTCTTATTTTTTTATACTTGGAACATATTTACTTTGGCATTACGGATTAAAAAAATACGAGGCTTATGGATAAAAAAATGAAAACCAATATTTTTTCAGTTTATAAAATTCAATTTATCTTAGCTTTGAAACAATTAAAAGAATATAAAATTGATTTTTTTATGGGCTTTTTAGTAAATGTTTCTTTAACTATAACATATTTATTTTTTTATTATTTTTTTAATGACTTGAGTAATGGAATTTTAGATTGGAATTTTTATGATTTCATTTTATTTTTTTTTATGGGGTTTTTTTCTTCACTATTTTTAAGATTTTTTTGGGTTAGAATGTTAGTATTTATTTTAAAGAGAGGTAAGTTAAATACAATTTTATCAAAACCAGTTAATCCATTTTTTTTTTTAGTTTTACACGAGATTAGAGGTTCATTTATACCTTTTACATTTATTTTATTTATAATTACATTATCTTTAATTTTTATAAGTCAAGACTATAGCAATTTTTTATTTGCTTTTTTAATAGTATTAATAGGTTTTTTAATTCAAGTTTTATTTTTAAATGTAATATTTAGTATGGCTTTTTTTACAAAAGGGTTAGTTAATTACCTTTTTGAAATATATTATAGAAATTTAAATTCTACTGTTGAAACTTATACTCCTAAATTTTTTGAGAATACAAAAATAGTTGAGTTAGTTTATTTATTTCCAGTTGCTTTTATTGATTACTTCTTCATAGAAATTCTTAAAGGAAGAACAACTGAAGTATTTGTATATTTACCTAATTTTTTATTTTTTGGATTAATTTGTTTTATTATATTATTAATTGAGTGGCATTATGGCTTAAAAAAGTATGAGGCTTTTGGATAAAAATGGCATATTTAAAAACTAGGGGTATTTTTAAAAAATATTTTGAAATATTTTTAACTAATTTTAAAATTTCAATAAAATCTCTTTTAGAATATAAACCAACTTTTTATGCTTTAATTTTAGGAGAAATTTCAGACTTGTTTTTTGTTTTAGCAACTGCAACAATTTCAATTCAAAATTTTTCTTTATTAATTGATTGGAGTTATATTGATTTTTTATTATTATATCTAATTGGGACTTTTCTTAATAATGTAGCAGGAGTTACTTTTTTTGGAAGATCTCTTGCTGAGTATATTGTAACAGGGAAATTAAATATTTTACTTACAAAACCTGTAAATCCTTTTTTTAACTATATTTTTTCACATTCATTTAATACAGTTATTATTAATTTGATTTATATTCCATTTATAATTTATTTTATGTTTAAAACTAATATTACCTTTTTATCTTTAATTATATTTTTTTTACTTATTTTTTTATTTTTTATCCAATACTTAATATTTTATCATTTTATTGATTCTTTTGGATTTAAATTTAAAAAATCAATCAATAATATTAGATCTAAATTAGTTTTTACCGATATTAATTTTAAATATTTACCTGCACCTTTATTCTCAAATTTTTTTTTACATAAAATTTTTATTTTCTTTCCATTATTTTCAATAGGTTATTTTTTAATTCCTTTATTTGATAATAATTATTTAAACATTATTAATTCAATACACATATTTTTTTTAATAAATTTAGTTTTGTTAATTATATTAATATTTAATTGGAAAATTGGCCTAAAAAAATACGAGGCTTTTGGATAAAAATGAAAGAGTTTAATTCAAGATATTTTGATTTGTTTAAAGTAAACTTATTTTTGATGTTTCAAACAATGAAAGAGTATAGAGCAAACTTATACTCTGTGTTTTTAATACAAATAATTTATGTTATAATTTCTTATTTTGTAAGTTTCATTGTTGCTAAAAATTTTGGAGATGTGATAGGTTGGAGTTTTGTTGATTTTCTTATTTATCAGGTTTTAATTAAAATTATTTATCAATTCATTGGTTTTTTTATCTGGGGAAAATCAATTTCTTATTCAATTATTAATTCTCAATTTAATAATCATTTAGTAATGCCTCTTAATATAAAGTTAAAATATTATTTTCATAATTTATCTTCTTCTGCATTGATTTATTTTTTATTTTCTTTATTTGAATTATTTGTTTTATTAATTTTTTTTAATGAAAGAGAGATTAATCTTTTAGTTTGGTTTTTATTAGTATTAATATTAATTGTTTATCAATTTCTTTTTCATCAATTAATTGAAACTTTAGGTTTTTATTATAAAAAATTAGATTTTGAGATTTTAAAAATATTTTATCCAGTTAGTGGAATTTTATCAAATTATCCGATTAATTTTTTTAAGTTGATTAAATTTAAATTTCTTTTATTTATTTTTTTCCACTCAATTTTAGTTTTATTTTTATTTCCAAATAATTTAAATATATCAAGATTTGATTTATTTTTTTATTTGTTTATGGCAATTTTTATTTACTTAATACTATTTTTATTTAATTGGAAAATTGGCCTAAAAAAATACGAGGCTTTTGGATAAAAATGAATTTTTATATTAATTATATTTTTGAGAATGTTAAGATTATGTTAAAGAGATTAATTGAGTATAAATCAAATTTTTATTCAGCTTTTTTTGAACAAATTTTTTACCTTTCAACTTTTTTTATTTTCGTTTTAGTTTTAAATCAAAATTTTGATGAAATTATTACTTGGAGTTCAGTTTTAATTTTTACATTTATTTTAATTGAAGATACTCTAAGGACAACTGCAGGAATTTTTGCATGGAAGAGTGATTTTCTTACTGAAATAATTTTAAAAGGAGAACTAAATAATTTATTAGTAAGACCTGGAGAATTATTATTTAAATATCATTTTTCAGATTTATCTCCATCCTCATTAACATATGTAATTGTTAATGTTCCAATTTTAATAATTTTAATTATGAGTTTTCAGATGAATTTATTAAATTGTATTTTCTTGCTAATTCTTTTTTTGTTTTGTATTTTAATTTATTTTTCTTTGTATAATTTAATTTATTCAATTGCTTTTTTTTATAAAAATTTTGAAAAAAATTTAACTAATCTATTATATAGGACTAACTCACTTTTTGTTTTATATCCTGCACCTTTTTTTAATAAATTTAAATTAGTTAATTTATTTTTTTTATTTCCTGCATATATTATTGGAAAATTAATAATTCCCTTATTAAATGATATTAATATAGATTATTTTTTTTATTTGGATTTATTTTTAATATTTTTTTTAATTATTTTAATTTTAAATATTTTAATTTATTTTAATTGGAAAATAGGTTTAAAAAAATACGAGGCTTATGGATAAATATTTTTTTAACTTGACAAATTAAAGTAAAACTTATAAAGTATTATTTAAGTTATAATGGTATGGCTCAGACTGAGAAAAAAGTAGAGAAAAAAGAGGAAATCTCAATTTTTGAGAAAGAAATTGCAAGATTACCTCAAGATATTAAATCAAAACTTGAAAAACATAAAGATTTTTTTAGAAAATTTGCAGATATTGTAAATAAAAAGGCAATGGGTAAATCCATGGGATTTTACATTAACCCAAGTATTGAAGTTAAAAATAACCAAGCTATACCTAATTTTGATAAATTGACATTTAATTTTTTACTTGATGACTTTGATAAACCAATTCCAGTATTTGACCCTAAGTTATTACTTCAAGAAGAATTTGAAAATTTTTTAATTGAAGAGAAGAAAAAAGATGAATATGGACAAGAATATGCTCAATATCATTTTAAAGATAATAAAGAAATTAAATTTGTTGGATCATCAATTTCAATTTTAAGAGAGAACTGTTTTGATTCAGTATATGATGACTTAAAATCTCTTGGTTCATCATTTGTATTTGAAGACCCAAGAGGATTTATTTCAGCTTTAAAATCAATTGATATTCATAGAAATATGCTTTTACAAAAATTTGAGAAGTATGTTGTAGTTTACGCAGGAGCTGGATCTTGGCTTAGAGGAGAGAAATCAAATGATTTTGATGTTTTTGTTGTGGTTGATGATACTGATGTTAAGAGAATGCCTAGGATGCAAGTTAAAGAACAATTAACTAGAATTATTTGGCAAATGGCTCAAGAAGTTGCACAACTTACAGGAATTAATGTACATACTCAAGTATATTTATTAACTGATTTCTGGGATGCTCTAAAAGATGCACATCCAGTTATGTTTACTTTCTTAAGAGATGGAGTTCCATTTTATGATAGAGGATTATATAATTCTTGGAAAGAATTGTTAAAGTTAGGGAAAATTAGACCATCACCAGAGGCAATTGATATGCATATGAATGTTGCACATCAATTAACTGATAGAGCTAAAAAACAGTTATCTGAAATTGTAATGAATGATGTGTATTATGCAGTATTAAACCCAGCTCAAGCAATTTTAATGCTTAAAGGATTTAACCCTACAACTCCTAAAGAGACAGTTAAAATTTTTAAAGAGGTTTTACTTGAGAAAGAAAAATGTGTTTCAGCAAAAGATGTTAAAACTCTTGAGGATACAGTTGCAATGTTTAAAAAAATTGAACATGATAGAGAAACTGAAGTTAAAGGAGGAGATGTTGATAAAATGCTTAAAAATGCAGATTCTTTCTTAAAAAATATGAAAAAAATGTTTGAGGAAGTAACTGAGGATAAAACTAAAGAGTCAGTAATTTCAGCATATGGGGAGTTATTAACACAATTAAGAACATTACCAGGGTTAGGGGAAATTTCCGAGAAAAAAATTATGACTCAATTTGAGAGTGATTTTGTTAATTCAGGAAAATTACAACCTTTTGTGAAAAAATCTCTTGCCTCAATTATTAAAGGGAAAAAAGATTTTGATTCAGGAAAAATTACAACAACTGAAGTAAATAAAGTATTAAAAGATGTAAGAAATGTTTTAGCTGAAATTAAAGATTTTAGGGATAAAAGCATTTTATCAGAATTAAATAGAAGAAAATTAACATTAACACATTCAGAAAATAAAACTTGTGAAGTTTTTAATTATGATGGAGTTAGAGTTTTAATTGATGTATCAAGTGGAGATTGTTATGAGATGAAAAAAACTTCATTTGAAAAAGTTGAGAAAACTAGAGATAACTATGTGGATACTTCAAAATTCTCAGCCCTTAATTTAGATGATTCTTTATTAAAAGCAGTTAAAAAACTCTTTAAAGTTGAAGAAGTTTATTTATAAATTAATTATTTTTTTATTTTTTTCCCTTAAATTTAATACAAAGTATTTTAAATTATTTTTATGCATTTTCTCTTATGTTTAGAAGTTTATTTTTGTTTTTAGGGATTTTTTCTCTATTTTTTAGTTCAAGTTATGCAAGTTGTAGCTTTGAGAATTCAAATTTAACACAGTGTCCAAGGTATTATACTGGCTTGGGAGATATCTCTTTAAGTTTTGGAGAAAATATTGATTTAGTTAGTAAATCTACATTATCAATTCAAAATGAAAATTCAAGATGGACTAATTTGAATGAGGAAGTTTCAAATTCAAATTTTGAACTTGAAAATGCTTTAGTTAAATCTGGTGTTTATGATTTGAATGTGAAATCATATGATGATGTTGACCAGTTACTTGCACAAAAAAGTTTTGAATTAGTTGTAGATTTGAATCAACCAACACCTCCTCAAATTCCTTTAATTATTGAGTCATCTCAAGTAAGTGGATTTGGAGATCATAGTGGAGATACAATTGAGGCAAGAGATTATAATAATAATTTAATTGCAACAACTTCAGTAAATAATGATAAAAGTTTTAATTTAAATTTAAATGGGTATGGAGGTTATTTAAAATTCATTGCAGTATCTCAAAATGGATTAAACTCTGAACCTGTTGAGAGATATGTATATTCTCAGGAGAGACCAAATTTTTCATATGAAAATTTAGATTCAACTATTTCTTTAAATTTAGAGGTAATTAATTTAGTAAATAAAGTATATAACTCTCAAACATATAAAAGAAATTTTTATATTGAGGGTTCAACTCAAGCCCAAGATGGAACAATTGTTTATGTAAATGGGCAAAGAATTCCAGTTATTTCTAATAAGTTTGGAGCATTTGTTGAATTAAATGTAGGTGTTAATCAAATTGAAGTTGTAGATAGAAATGGAGAGGGAGAAATCTATGAAATTGAGTATTTAGATCAAAGTTTTAGATTTAATTCTTTTTATTATCAAAAAGTGTTTTCAGGAGATTTTTTTAGTATCTCAGGTTCAACAACAATTCCTGGAGAATTTTTAATATATGTTGATGGAGTGTATAAAAGTTCATATGAAACAAGTTTTGAGAATTTAGATTTTTTAATTAATGTAAATGGAGTAACTAAAAAAAGATCAGTTGTTGAATTATATGGAAGTAATGGAGAATATAGAGAATTTATTGTATATAGAGATTCACAAAACCCAGAGATTTCAAATTTAAATTTTAATAATGTAGGGTTTGCAAATAATTTAGTATTTGAAATTAAAGATGATATAGGTTTAGATTTATCTTCAATTAAATTAAATATAAATTCAATTGATTTAGATTACTCTTCAAGGTATGGGAATTATTATATCTTTGATATCTCCAATTTAGATGATGGTAATTATCAATATAGTTTATCAGCTGAGGATTATTTAGGAAATTCTATTAATTTAGATGGAAGAGTAAATATTAATTCAAATTTTGGAGATTTTGGAGAATTTAGTTCAAATGAAATAGTATTTTTAGGAGATATCATTTTTGTTTCAGAAGATGAAGCATCTTTTCAAGCAAAGTTATCTCAACCAATTTCATTTAAACATATTTATGTTGATGATATTGACCATACAAATTATACTCTAAATTCAGGATTAAATTTAGATGTTCAAAGTTTAGAATTTAGCGATGATAGTGGGAAAGTTGAATTTATTTATCAAGATGGATCAGGTAATGAATTTACAAAAGAATATACATATTATGTAATTGAATCTTCACCTAAAGTAAAATTAGATTCATTAACTAATTATGTTAGATCAAGTGATGTAGGATTAAAAAAATATGTTAGGTTAAGTGGAAGAGTTCAAAGTGAGATATTTAATGTTGGTTCATTTACTATTAATAATAATTTAGTTTCAAATGTTTTTGGAGATAATTATTTTGAAGCTTTTGTAAATGTTGAGGATGGTTCTTTTGACTTTGCAGGAAGTGATATATTTGGGAGGGGAATGGCTTCTCTTAATTTACAAAATACTTTATCTGAGGATTCAAATGATTTCACTTCAAATTTAGGAGAGGGGGTTAATTTTTATGTGGGCGATATATTTAATGATTATTTAGGAGAAGAAGAATTAGTTTCCCTAGAAAATTCAAATTTTAAGAGAACAAATCTAAATAATAATTTTATATATTCTGCTGAACAAAGAGAAGGGATATCAGTATTTAATTTAATTGGAAGAAATTCATTATCACATAGAAATTCAGAAATTCAATATTTACTTACATTAGATTCAACAAAACCTCAATATATTTTTGAACAAGATGAAGGATTTAATTATCTACATTTAGATTCAAGTTATTCTTTTTTGGCAAGTTATGATATTTTAAGTGAGGGAAAGTCTATTAAAGAGAATTTAGATACAGGTTGCGTGAGTAAATTTAGTTTAGGATATTGTTTCATAATTCCACAAGATCAAGTAGAATTAGTAGCTCAAGATGCATTTGGAAATGTAGTTGATGAAACTATTGTGGTTGAAAATTTTGGGATGAGTATTTCAAATTTTGAGAAAGTTTATTTTAATGGAAATGATTTTAGAGTTGAGAGTAAAGAAAATTATATTCAAGGAAGTGTCGTATCAAATAAATTAATTGAATCTATTTCAGTTGAGAGTTTAGATAGAGCTTATGAGAGTTATACTTGTGATTTTGATGGAGTTAATTTTATTTGTTTAATTGATTCAGCAATTGGATTAAATACATATAATTTGATTTTAAATTATGTAGTAACTGAAGATGAAACTCAAGTTGATGATGGTTCTGGAGATTCAGGAGGAGATGATGATGAGGGAGAAGATGTTGAATTTGAAGTAATAAGAGATGAAGAGGATGACGATGATGATCAAAGTGGGGGGAATGAAAATCCTGGAACTGGAGATAATCAAAATAGTTTAGATATAAATTCTAGATTAATTTCAGGAGCATATAACTTTGGAGGAGATTATTTTTACTTTGGAGATGAATTAAGTTTTGGAATTGATTTAACTCAAAATGCAGTTGTTGAGATATATATAAATGGAGAATCTAGAATTTTAGGAGAATACTTAGAGGGAGAAAATATATATAATATTGATTTGAGTTCATATATCATTGATTCAACTCAAAAAGCTGAGCTTGAAATTGCATTTAGGGCAGAAAATGATGATGATATCTCGGAATCAACTCCAATTATTTTAATTTATGAGAAATTGAAAAAGTTATTTGTAGATATTTTAATTGAATAGAGTTTAAATATTTAAATTTAAAACCCTTTTAAATTTGAAATAAATAAACTAACACAAATACCTAATATTAATCCTCCAATTAAATCATATAAATCGTGTTTTTTACTATAATATCTTTGAAAACATACAATTAAGTATAGGATTAATAAAAAAATTTCTAAATTTATATTGTTAATAATTCCATAAAAAAATAAAATTAAAAATGACATTCTTGCAGAATGCATGGATGGGAATGAAGATGCTTTTATTTTTTCAATAAAGTTATCAAATTTTTCTTTTTTTGGTCTATCTTTAAATAAAAAAAACCTAATACTTGAACCTATAAGAGTAATTAGAATTAATCCTAGAATTAAACCTTTAAATATTTCTTCAATGTTTAATATATATGTAGTAATTATAATTATGATAAAAAATTGAATTGAAGCTAACTTTGAGATTACTTCAATTGATTCTTCAAACATTTTAATTATAGTTAAATTGATTTTATCCATATAAATATAATTACAATCTGATTTTTAAACTCTTTTATTGAGAATCTCTTTTTAGTGGTTGCTAGTTTTTTTAATAAGAAAGATCTATTTTTATTATATATTATGGTAAATAAATTGATTCCAAATAAATTTGAAGAAACTTTAGAAGAATTATTTGGAGATTCAGTTACAAAGAAATCTTTAAATTTTGATGTATTTTTAATGATTTTAATCTTTTTATCTGCAGTTGTTTTTGTTTTTGAAACAACAGTAGAATCATCATTTTGGATATATTTCTTTAAGGTTTTAGATTACATTATTTTAATTATATTCTCAGTAGAGTTATTACTTAGATTCTATATTGCAAGGAAAAAGTTAAAATTTTTTACTTCATTTTATACTTGGATTGATATTTTTGCAGTGGTTCCTTTTTGGTTTGGGTTCTCATCACAAACAATTAGAATGTTTAGACTATTTAGAATATTTAGGTTTTTAAGATTTTTAAACATATCAAGAAAATATATGCAAGATGAAGGATTTAGTGACTTTGATTTAGAGAAATTATTTATATTTAGGATTATATTTACAGTCTTTATGTTAATGTTTGTTTCATCAGCTATGATTTATCAGGTTGAATATCTTGTAAATGATAGTATTAATTCGTTTTGGGATTCATTTTATTTTGTTTTAGTTTCAGTTACAACTGTAGGTTATGGAGATATTACTCCTGTGACTGATTTGGCAAAAGGAATATTAATGATTTCAATTGTATCTTTTTTAGTTATTGTACCAGTTCACATTACAACTATGGTTAAATATTTAGCTGAGGAGAAACATCAATTAAATATCTCTTGTAAAGGATGTGGAGTTAAAACTCATCCAAAAGATTCAAGACATTGCAGAAATTGTGGAGTTGAATTAAAAATCAGATAAATCACATCTAAGTGTGTTATTTCTTTTTAGATAAAATAAATATTTATAAGGAATTACTATTAAATTGCTATTAGATATGAAAAAGGCAATATTTTTTGACATGGATGGAGTACTTGTAGACTCAGTTGAAGGAAATTTTTTATCTTGGCAAAAAGTATTATCTGAAATAGGATTAAATGTTTCCCTTGAGGAATTAAAATTATATGAGGGAATGAAATCTGAAGTAATGATTCAAGAAATTGCAATGATGTATAACTTTGAAATATCTTTAGATGAAATTTTACTTTTACAAAAAGAAAAAAGAATTATGCAAAAGAATTTTTTTTCAATTGAACCATATCCAATTACTGAAAAATTAATTTATTTAAAGGAACTTGGGTTTAAAATGTATATAGTTTCAGGATCTCCAAGAGAGAGAGTACTTGATGGAGTAAGTAACTTTTTCCCAGGGATTTTTGAAGATTTCATCTCTGCATGCGATGTAAGTTTAGGTAAACCACACCCTGAACCATATCTTAGAGCATTTGAGTTGACAGGGTATGAAATTGATGAATGTATTGTAGTTGAGAATGCGCCACTTGGAATTAAAGCAGGTAAAAATGGTGGGTTTGAAGTAATTGCAATTGGTTCAACTCTTCATAGAGACCATTTATCTGAGGCTGATTATTATGTGGATAATCATTTAGAGTTATTTAATTTACTTGAAGAAAAAATTAAAGTACAAAACTTATTGAATTAAATTATAAAATGTTGAAAGCTTTATTTTTTGATTTAGATGGAACTTTAATTGATTCAATGGATGCACATGTTAAGTCTTGGTAAGAATCTTTAAGAGAATATAACTTATTCCCATCAAGAAATGATTTAATGCAATTAGGAGGAGTTCAATTTAGAGAGACAATAAAAATTGTTTCAAAGGAAAAAGGAATTTCTCTTAATGAAGATGAATTAAATAAAATTCAAAAATTAAAAATTAAATTTCTAAATGAAAAAATAGATTTAATTAAACCATTTAACATTTTAGAGGATTTAATTAAATTAAAAAATCAAGGAATTAAATTATATATAGTTACATCTTCAAAGAGAGTTTTTGTTGAAAAAGTAATTTCAATTTATTTTAAAGATATATTTGAGAAAGTACTTTGTGCTGAAGATTTTAAAAATAGAAAACCTCACCCTGAACCATATTTAAAAGCTTTTGAATTATGTGGTGAAAAAGAAAAAGAAAATTGTTTTGTAGTTGAAGATGCCCCCTCAGGAGTTAAAAGTGGGATTGATGGAGGATTTAGAGTATTAAGTGTATTAACTTCTAATACTCGAGAGAACCTTAAAAGTTCATATAAAATATTTGAAAACCATGAAAAATTATTTGATTTTATTTGGAAAGAATTATAAAATTTGAAATCTTATCTCTAGTTAGTGGTTAAATTTTCAAAGATGAATTCTGTCGAATTCAAAGATTATGAAATTGTAGTGGATGAAGATCCAATTTTTTATAAATTAAATCAATTAATTCTAAATAGGAGTTTATTAGATTTATTTCAAAGAGATTCGGTTGATTTTTTTATTGCAAATAAAGGAACTTTAGGACATTCATTGATTAGTTTTAGGTCACCTCAAGAAAATTCTTATCAAATAGTTGGGGCTGATTTAGAAATTAGAAGTACTAAAGTTTTGAGTAATAAAACTTCAGTTAAACATTCAAAAAAAGAGTTTAATGATTTAGTTTCTTTGTATATTAAAGGTAGGATTTCTCAAAACCTAGATTCTATTTTAAAAAATAGGGAAAAAACTTATTTTTTTAGTGATTTATCTATTTCAATTAGATATTTAAATCAAACTAAAAAGAATTTGGCCCTATCTTATTCAGGTTTAGAGCCTTTTGTAGAAAAACCAGAATCTGAAGAATTTGAACCTTCAAGTAATACTTCTAGTTTAAACTTTTATTCGAACCTAGAGAGTGTTTCTAATTTTAAAATTAAATTTTTAGATCTTCTTAAGGAAGGTTTAAGTGAAGCTTTACCAAAATTTAGAAAAGAAGATGTATTTGAACAGAGTTCTGGAAAATTAGAGGAGAGGTTATTTAATGAAGCAAGTAAATTTTTAGTATCTGGAAATCATTTGGAATTTCCATTTATGGTAAATTTAACACATGGAGAATATAATACTACTTTAATTCAATCTTATTTGAAATATTTTGGGTTTAATTCTAATTAACTTTATAAATATTTTATACTTTATTTTTAGTAGATTTAAAATATTTTTATATTTTTAGAGATTATATTTAAAATGGCATATTTAAGACAACCAATTATTTCAGTTTTAGGACATGTAGATCATGGGAAAACTTCACTTCTTGATTATATTAGAAATTCAACAATTATTGCAAAGGAGGCTGGAGGAATTACTCAGCACATTGGAGCTACAGAAGTTCCAAAAAAAGATTTAATTAAAACAGTTGATGGATTTATACCAAAAGAAGCACTTAAAGTTCCAGGACTTTTATTTATTGACACTCCTGGACATAAAGCTTTTACTTCACTTAGAAAAAGAGGTGGATCAATTTCAGATATTGGTATTTTAATTGTAGATATTAATGAAGGATTTAAACCTCAAACAATTGAAGCTGTTGAGATTTTAAAGTCAATGAAAACACCATTTATTGTTGCAGCAAATAAAGTTGATAATATGCCAGGGTGGCAAGGAAATCCCAAAGATAAATTATTGAATACAATTGATAAACAAAGACAAGATGTAATTTATAAATTAGAAGAGAAAGTTTATGAAATTGTAGGGAAATTAAATGAATTTGGTTTTGAAGCAGATAGATATGATAGAGTTGATGACTTTACAAGGAAAGTTGCAGTAGTTCCAATTTCAGCAAAATCTGGAGAAGGTGTTAAAGAATTAATTTCAACTCTTGTTGGTTTAACTCAAAAATTTATGGAGAAAAAATTAACTATTGAAAATGAAAATATTTCAAGAGGAGTAATTTTAGAGGTTAAAGATTATCCTGGTTTAGGTAAAACAATTGATGTTATTTTACACGATGGAGTTGCCAAAGCAGGAGATCAAGTTTTAGCTTTAGATGTTGATGGAGTTCAGGAATCAAGATTAAAAAGTATCTTAAAACCAAATGAAATGAAAGAAATTAGAGATTCTTCAACTAAATTTACAACAATTAAGGAATGTCAGTCAGCCTCAGGAGTTAAACTTGCATGTCCAGATTTTGAGGATATTAAAGCAGGTATGCCTATAATTACATATAGAAAAAATGCCTCAAAAGACGAAATTGAAGCACTTAGAGACGAACTTGAAAATGAACAAGCAGATATTAATTTGGTTGCAGGTGTTGAGGGGATTTTAGTTAAAGCAGATACTCTTGGTTCCCTTGAAGCTTTAGCACACATTTTAGATGAACATGAGATTCCACTTAGAAAAGCAGTTATTGGTAAAATTACTAAAAAAGATATTATTGATGCAGGGGCAGATTTAAAGAAAAACCCTAAAAATGCTTTAATTTTAAATTTTTCTCAAAAAATAGATGATGAAATCTTAGCAATGGCAAAAGAGTATGGAGTTGAAATTATAAGTAATGATATTATATATAAATTAATTGAAGATGCACAGGATTGGCTTGAGAAAAAAGAGGCTGAAATTCAAAGGGCAAGACTCTCAGAATTAACAATGCCTTTTAAAATTAAAATTTTAAGAAACTGTATATTTAGAGCATCAGGACCTGCAGTTGTGGGTGTTGAGACAATGGGTGGAAGTACTAAACCAAATGTTGCTTTAATGACTGATTATGGTAAAAAAGTAGGTTCAATTAAAACAATTAAAGATAGGGATGAAACACTACAAGAACTTAAATTAGGAGAACAAGCAGCAGTTTCAATGGATGATTTAGTAGTTGGGAGACATGCTCAAGAAGATTCAGTATTATATACTTTTATGGGGGAAGAAAATTTTAGGAAGTTAAAGAAAAATATGGATTTACTCTCAAAAGATGAAGTTAATACATTAAAAGAAATTGCAGAAATTATGAGAAAAGAAGATACACTTTGGGGATTATAATTTAATATTAAGTAAATTTATATAATCTTAATTAGATTTACTTATTTATGAAAGTAATTATACCTGTAGCAGGAGTTGGTTCCAGACTAAAACCTCATACAAATACAACAGCAAAACCTTTAATGGAAGTTGCAGGGAAAGTAATGATTGATTATGTAATTGATGATGCTCTAAGTGTTAACCCTGATGAAATTGTTTTTATTGTAGGGTATAAGAAAGATTCAATTATTAGACATATTAAAAAAACTTATCCTAATATTAATTCTAAATTTGTAGAACAAGAAGTTAGAGATGGAGATGGGTCTGCAGTAAGAATTGGTTTAGAAAGTTATTCTAAAGATGATGAATTAGTAGTAATCTTTGGAGATACTTTAATTGATTTTAATTTGAAATCTGCAATTTCTAAAAGTAATCAATATGATTCAATTGTCTTTGGAATGAGAGTTGATGAACCTCAACATTATGGTGTTATGAATTTAAATGAAAGAAATGAGATAATTCAAATTGAAGAAAAACCCCAAAACCCAAAATCAGATATGGCAATAATTGGAACTTATTATTTCAAATCATTACTTGAAGTAAAAAAATTACTTAATTCATTTTATAGTAATTTTCAAACAATTAAGGGAGAGTATAGAATAGCACAAGTTTTGCAATCTTTAGTAAATGATAATTCTAAGGTTGTTTCATGTTCAGAAGTTAAGAAATGGTTTGATTGTGGAAGGCTTGAGATTTTACTTGACTCAAATAAATATTTTCTTGAAAAAAAATCTACAAATAAAATATCTAAAAAAGATAGCTGTATTATTATTCCTCCAGTTTTTATTTCAAAAAAAGCAATAATTAAAAACTCCGTAATTGGACCAAATGTTTCAATTAGTGAAGGGGTTCAAATTCAAAATTCAGTTATTGAAAATTCAATTGTTAATAAAAATTCATTTATTGAGAATTTAATTTTAAAAGATTCTTTAATTGGAAAAAAAGTAGAATTGAAAGGTAAATCAACTAAAATAAATATTGGGGAAAAATCCCAAGTAATTTTTAATTAAACATTTATTTTTTTAACTTCTTAAAGTAACACAAGTTTATAAAATATTTTTCTGTATTTACTTCTATGACACAAGATGATTCCAAAGGATTTGAACTTTTAAGACTTCAAACTGAAGCACTTTTATTTTCTTTTGGAGATTGGCTCTCAATTAAAGATATTGCTCACACTTTAATGGTAGATTCTGAGATGATGGTTAAAAATGCTTTAGGGGAATTAGAACAAAAATATAAAGAAGGATTTTCTTTTACAATTGAAAAAAATGATGATAATAAATATAGAATGGCTCTTAAATCAGATTTTTCAGATTTAGTTTCAGATTTAATTTCAGGGACTGAAATACCTCAAAATGTATTAAGAGTTCTCTCAGTAATTGCATATGAACAACCAGTTACTAAAACAAGATTATCTGAGATTTTAGGAAAATCAGTTAAAACTGAAGTTGAATATTTATATAGAAACAAATTCTTATCATATGAAAAAAATGGAATTGGAAAATATTACAAAGTAACTAAAAAATTCTATGATTATTTTAAATTAGACGAAGATGAAGATTTTAGAGATCAAGCAAATAAATCTATTCAAACATTTTTAGAAGATATTCCAAATTTGGAAGAAAATACTGAGAATTTAGATGAAAAAAATGATGATATTCCTTTAAAAAAAGAAGATTAATTTGAATTAAATTGTTTTTGTGAATATTAAAACACACCCTTATTACTATCTTGTTGTGAATAGTAATCTTTTAATACTTCTTTTTTTATTTTTTATACATAATAAAGCGAAACTACATTATTTTAATATAATTTAGGGCTGTATTTATAAATCATCAAAATTGAGGTCAAAAAAATGGACTTTTTAGTAAAAGACGCATTACAAAATATGGGAGAAGAAGCGCTTGACAATTATGAAGTTGGTCAAGCTAAAATGGTAGTTGTAGGCTGTGGAGGAGCAGGACAAAATATGGTTAATTGGTTACATCAAAAAGGAATTGATGGAGCTGACATTGTTGCAGTTAACACAGACTTACAAGATTTAAAATTAAAATCAGCAGATAAAAAAATTTTAATCGGTAAGGAAGTAACTAGAGGATTGGGAGCTGGAGGAATGCCTGAAAAAGGAGCTGCAGCTGCTCAAGAATCAATTCAAGAAATTAAAGATGCTGTTCAAGGAGCAGATATGGTTTTTATTTGTGCAGGAATGGGTGGAGGAACTGGAACAGGTTCAGCTGCAGTAGTTGCAAAAGTTGCAAAAGATATGGGTGCTATTGTAATTGGAGTTACAACTATGCCTTTTAGTATTGAGAGAGCAAGAATTGATAAAGCAGAATTTGGATTACAAAAATTAAGAGCAGTTTCAGATACGGTTGTTGTAATTGATAACAATAGATTAGTTAAAATTGCAGGAAATCTTCCAGTTCAACAAGCTTTTGCTGTAGCTAATGAATTAGTTTCAGTTATGATTAAAGGTATTGTTGAAATTATTGCTATTCCTTCATTAGTTAACCTTGACTTTGCTGATGTTAAAGCAATTATGTCCTCAGGAGGAGTGGCAACTGTAGGTATTGGAACTTCAGATACAAATAGAAGATGTGAAGAAGCTGTAGAAGAAGCTTTAGCTAACCCTCTTTTAGAAATTGATTATAAAGGAGCAACAGGTGCTTTAATTCATATTACTGGAGGTCCAGATATGACTTTAGAAGAAATTGATAGAGCAGGGCAATTAGTTACTCAATCAGTTCACGCAGATGCAAATGTTATTTGGGGAGCTAGAGTAGATGAGTCACATGCTAAAAGAGTTACAGTTATGAGTATTATGACTGGAGTTCAATCACCTCATGTTTTAGGAAATGAAACAAAAGAGGAAAAACAACAAAATACAGAGAGAGTTTCTCACGATTTAGGAATTAGAACTGTTTATTAAGTTCTAATTTAATTTTTATTTTACTTAATTTTTAAAAAATGGCTTCAGAGTTTATTATTGTTATTGTAGTTCTTGTAATTATTTTTGTATTATCAGGAATTAAACAGATTATGGAATATGAAAGAGGATTAAAATTTACTTTAGGTAGATACTCAAGTGATATGGGTCCAGGGTTAAATATTGTAATTCCAATTTTTCAATCATATGAGAGAGTAGATATTAGGGTTAAAACAGTTGATGTTCCTAAACAAGATTGTATTACTAAAGATAATGTTTCAGTTAATGTTGATGCAGTTTCTTATTATTATGTTTTTGATGTTAAAAAATCAATTCTTGATGTTGAAGATTTTTATTATGCAATTTCACAATTATCTCAAACTACAATGAGAGATGTAATTGGAGAAGTTACTTTAGATGAACTTTTAGCAAATAGAGATGCAATTTCAACTAAAATTAAAAAAATCATTGATGCAGGTTCTGATCAGTGGGGTATCAAAGTTGATAGAGTTGAATTAAAACACGTAGAATTACCATCATCAATGCAAAGAATGATGGCAAGAGAAGCAGAAGCTGAGAGGGAAAAAAGAGGAATTATTATTAAATCTGAGGGAGAAGTAATTGCTTCACAAAACTTAGCAAAAGCTTCATTAACTTTAGCAAAATCACCTGGTGCAATGCAGTTAAGAAATTTACAAACAATTAATGATATCTCAGGAGATGCGTCAACTAAATTTATTTTCTTTCCAATGGAATTTGGAGAATTTATGAAAAAAATGAAATAATTTCATTTTTTAATTAATTTTAATGATTTATTTTTACAAAAAATTTATATTTATAACTCAATAGTTATAATTATGTTTAAACTTTTTAATTCTAAGAAAAAACCTAAATTAACTCTTAAAAATAAAAAAATAGTTTGTATTGGAGGAGGTACTGGTCAATTTTCTTTACTCTCAGGACTTAAAGAGTATGCAAAATCAAGAAATAATATTACTGCAATTGTAACTACAATGGATTCAGGAGGATCTTCTGGAGTTTTAAGGACACAATATGGAATATTGCCGCCAGGGGATGTTAGAAATTGTATGGTAGCTTTAAGTGATGAGGTTGAAAATATTGGAGCTTTGTTTCAATATAGGTTTGATAATAATTTATCAAATCATAACTTTGGAAATTTATTATTAACAGCATTATGTGATATTACTGGTAATTTTGAGAGTGCAGTTAAAGTTGCTTCAAAAATTTTAAAAATAAAAGGAAAAGTAATTCCAGTTTCATTAAGTGATAATACTTTAATGGCAAAACTTGATAATGGTGATATTTTAGAAGGAGAGAGTATAATTGATACAACTAAAAATAAAATTATTGATAAAATTTATTTGAAAAAAAGAACAAAGGCAAATTTTTCTGCAATTAAATCATTAAAAGAAGCAGATGTAATTGTTTTTGGCCCAGGAGATTTATATACTTCAATTCTTCCAAATATTTTATTTAAAGATATTCAAGATGCAATAAAATCAAATAAAAATTCAAAAAAAGTTTTAATTAGTTCGGTGATGTCAAAACCAGGAGAAACAGATAACTTTTGTGTATCTGATTTTAAAGGGGAACTTGAAAAATATTTGAAATCCAATTTGACTCATATTATTGCAAATTCACATATTCCAACTTCTACTGCTTTAGCTGAATATAGAAAAGAAGATAAACATCCAATACCCCTTGATATGAATAATTTGAAAAAAGTAAATATAATTAAGGGAAATTTTATTGATGAAGATAAATTAGTTAGACATAGCCCTAAAAAATTAGCAAGAGCAATACTTAGATTAATTTAATTTTATTATTAATTTCAAAAATAATTTATTTATTTTTGTTTCTTCCTCTTTTTTCAATATTTTCAAGTCTTTTAATAACTTCTACTCCATTTTCAATTTCGTTTTTATATATTTCAATGAGCTCTGATTTCATATGGAAAAATTCATTATGTTCATTTTCTATGCATAAAAAAAATAAGTTTAAATCAACACCTCGCTCTTCAATATTTTCACTAAATTCTGAGAGACCAAAATCAATAATATATACTTCATTATCAACATTTAACATGTTTAATGTAGTTAAATCTCCATGAGTTACTCCAAATTTATGCATTTTAGCAATTTCTTTAATTGTTTTAATTAAAAGTTCTTTTGAGAGAGATTCTTTTAAGATTTTACCATTTAAATATTCAAAAGTAAATGAAGTATTATCTAAATTAATATCATTTGTTTTTGGGACATTAACGTTATTTTCTTTTAGTTTATTTAAAATTTTAAATTCTCTTTTTGTTCTAAATTTTCTTAACTTTAAATCAAGTTCACTATTTCTATAAGTTTTGGGTAGTCTTGTTTTTTGTAGAGTTTTTTGATCTATAATTTCAATAATTGATTCTGCACCCTCACTTAGTTTCTCCATAACTTTATATATTTTAAATTAAGTTATAAATGTTATGGCAAGAAAAAAAGGTCTTTTTGGATTATTTGAAGAAGAAATTTGTGATATGGCAGGAGAATATGTAAAAGAAAAAGTTACTAAAAAAGTAGTTAGATTTACTGAGATGTCTCTTGCATTTGTTTTAGCAGTTGTTTTTATTTCAATTGCAATTGTTGAGTTAACTGCTACATTTTTTCCAATTTTAGATGGAGGTTGGAATTACTTAATTTATGGAATGATTTTTTTAATTATAGGTTTGATTTTAAAATAATTTTTTTCTTTTTAAAAATAACTTTATAAAGTATCAATTATAGTTTAAGTTATGGTAAAAATATCAGTTGATATGAATAGACGAGAGCAGTTAAGGAGATTACATACTGCAACCCATATTATTAATTTTTGTGCAAGAGAAGTTTTAGGAAATCACGTTTGGCAAAATGGTTCTAATTTAAAACCTGAGGAGGGAAGTTTAGATATTACTCATTATGATCAATTAACTCAACAACAAATTTTCGAAATTGAAAAAAAAGCAAATGAAGTTGTTTTTTCAAATAAAAAAGTAAGTATTGAGGAATTAGATAGGACTGAGGCTGAAAAAAAACATGGATTTATTTTATATCAAGGAGGAGCAATTCCTATGAAAACTCTAAGAGTAATTCATGTTATGGATAATGATATTGAAGCATGTGGTGGAATTCACATGGAATCTACTGGAGGAATTGGTTTAATTAAAATAGTAGAATCTTCAAAAATTCAAGATGGAGTAATTAGATTAAAGTATGTAGTAAGAGAATTTGCTCAAAAGTTTATTGAAGAAAAACAAGAAATTTTAAATAAAACAAAAACAATTTTTAGTGTTCAAGATTCCCAACTTGAAAAAACTGCAGATAAATTTTTTAATGAATGGAAAGATCAAAAAAAAGAAATTGAAAATTTAAAAAAAGAATTAAAAGGAAGTTATGTTAACCAGATAATATCTTCTAAATCAAATGAATTTAAATTAGATGGAAATTTTGATATGGGATTTTTAATGGAAATATTTACTTCAGTGATGTCTAAAAAGGAAGGTTTTAAATTAGTTTCAGATAAATTTATAATTGCTCAAAGTGGGGTTGAAGTAAAAGATTTTAAAAAAGAAATTTCTAAAGGGAAATTTAGTATTTATGTGATGTAAAATGTTAATTAGAAATCAAAAAGGAGATCTCAATAATCAAAGATTCTTGGTTACCTTTTTTAAAAATAAAAAAGGAGATTTAGCACTATCAAATATGGGAAAAATTATAATTGCATTAGTTGCACTTTTAGTTTTACTTTATTTAATTTCAATTATTACTGGAGAATTTGAATCTTCAGGAGAAAAAACAAAAGATGTATTTAGTGGATTGAGTTAATTTATTTAACAATTTTAGCTAAATAAAATCCATTTGTATCATTATCTTGAGGCCAAATTCTAATTGTTTTTTGAGTAATTTCTTCAGGGATAATTTCTCCTCTAAATTCTTTAACTTTATTATTTAAAATAATTCCATTTAATTTACATTCAACTAATTTAGCTTCAGGAACTTCTTCTAAGAATCTTTTAATTAAAATTTCATTTTCTTCAGGATCAATTGAACATGTAGAATATGTCATAATTCCACCTTTTTTTAATAACTCAAATGCTCTTTTTGCAAGTCTTAATTGAATGTTTTGAATACCTTTTAATTTTTTAGGGTTATATGCTCTAAGAGTTCCAGGAGATTTTCTAATTACTCCTGATCCTGAACAGGGAGCATCTAAACAAATTCTATCATAAATTTCAACACCATCAATTCTTGCACCATCATTATTAATAATTACAATATTTGAAAAACCTGATCTTTCTAAATTAATTTTTAGAGGACCTAATCTTTTATAATCAAGTTCATTTGCAACAAGAAGTCCTTTATTTTTCATCATTGCAGCAATTTGAGTAGTTTTTGAACCAGGTGCTGAACACATATCAAGAACTTTAAAATTATTATCTATTTCTTCAGGAATTTCTAAAACTTCAGGAGGAGTCATAGATGTTGCTTCCTGAACATATATTTCACCAAGAAAATGTTCAAATAAATTTCCAAGATCTGATCTTTTTTCTTTATCAAAATTTAAAAAAAATGCATTTTTAGACCAAGGAACTTCAGTTATATCTAAACCTTTAGATCTTAAATTTTCAACGAATTTTGTAGTATCTTTAACTTTATATGTATTAATTCTAAATGATTTTCTTTGAGGATCTAAAATACAATTTTCAAATTTTTCATATTCAATTTCACCAAGTAATTCCTTAAACCTTTCTTTAAAAATTGGTTTGATTTGTTCTCTTAGAGGTAAATCTTTTAAATTAACTTTTGATTTTTTTCCCATTATCTATTAAATAAGAGTTTAGAATAATTTATAAAACTCGTTATTTTATCTTAGTTATGGTAAGGGAATTTCTTGTTTATTCTGCAACAGCTTCAACTGCTCCAATTATTAAAGATTTAAAAAGTGCAGGGAGAATTGACATTTTATTACATTCAATAGTATCTTCTTTATTTGCATCAAATACAATGAGAGAAGATGTAAAACTACATTTAATTTTAATGGGCCCTCCAAAGGCACCAAGACACATATCAATTGAATATAACTCTGAGAATACAATTTCTAAAAAAGATATGAAAAAATTAATTGAGATATGTTTAAGGAAATGTAAGGAAGGGGAGAGAAGAGAAGTACATCCAGGAGTATTTGTTGATAATATGAAAATTGATGAAGTACTTGCAGAGTTAGAATCTAAAATTACAGGAGTATTTATGTTAGATGCAAATGGTTTACATATAAAAGAAATTATTGAAAATAAAAAAAATGAATTAGAACATCCTTTATTTGTTTTAGGAGATCATGAGGGTTTTGATAAGCAAACGAGAAAATTTTTAAAAAAAAATACAACTAGACTCTCGCTTGGAAATCAAATGTATCTAACGTCTCAAGCTATTACAATTTTAAATTATGAATTAGATAACTTATAATTAAAATGGGATTTTTAGGGTTTTTATTTAATTTTGAGAGTAGAGATATAGTTGTTTTTGTTGAAAAAGATGAAATAAAAAATATTGCAATTATTGGTTTTAATTCAACTTTACCAAAAAAAATAGATTTTTATTTTTTAAAAAATGATTTATCTTTTGGTGAGTTTATAGTAACTGAGGATACAAAATTAATTTATTCAAAACTTTCTTTATCAAATCAAAAAATAATTGATTTTGAATATAATACTTTTTGGCTTGATTCAAATAATTATAAACTAATTTATTCTTTATTTGATTTAATTGAGTTTAATGAGAGCATAATTTCAATGAATATTATCCAAATTTTAGATTTGTTATTTTAGAGTAAAGCTAATCTTTAAAAACATTAAAATTATTATTATATACTATAATGGCTAAAAAAAATGAGGATTCTAAAGAATATCTTAATTTTAAAGATACATCGGAAATTAACGTTGAATCTAAAATTATTGATAAAGTAATTGGACAAGATGAAGCATTAGAAATTATTAGAAAGGCAGCTGATCAGAGAAGACATGTTTTATTACTTGGAGAGCCTGGTGTTGGAAAATCAATGCTTGGTAAAGCTTTAGCTGAAATTTTATCAACTAAAAATGCAGTTGACATGCTTGCATATCCAAATGAAAAAGATGAAAATAATCCAATCATTAAAATTACTAAGGCTGGAGATGGACAAAAAATAGTTGATAAATCTAAATCTTTAATGATTAAAAATGTAGGTAAAGGGCAAGGGGCTGGAATGATATTTATGATTTTAATTATATTTGCTTTATCTATATGGAATTATTTTAGATGGCAAAGTAGAGGGGCTGAAGTTTTTGATACAATATATGCAGCAGAAATAGTTTCAACAGTTATTTTATTTTTTGCAATTATAATTGCTCTTTCACTTTCATCATCAATGTCAAAAAGAATGGGAGGTATGGGTGGAAATGATTCATCTGCACCTAAATTATTTGTTGATAACTCAAATAAAAAAATGATTTTTGAGGATGCCTCAGGAGCTCATGAGGGAGCATTACTTGGAGATGTTTTACATGATCCTTTCCAATCTGGAGGTTTAGGAACTCCAGCTCATCAAAGAATTGTACCTGGAATGATTCATAAATCCAATGGTGGAGTTTTATTTATTGATGAGATTGCAACTCTAAAACCTGAAATGCAACAAGAATTATTAACTGCACTTCAAGAGAAACAAATGCCAATTACTGGGAGATCAGAGAGATCTGCTGGGGCAATGGTTAGATCAACTCCAGCACCAACAGATTTCATTTTAGTTGCAGCAGGAAATTTAGATACTCTAAATCATATGCATCCTGCCCTTAGATCTAGAATTAGAGGGTATGGGTATGAGATTTATATGAATGATACAATGGATGATAATGTTGAGAATAGAAAGAAAGTTATTCAATTTATTGCCCAAGAAGTAAAATCAGATGCAAAAATACCTCACTTTACAGCAGATGCTTGTGAGAGAATTGTTTTAGATGCTAAAAGAAGAGCAGATAAAGGAAATAAATTAACTACAAGATTTAGGGAATTAGGAGGAATTGTGAGAGCTGCTGGAGATATAGCATCAAGAGCTGGAAAAAATATTGTTGAGGAGAGTGATGTACTTGAGGCATTTAGTAAAGTAAAATCAGTTGAGGGTCAAATGATTTCAAAGTATATTGAAACTAAAAAACAATATTCAATTATTAATACTAAAGGGGTTGAAGTTGGAAAAGTTAATGGTTTAGCAGTAATTGGATCAACTCCACCATATGCAGGAATGGTTATGCCAATTGAAGCTGAAGTAGTTAAAGGTGGAAAAGGTTCAGCTCAATTTATTGCAACAGGAAAATTAGGAGAAATTGCAAAAGAGAGTGTTACTAATATCTCCGCATTAATTAAAAAAATGTTTAATGAGGATTTAGCAAAAGATTATAGCGTATATATCCAATTTATTCAAACTCATTCAGGAGTTGAAGGGGATTCTGCATCAATTGCAATTGCATCTTGTATTGTTTCAGCCCTAAAAGATATAGGTTTAAAACAAGATACTGCAATGACAGGTTCATTATCAATTAGAGGGGAAGTTTTACCAATTGGAGGTGTTTCAGCAAAAATTGAAGGAGCTCATGAATCTGGAATTAAAACAGTTTTAGTTCCACACTCTAATATGCAGGATTTAGTAATTTCAGATGAAATTAAAAAATCAATTAAAATTATTCCTGTTACAAACTTTGGAGAAGTTTTAGAAAATATTTTAGATTGGAAACCAAAACATAAAAAAATTAGAGATCAAATTAAAAAAGAATTTGGAATTAAATAATTAATTTTAAATATTTTTATTTTTTTAAATTTGTTACATATTTAAGAGAAAGTTATGGGTAATTTTCTACTTATTTATACTTAAGTTCTTCTATGCTAAGTACTTTTTATACACAGATTACTAATTGGGATTATTTCTTTATTTTTAGATACTTTTATTAATTATTTTTCTTTTATTATGAATTCAAGAGTAATGCCTTTTTTTGATACTTTTAAATATTTTGCAGAGAGATATATTTCTGATTTTGGGACTTTTAACTTTGAATGTAGTGAATTCTCAAGAGAAGTATTATTTGCTAAATCAATACCTGAAAAATTACCAAAAATGATTCAATTGGGGTTTTCTTTATACTCTCCTATATCATCTACTAAATATTGTGGGAGTTTTTCTTGTTCATTATCTCGAGCATCAGAAGAGACAATAACTTCATTATCTAGAAATACTTTTATCGATGAGACTGCTCTTTTGGATGTTAAATTAAGAAAGAAAGATGAATTAATTGATAGATTATTTTACTCATTACATTCAGGAGAACTGTTGTTTAATAGATAAAATAATTAATTTAATATTCTTCATCAAAAACAATTTGAATTATTTCATCAGGAATGTTTGAACTCTTAAGTGCAGCTTGAATTGAATCTCTTGAAAATTTTGTTTTATGTTTTTGAACATATTCTTTAGTTTTGTAATATGCTTCTTTATATGTTGTAATTTGATTTTTTGTTTTTTTATTTCTTTCTTCATGATATGCTTGCTTGTCAGTTTTTGATTTAAATAATTTTGGAGAAAAAATTAAAACTAAAACAATAATTGAACCAATAATTAAAACTTTAGAATAATCTTTAAGAGGATTTGATTCTAACTCTAAATCCTCACTAATTGCTTCAATTTCCTCTTTTTGTGCTTTAATTTCTTCTTCTCTTTGCTGTTGAAGAAGTTTTTCTTCTTCTTCTAATTGTTTTTGAGCTTCAATTTCTTCTTCAGATAATTTTTCTTCTACGACTTCTTCTTCTTCAATTCCAGTGATTATTTCTTTAGATAGTATTCCATATGTTCCAAATTGAGTATTATTTAAAATAATTTTTTCATTTTTAATCATAAAATTTTCAACATTTTCGAACTTTTTTGTATTTTTATTATATTTAACTAAAGAGTTATTTAAATTAGAGTCATCTAATTTAATTTTAAAACTTAAATTTCCACTTAATTCTTCAGAACTATTTATTGTAAATATTTTACTAATATCTTCAATATTTTCAAAATTCATCATTTCTTCAATTTTTAAAGAAATAGAATTTGAATCTTCAATTAAAGTATTAATTAAAGTAACTTCTAATTCATTTTTAATTTCAAGAGAATAATTATATTTAATTTCAGGAGCAACATAATTTCTTCTACATTCTAAGATATCAATTTCTTCTTCATAATCATTTGATTTATTATTTGTTTCATAAATTTCAATAAGAAATATTCCTTCTCTATCAAAATTAATTTCAAAGCTAGGTAATTCTACTTTTTTAAATTCTTCTTCAAAATATATATTATCTTCATCTTTAAATGGTCCGTCATAAACAGTAACAGTAATACTTAATTTTGAAAAATTTAAATCATCATCATCTTCGATTTCTTCTCTATTATTCCATTGAGTTTGATTGTATACAGTAAAGGGGGTTGGCATGTCAACACACCAACCATCTCTCTCTAAATAGAATGAAGAAAATATATTTGGTATTGATAAAATAAGTAAAAATAGAATTATTATTTTTCTCATATCTTTTTATAATAATCTGTTTATATAAGTTTTAAGTCTTCTAACTGAGTTATAACACTTATTTAAAAAGGTAGATCTTGAATTTTAACTATGCATTCAAGTTCTTCAAATGAGGTTTTAGAACACTCTAGAAATGAAAATAACTCAGAATCTGAGGAATCCATTTTAGAGTATGTAAGACCAGAGGATAGAATTTATGCAGTTGCAACAAATAGAGATGAATTAGATTGGAGAGGTTTTCTGTATAATTTAATTCATAGGGAAGGATTAAATCCTTGGGATGTTGATCTGGGAGTTTTAACTCATACTTATTTGAATGAATTAAAAAAAGTAAAATCAATTGATTTTGATATTTCAGGAAAACTTTTAACAATTGCTGTTTTTTTATTAAAAACAAAGGCAGAATATTTAGTTGAGAGAGATATCAGAGGGATTGAAGAAAAAATAGGTTTAGTTGAATCTCAAGATTCAGATATGGATCTAGATTTACTGGAAGATTTTGATTCTGAATTGGATTTAATTGGAGAAAATAAAAAAAAAGAAAAGTATTCTCTAAAAGTTAGAAACCCAATTGCAAGAAAAAGGAAAGTAAATATTTTTGATTTAATTAAAACTTTGGAAAAAACATTTATTCAAAGTAATAGAAGAAGAAAAAACTTCCTACTTAAAAATTCTGAAATCAAATATACAGGTCCTGAATATGAAAAAAAACCTAAGGATTTAAAACAAATTATTGAAGAGTTGCATAGTTTTATTTTAGAAGAGTTTGCACAAAAAAAAGCTCATGTAGAATTTGATACTTTAACTCAAAATTTGGAAACTAAAATGGATATATTGGAAAAATTTATTCCATTACTTCATTTACATAATCAAACAAAAGTTGAAGTCAAACAAGATAAACATTTTGGAAAAATAACAATACATGAAATTGATGATAATTAAAAAATGGCAGTAGAAGAAGTAGCATTAACAATAGTAATTCCAATAATTGTAGGACTAATTGTTGGAGTATTAGAGGCATATTTTGTATATGAAGATGAAAATATGACTTCAGGAAAAGATTTTCTTGGAGATATGTGGCATGGATTACTTTTTGCAGTAATTGGAGTTTTAGTTGCATCAAATGTTCCAACTTTAGTTGCACAAGATTTTTTCCCAGACTTTTTAAATGGGATTTTAATGATTGATGATATGGGAAGGTCAATTGTAATTTCAGTAATTATTACGATTTTTATGATGGTTAAAATGGTTGCATCTCATGCAATTAAAGGAGTTTCAGGGTCAGGGTTTTCTGAGAAGTTTTGGCATAAAATTTTAGTTTCAGCTTTAATTGGTTTTGCTCCATATTATATTGATTTAGTGAGACCTATGATTGAAAATTTAGTTATGGGAACATTTTTAGAGAATTTACCTTTATAAATTTTAAATAAAAATGGATTCAAATTTTTTATTGGTAAAATCATCTTTAATAAATTCAATCCTACCTAAATTTTTAAAACATGCATTTTATAATTCTGCATTTTTAGTTTTTTTATATTCAATTTATTGGGTATTAGATTTATTTTTTAATTTTTCTTATGACTTAAGTATATTTTTATCATTAGTTTTTTTTACTTTATTTTTTTCTTTTGTGAAGGTTTCAAGAGATTTTTTTAACATTTACTTTAGGGAATATAGGTTTTATTCACATCATATTGAAGAAAAGTTTACTTTTTTTAAAGAAGAAACTCATAGTATTAACTATAAACAAATTACAGATATTGAAGTTAAAAAAGATTTATGGGATAGGATTTGTGGGGTGGGAAACTTAATAATTCATACTGGAAATGATTTAGATTCAGATAATGATAGTTCTTTAATTATTAAAGATATTAAAAAACCAGATTTTATTAAAGAACAAATTCAAGAGAGAATACATCTTTAATCTTCTTATTTTACCTTAATATTTATAAACTTCTTTTTCTTTAGTTAATTTATGACAAAGATAGTTTCAAGATTTATTATTGAAATTGCAGGTAAACCTGTACAAAATGTAAGTGTTGCTCTTGAAAAATTTAAAAGTAGATTTGAAGAAGAGAACGAAAATTTCAAATTAATTGAAATTGATTTAAATAAACCTGAATTAAATGAAGAAAATGGGTTATATGTTGGGTTTTTAGATTTAGAATGTAAATTTGATGATATTTCAAAATTACTTGGTTTTGTTGCAGATTATACTCCAACTTCTGTTGAAATTGTTGAACCTGATACTTTAAAATTTGATACTTCTGAGTTTTCAGGAATTTTAAATGATGTTTCAAATATTTTACTTAAAACTAATGTTAAATTAAGAAAATATGAAATTGCTGCAAATCAAATGCATAAAGAACTTCAAGAACTTAAGAAAAAATAATTCTTATTTTTATATTAAAATTTTATTTCTATTTATTTTGTTTTTAAAAAAGAAAAAGTTATTAAAAATTTTTAAGTTAAATTTTTTAATTTTAGTTTTGTTTGGAAAAAATTATTTTTCCATTTCTCTCCAAGAAATTTCAAACATTTGTTGAAGTGCTTGTGAGAAGAAAGGTGTATTTACCCAAACTCCAATATCATATGCAGGATATATATCTTTATCATGAAGTGTCATGAATAAAACTTCTTCTCCATCAATAATACAGAATCTTGCTTCAATTTCATCTGTGAATCTAACTTCAGCAACATCTTTAAGATCTTCTTTAATTTCACTAGTTTTTTCAGTTTTAGGACAAGCAATTTTAATTGAAACTCCTCTACCTTGTAACTCTTCAAAAATACCTTTTAATGCTTCAACTTTTCTTAAAAATCCAGTTGATGTTGTCATAATAATTACTTCTGATTCAGCTGATTTTACCATAGCTTCTAAGTGGTTATATAAGTTATATCTACCTTTTAGAGCACCTGATAAATCGGATGGCTCAACTAATTGAATTCCTTGTTCGTGTAATTGTTCTAGATCTTTTAAAACTTCAGAATCTCTTAGTGCTTCTAATTTTTGAAGTTTTTCTTCTGATTTTTCTGCAACTCTTTTTTTAACTCTATCAATTACATCTTTTGGAGAAATAGCAATATATTTAATAGGTTTTCCAAGTTTAACCATTACAAATCCTTTTTTTTCAAGTGATTCTAGAACATCATATGTTCTTGATCTAGGAACAACAGCTAGGTCACTTAGCTCTCCTGCAGTTGCTACTTTTCTTGAAAGTAAAGCAGTCCAGATTTTTACTTCATATAAATTTAGGCTGAAGTATTGCCGAAGCATATTTAGAAACTCTTCTTTAACTATCATTTTTTATTTATGTATATATTTATTTAACTTTTTGTTATTTATAAATGTTCGTGTATTGTTTTAACTAAACAATAATACCCTTTGATGAGTATTATAAAACACGAATTTTTTTAACTTTTGTTTAATAGTAATTTTTCCTAATTGATAGTATTTAAATGTTTCTATTATAATTTAATAGTACTAATTTTTTGTAATTACTTTTAAGAAATGATTTGCAACTCTAAATTTGCAGGATATAATGCTTCAGAATCAGTTTTTATTAAGATTGGATATATTTCTTTGAAACATTTTTTAGTAGATAAAATTGAACAAAATTGTTTTTCTTTTAAGAATTCATTTTCTTGAGTATTAATATAATTTGTTAAAACTATATTTTGAGTTGAGGTGAAATCTTTTGCAATCTTTTCAATTTCAATTTTAATTATGTTTGAATCATCAAATTCACTTAAACAATCCTCAAGATTTTTTTCATAGGAATTTAGGTTGATAATACCAAATTTTTCAGAAGTACAACTTTTTTGAATAATTTTATTTGAAATAATTTGCTGAGTTAAATCTTTTTCATTTAATATTATAGTTGATGCACTAAAGAATTGGAAAAGAAAAAAAATAAATAATATAGAAGTAACTAAAATAATTAAAGTCATTTTAATAATAGGGATTTGAGCTACTTTGCTTTTAAACATATATTTTGTTTGGATTTTTATTTTATATATTTTAGTAATTAATTCTGAGGAGTTAGTACTTAGTTTCCATAAGATTTAAAAAGAGATTTAAATTAGATTTTAGTAGACATTAATCATTGAGCTCTTAAGTTTTGTGAGAATTTAGGAGTTTAATATCTTAATTAATGAGGTTTATTAAAAATGAAAAGAAGTTCAAGAAGATGGAAGAAAAAAGGCCAAATGAGATGGAAATGGCAAAAAAAAATTATGAGAGCTAGAAAAAGAAAATTAAGAAATAATAGATAATT
Organism: Bdellovibrionales bacterium; assembly: GCA_964217375.1. GTDB lineage: Archaea > Nanobdellota > Nanobdellia > Woesearchaeales > UBA583 > UBA583. The sequence continues at coordinate 13,875 of CAXPJQ010000059.1, read as the reverse complement.
TTCTTAATATAAATCTAGATAAACATGGTTCCTTCAATAAATAAGGAAAAAGTTTTACTTATTCTTAAAAAACTACAAAAGCAAAAACAATTCTCAAATAATTGGAATATTTCCTGGAGATTAGGTATTATTTTAAAAGAATTAATAGAATTATATCAACCAAAAAAAGTTTTAGAGATTGGGACTTCAAATGGTTTTTCAACTTTATTTATGAGTTTGGGTTTAAAATTAGAATCTAAAATTACAACAATTGAAATAAATGAGGAGAGACAAAATCAAGCAAAACTTAATTTTAAAGATGCAGAGATTGATTTTTTAGTTGAACCAATACTTGGAAATGTTTTTGAAGTGTTGGATAAAAATAAATTAAATTCATATTTTGATTTCATCTTTTTGGATGCAGCACATCAAGATTATTTAAAACTAGTTAAAGAATTAATTGAAAAAAAATTAATTAAAAAAGAAACTATTTTGGTATGTGATAATGTTTTGTCGCATTCATATATGAGAAAATTTATCTCAGAAGTTGAGAATTTATTTAGTTCAAGTGAATTAATTGAAATAGATTCAGGGTTTTTAGTTCTTAAATATTGAAAATATTTTATTTGATTTAATTTCTTTAAAATTATTATGAAAATTTGTTTCCTTAATTAATGTATTATTTAATTTGATTTCTTTATTATTAATTTTTATATATTCTAATTTGGAATTTCCATTTATTTTTTTTAATATTTTTTTATATGAATATGGTGCGATTTTTCTTAAATTTGGGATATTTCCTCTATATTGAGTTTTAGTGATTTTAGAAGTTGTTGGCATAATAGTTATTCTTTTAGAAATTAATTTATTATATGAACTCTCTTTAATTTGAAGCATGATATTTTTATTTTTTGAGAGTTTAGATGCTAAAATTAAGTCTTCAATAATTGTTTCAATACTTTTATCAATTTTAGATTTGAATATTTTGATTTTATTTTCTTTAAAATAACTTAAAAGTAATTCTGAGATTTGAGTTGATGTTTCTTCTTTAAATATTTTTAAGACCTCAAGATAAATTAAAATACATTGGTGATAAAAATAGAGATCATCTTCTTTAATTTTAAATTCTTTTTTAAATTCAGATATCTTTTGGGCAATTTTAAGAGATTCTCTAAGTAATTTTTTTTTAGATTTATTTTTTTTATAATCTTCAATATTTAAATATAAACTAGAAATTTTACTAATTAAATATTTTTGAGTAATAGTTTGAGCTCTTATTGTTGTTGGAATTTTGTTAAATAAGATAGATTTATTTATTGTGAACTTTGTAACTGCTTTAATATGTTTAATTAATTCTGACACTTGAGAAATATTTATCTCTTCATCTGAGAAAAGATTTTCATTTAAATCTTTTAATATTAATTTAAGTAAAGTTGTTGTATAAGATTTAGTTAAATTATTTGTAATATTGTTTTTTTCTATTAAAAAATTAAGTTTTGGGTTTAGATAATAATTTAAAAAGGAGTAATCTTCTTTGGAATTTTTTTGAACTTTAACACTATTTAAAAAATTTTTATCATCTTTATATATAACACCAGTATTTTTTTCAAAATCTTTTCGATTTCTAAATATTTTAATTTCTTTATTCTTAAAAATAGGGAGAATATATTTTTCTTTATTTTTTGTACCAATTAAAAGTGTTTCTTTTCCTTTCAAGTATTCTTGGAATTCGTCTAAGTTAATATTTGTATTTTCAATATTTTTAATTTTACTTTTAATTCTTTCAATATTAACTTTTATAATTAGTTCTCTGGAAATATCTTTAAAAATAATATTGTTATTTAGAGTTTTAATTTTACTTATTTCTTTTATTTCCTTAATTGGATTTAAAACATTTTTAATTTCTTGAGTATCATAAATATTAATTTCTTGTATTTTCTTTGAATTTATATTAACTTTAATAAAATTTTTATTAATTAATTCCTTAAGGGGAATTTTAAGTTTTTTTGCAATTCTAAAATGTTCTCTTTTAATTGTTGGGAGAAATAATTCTAACTTATTTGAGTTAACTAAATGAATTTTATTTAAATCTAATTTTCTAACTTCAATTAAATATTTTTTAATTTCAGAAATGTCTTGATTTTCAACTATGTTTTCAATTTTTTTATCTCTTAATATTAAAGGATTAACTTTTTTAATTGATTTCTCTTCAATATCTGAGAAATATTGTAAATTTTCTTCATCTGAAAAAAAAATAGTCTCATTACTTTTTCTTTTAAATGAAACTAATTTACTATTTTCTCCAATAATTATTCCAAAAAAAGATATGAAATTTACAGGGATATCTTTAATAATAATTGATTCATTTTTTTCAAGTTTAATTTCATTTATAAAAAAAGAAATTGTATTTTTCTTTTTAATTAGTTTTTTATCATTAATTATTTCATTATTTATTTTATGAACTATGTTTATTTCTTCTTCAAGAGGTGATTTTTTATTTAGTGAATAAATTAATTCAAAAATATTTTTTATTTCTTCCATTTTATGAAATTATTATAACTGATGTTCCTTCTTTTTTGATTTCTGAATCTTTTGAAATGTCTTTATATAATGCTTCACTTTCAAAATCATTTATTGAAATTAAAATTTTGTTATTGTTATCTTTAATTTCAAATTCTTCTTTCAAATCAACTTTAATTTGAGAATCTTTAGGTATAATTGAGCTAAGATATGTAATCTCAGTGGTAGTAATTTGTGTTTTATAAGAATCAGGACTATATATTATTGTAATTCCTCCAATAATTGTTAGGCAGAATATAGTTGCAATAATTACTTCTGAAAGTTCAATTGTTAAAGCTGATTCTGAACTCATATGAAAATATTTAATTTTTGATTATTTAAGTTATTGTAATTACTTTTAAAGTTTAAACTTATCTTTTAAGAAGTTTTATAAAGTCATTTTGATTCATTTTAGTTATGGTAGAAACATTAATTGCTACAAATGGACTTGTTGCTTTAGGAGCTGGACTTGCTTTAGGTCTAAGTGCTATTGCTACAGGAATTGGTCAAAAAGAAACTATGGCTGCAGCTATTGGAGCTGTATCAGAAAATCCAAAAATGTTTGGTAAAGCTATTATTTTTGCAGTTCTTCCAGAAACAACTTTAATTTTTGGTTTTGTAACTGCTTTCTTAATTATGGGTATGGCCCAATAATTAAACTTTTTTTATTTAATATATATAATATAAAATGTCACTTGAGATTATGTCAAGAGATGTTGCAGCAAAATTTGATTCTTTTAAGAAAGAAGAATTTCAAAGAGTTGCAAATGAACTTGAGGGTGTTGAAAGAGAATCTGTTTTAAGACTTGATACTTTCAAATTAGAGAATTATTCTAAGTTTCAAAAAGAAGTTGAAATTTTAAAATCAAATATTGTAGGTTCTGCAAAATCTGAGGCTAAATCGATTTTATTAAAATCACAAAGAGAAGTTTTTGATAAATTAAAAATTGAGGTTTTAAATAATTTTAAAAATTTAGAAGGTCCTAAGAGAAAAGATTTCTATATGCATCTCTTAAATAGAGCTCAAGAAATTATTTCAGTTGATTTAATTAGTTGCTCTAAAGATGATTTAAAAATTGTTCAAAGTTTAATTGATAAAAAAGTTGATGTGAAAATATCTAATTTAGTTGAATCAGGTTTAATTTTTGAGAGTATAAAAAATAAAGAAAGTTTAGATTTAAGAGTGGAAGTTATTTTAAATTCAATTTTAAAAGAAAAGGAAGAGGAAATAGTTAAATTATTATTGAATTAAAAATGAAAAACAAATTAAACCTAAAAAAAAATTATTTCCAAAGTGCAAAAATTGCAGTTAAAAGAGGAAATTTATATTCAATTGAAATCTTGGATAATTTAAAAAATTTAGAATTTGAAGAAATTTTAAAATTTATGGAAGAAAATGGATTTAAAGATCCAATTGATACTTCTTATTTATCCTATGAAGGATTTTATTTAATTGAAGTAATTTTAAACAAATACTTATCTGAAATATATGGAGATGTATTGGCAAGCTCTGCAAAAGAAAATAAAACTTTTTTAGAAACTTATTATTTAAAATATCAAATACATAATTTAATGGCTACAATTAGATGTAAAATTTCAAATGAAAAAGAAATTGAACCATATTTAATTGGAGATAATAGAAGGATTGAAAAATATAAAAAAGCATTTGATATGCCTATTGAAGATTCTTTAGTTTATATGTCAAAGAAATTAGGATTTGATGAAAATTTAGTTTTAGAAAATTATAACCTAGGATTATTTGAACTTGAAAACCATCTATATTCAAAATATTATTCAAAATTGTTTTCAATAAAATTATCTTATAATTCAAGAGATGAAGTAATTTTTACTAAATTTATTAGAAAATATGTAGACATTTTAAATGCAAGGGGATTTTTAAAATTAAAAGTTGAAACAATTGAGAGTTTAAAGTTTGAGGAAATTTTTGTAAATGGTGGAAATATTTCAATTGATATTTATACAAATCTTAGAAATAGTTCTGAAAATGACATTTTAAAAGAATTAAGTAAATTATTTGATAAAGAAATAAATTCAATTTCAAGTCTTGACAAGTATTTTAATGAACATAAATTAGAGGGTACAAGTTTATTTAAAAAAATTAGATTTGGATCACCTTTTTATTCATTAAAATTCTTTTTTGAACTTGAAAAACAGGTAAATTATTTAAGATCTTTACTTAAAGCTAAATACATGAAATTATCAAAAGATGAAATTAATTCTTTAATGGAGGTTCAAAATTAAAAAAATGGCAGAAATTGTAGTTGTTGGAGAAGAAGAATTTACTTTAGGTTTTGAGTTAGTAGGTGTTAAAGCATATACTATGGAGAAATTTGAAGAATTAATTTCAAAAAATTCAAATGCAGGAATTGTAATTATTTCTCAACTTGATTATGATAATTTGTCTCTAAAAGTTAAAACTCAAGTTGATAGATTATTAAAACCAATTGTAGTAATTCTATCAGAGGATGATATCAAAGGTGGAAATCTAAGAGATGCAATTATTAAAGCTCTTGGTGTTGATTTATTAAAAGATAAATAAATTTATTTTTTGCAATAAATAATTATTATTCTAAATTACTTTAATATAAGATATTATGTCACTTTTACTAACTTTTATAAAGTATTTTAATTTACTTTTTTCTATAAAGAATGGCAAAAAAAACTCAAGGAAAAATTATTAGAGTTTCAGGACCAGTTGTTGAGGCAACAGGTATTGAAGTTAAAATGTCTGACATTGTAAGAGTTGGGGATGAGAGTTTAATGGGTGAAGTAATTAGGGTTGATGAAAACTCTTTTATTGTTCAAGTTTATGAAGAAACAACTGGAGTTAAACCAGGAGAACCAGTAATAAATACAGAATTACCATTATCAGTAGAATTAGGGCCTGGACTTCTAGGTTCAATTTATGATGGAATTCAAAGACCTCTTGAAGTTTTAGAAAAAGAGATGGGAATTTACATTAAAAGAGGTGTTGATGCAGATGGTATTGATACTAAAAAAGAATGGGATTTCAAAGCTTTAGTTAAAAAAGGAGATAAAATTACTTCAGGTCAAGTTATTGGAACTGTTAAAGAGTTTGATATAGAACACAGAGTTTTAGCACCTCAAAATGCAAGTGGAAAAGTTAGTGAAATTAAATCTGGGAAATTCTCAGTAAGATCAGTTATTGGTAAATTAGATTCAGGTATTGAATTAACAATGTCTCAATTTCAACCAGTGAGAGTTCCAAGAAAATTTGAAACAAAATTAGCTCCATCAATTCCTCTAAGTACAGGGCAGAGAGTTTATGATGTATTCTTTCCAGTTGCAAAAGGAGGAGTTGCTGCAATTCCAGGTCCTTTTGGATGTGGAAAAACTGTAACTCAACAAGCAGTTGCTAAATGGTCTGATGCAGATATTGTAGTTTATGTTGGTTGTGGAGAGAGAGGAAATGAAATGACTGAAGTTTTATCTGAATTTCCTCACTTAAAAGATCCAAGAACTGGAAAACCAATGATGGAGAGAACAGTTTTAATTGCAAATACTTCAAATATGCCTGTTGCTGCAAGAGAAGCTTCAGTATATGTTGGAATGACAATTGCCGAGTATTATAGAGATCAAGGATATAATGTTGCAATGATGGCAGATAGTACTTCAAGGTGGGCTGAGGCTATGAGAGAAATTTCATCAAGACTTGAAGAAATGCCAGGTGAAGAAGGATATCCAGCATATTTATCTACAAAACTTGCTAATTTTTATGAGAGGGCAGGTAGAGTTACAACATTAAATGGGGATGAGGGTTCAGTTACTGTAATTGGAGCAGTTTCACCAGCAGGAGGAGATTTCTCAGAACCAGTTACTCAAAATACTTTAAGAGTTGCAAAATGTTTCTGGGCACTTGATGCTAAACTTGCAGAAAAAAGACATTATTGGGCTATTAATTGGTTAAGGTCATATTCATTATATCATGAATCATTAAGAGATTATTTTACTGAAAATGTAGATAAAAACTGGCCTAATAAAATTAGGGCATTAATGGATTTACTTCAAGAAGAAGACAAGTTAATGGAAATTGTTCAATTAGTTGGGTCAGATTCTTTACCTGAGAACCAACAATTAATCTTAGAAGTTTCAAGGTTAATTAGAGAAGAATTATTACAACAAAATGCATTCCACGAAGTTGATAAATATTGTCCAATTGAGAAAGCAAATGATTTAGTAGATTTAGTATTGTTTTTCAGAGATGAAGCAAAAGTTGCTTTAGAAAAAGGAGTTCCTGTTGCAGAAATTATTGATTCAAAAGCTAAATATCAAATTTCAGATGTAAGGATGGAAGCAGAACATGCAGATTTACTTAAAAAAGTTAGAAAGGAAATTTCAAAAGAGATGGAGGAATTAATTGCTAAATATGCATAATTTTTAGAAAATGGATTTAAAAAAAGAATATAAAACAGTTAGTAGAATTGCAGGCCCTCTAATTTTTGTTGAGAAAACTCACCCAGTTGGTTATGGGGAAGTTGTTGAATTAAAAGTTAATGGTGAACAAAAATTTGGGCAAGTTTTAGAAACTAGTGAAGATAAAGTAGTAGTTCAATTATTTGAGGGAACCTCAGGTATTGGAAAAGATGTTTCAGTTAAATTTTTAGGAGAACCTGTTACATTAAAATTAGATGATAAAATTCAAGGAAGGATTTTATCAGGTATTGGAAATCCATTAGATGGAGGAAATTCATTAACTGGAAAAAAATATGATGTTCAAGGAGCAGCAATTAATCCTTTCTCAAGAGAATATCCAAATAATTGTATTCAAACAGGAGTATCTTCAATTGATATGATGACTACTTTAATTAGAGGTCAAAAGTTACCTATTTTTTCAGGTTCAGGTTTAACTCATAATGATTTAGCTCTTCAAATTGCAAGACAAGCAAAAGTAGTAGGTGATGGAGAAGATTTCTTAGTAGTATTTGCAGCAATGGGAATTACAAATGAGGAAGCTTTAAAATTCCAAAAATCATTTGAACAATCAGGGGCAATTGAAAATGCAGTATTATTTTTAAATAAGGCAGATGATCCTTCAGTTGAGAGATTAATTACTCCTAGAATGGCTTTAACTGCAGCAGAATATTTTGCTTTTGAGAAAGATAAACATGTTTTAGTTATTATGACTGATCTTACAAATTATTGTGAATCCTTAAGGGAAATTGGAGCAGCAAGAGAAGAAATCCCTGGAAGAAGAGGATATCCTGGATATATGTATACTGATTTAGCAATGATTTATGAGAGAGCAGGAATTGTTAAAGGAAAAAAAGGTTCAGTTACTCAACTTCCAATTCTATCAATGCCAGGGGATGATAAGACACACCCAATTCCGGACTTAACAGGATATATTACTGAGGGTCAAGTTCAATTAGGTAGAGAATTACATAGAAAAAATATTTATCCTTGTATTGATGTTTTACCTTCACTTTCAAGACTTATGAAAGAAGGTATTGGGGAGGGGAAAACTAGAGATGATCATGCAAAAGTTGCAGATCAATGTTATGCTTTATATGCAGAAGGTAGAGATTTAAGAGGTCTTGTTGCAATTGTTGGAGAAGAAGCTTTATCTCAAAGAGATTTAAGAAAATTAAGATTTGCAGAGGCTTTTGAAAATAAATTCTTACAACAAGGAATTGAAGAAGATAGAACATTTGCTCAAACTTTAGATATTGCTTGGGAATTATTAAGAATGATTCCTAAAGAAGAATTAACTAAAGTTGGAAAAGATTTAAGGGAGAAATATTATTAAATTTAAAATTTAGTAATGAGTATTCATTATTATTTTTTAATTAATTAAAATAAAAAGTGGCAGAGACAATATCACCAAATAGATCAGAATTATTAAGAGTAAAATCTAAAATTTCTATGGCTAAAAAGGGACACTCTTTACTAAAAAAGAAAAGAGATGGACTTGTTATGGATTTTTTTAAATTACTTGAAAATGCAAAAGATCTGAGATCTGAGATGATTGAAACTTTTAAACAAGCAAAAAAATCTTTAACTAAAACTAGAATTTTAAGTTATGATCTTGAATTAAAATTATATTCTAAAACAACAAAGGGTAGAAATTTAGTTGATTTTCAATCAAAAAATATTATGGGACTATCTGTACCTCAAATTAAATCAGAATTTGCAAAAAGAGATTTAATTGAGAGACAAAAAACAGTTTATTCAAGTTATACTATGGATGAGACTATTTCTAAGTATGAAGATTTAGTTAGACAAATTATTGTGGTTGCAGAAGTTGAAACAGCAATGATTAGATTATTAAAAGAAATTGAGAAAACAAAAAGAAGAGTTAATGGTTTAGAATTTAATATTTTACCTCAACTTGAATCTCAACAATCTTTTGTAAAGTTATCTCTTGAAGAACTTGAGAGAGATTCTTTAATTGCTCTTAAAAAAATTAAAGGTAAAATTGATTCTAAAAAGAATTAATATTTATAATTCTTAGTAGTAACATTTAAATACTCTTCTCTCATCTCTATATTATGTTTTTAGATCCAGCACCTAGTTTATTGGAATTACATACTATGTTTGTTCTTTGGGAGAAAATTTTAGGACATAATAATTCTTTTGATGAAGATTTTTATTATAGACTAATAGAATATCAGAATACTTGTTCTTCAGGAATACCTGAAGAACAATTAGGGAGAATTCAGGGAGTAAGAGATGTTGGTGATTCAAAACCTATTGGTTCATATTTTTCAGTAGGTGAAACTAATTTAACTTTTATTTATTCTCAACTATCTACTGTTAGTTCTGAAATGCTACCTTATTCAAAATTTTTTGATTTAAAATCACAAGAGCTTAGAAGAAGAGTACATTTAGATAATTCCTTAGATTTAAAAGGTTTAGTTTCAAGACAATTAGAAATTTTATCAAAATTAAAAAAAGCTCAGACAAAATTATTTGAAGGAGATTATGACTTTGCAACTCAAATTTATAACTCAATTGAAATTCCAAAAAAAAATCAGTTATCTTTAGAAGGTTTAACTTTTGATAATTTTTTACTTGAGAAAGAGCTTAGCCTTAGTCTAATAGAATCAATGAAAAGATCAGTACAATTTAATGAAGAATTTAAATATTTTTATAGTCAAAATTCAATGGATCTTTTTGATGAAGATCAAAAGTTATATGATAAACTATTAGATATTCCAACAAAAATTAATTTTGAAACTGAAAATTTTGTTTATAGTCTAGACGATGTAAGATTTTTAGGAATTGCAAATCTTAATGATACTAATTCTAAAATTTCCGCTTACCTGTTGCAAAACTTGGTAGGAAATAGAAATTGGATTTATTCTGGAGATACTACTAAATTTTTAAAAGAATCTCTGGAAAAGTAATATTTATAATTTCAAATTTAAATAAATATTATTTACTTTACCTAATTTTTCTTTTTTCACAATTCTATTTAATTCAAGTTTTTCTAAACTTCTATGAACTTTTAATTTTGTCATTCCTTCAATTTTTGTTAATTCATATTGACTTGCTTTATTATTGTTTTTTGATAAATATTTGATTATCTTTTTTTCATCTGTATTTATTAATTTTAGAAGAAGTTCAATATTTTTATTTAATTCATCTTTTTTAATGTCCATTCTTCTATTTAGGAAAAAATAACTAAGTGCTCCAAATAAAAGACCTACAATTGAATCTAAAAACATGAATAACACATGATAATTTACAAAAAATTTAATGAAACTTGGAGTATCTGTTTTTCCAATAAAATAAAAAGAAACAATAGTCATAGATAATAATACAAAAAATAAAATCATCACAATAAAATAAATGAAATCATTAATTTTTTTATTCATAATTACTTTAATTTTCCTTTATTTATAATAGTTTCACTAATATATAAGTATAGTTTCATACATAGAAACTATTATATGGGTCTTAGAAAAAGATTTATTTTATTATTTGTAATGCTATTTTTTGTAGCAAGTTGTACTTCAAATATGGTTGAAGTTGATGAGGGTGAACTTTTTAGTTCAGAGTCTAATCAAAGAGTTCTTTCTGATTCTGAGGTTATGATGGCTTTACATTGTCAGGAAATGAAAATGCCAGGATGTGAGGAATATGATTCTATTGAGTTAACTATTGAACAAATCCAAAGAGGATGTGATATGATGCCAGGGATGGAAATTTGTGAGAGTTTACATTCTGATGAAGATGAAGTTCAAAAAGAGATTACTCTAATTAATAGAAGTATTTCAAATTTAGATTTAGAAAAAGAAACTCAAATTGTAGAATTAAATGATGGAGATGGATATACTTTATCTGCTGAACTAATTAAAAAAGAAATTCAAGGAAATGAAATTAGAATGTTTGGGTATAATGGTCAAATTCCTGGACCTTTACTAAAAGTTGAACAAAATTCAACAATTAATATAACTTTTATTAATAATTTAGATATGCCTACTACAACACATTGGCATGGTTTAAGACTTGATAATAGATTTGATGGAGTTCCAGGTTCAACTCAAAGTGAAATTTTGCCAGGAGAATCTTTTGAATATACACTCTACTTTCCAGATGAAGGTATTTATTGGTATCATCCACATGTTAGAGAAGATTTACAACAAGAACTTGGATTATATGGAAATATCTTGGTAGATCCAATCCAATTAGATTATTATAATCAAGTAAATCAAGAAAATTCTTTAGTTTTAGATGATATTTTAATTGAAAATGGAGATATAATAGATTTTACTTATGAGAATATTAATCATGTAGTTATGGGTAGATTTGGGAATATTAATTTAATTAATGGAGAAGATAACTATGAATTAAATGTTTTAAAAGGAGAAGTTAGAAGATTTTATCTAACAAATGTTGCAAATGTTAGGACTTTTAATTTTACAATTCCTGGAGTTAAATTAAAATTAATTGGTTCTGATTCAGGTTCATATGAAAAAGAGACTTATGTTGATTCAGTAGTAATTTCACCTTCAGAGAGATATATAGTGGAAGCTTACTTTGAGAATTCAGGAAGTTATGATATATTAAATAAGAATCCTATTAAAACATCTAAGATGGGTTCTATATTAGTTTCAAATGAAGAAGTAAAAGAAGATTTTTCAGGAGAGTTCTTATCCCTTAGAGAAAATAACTATATTATTTCACAAATTGATCCTTTAAGAGAATATTTTGATAAAGAAATTGATTATGAAATAACTCTTGATATTGAAATGGGAGAGCAAATGCATATGGAAGAAAGTGAAATTGGAAGTATGATGAATTCAAATGAAGATCATGAGGGTATGAGTTTATCTCATGAAGAAATTGAGTGGGAAGATACTATGCCAATGATGTCTTCAATTACAAATGAGACTACAAAATGGATTTTACAAGATAAAGAAACAAGTTTAGAAAATATGGATATTAATTATAATTTTGAAGTAGGTGATAAAATAAAAATTAGATTATATAATGATCCTAATTCAATGCATCCAATGCAGCATCCAATTCATTTTCATGGACAAAGATTTTTAGTATTAGAAAAAGATGGTGTTAAAAATGATAACTTAGCATGGAAAGATACTGTCCTAGTTCCAATTGGTTCAACAGTTGATATTTTACTTGATGTTACAAACCCAGGAAATTGGATGGCACATTGTCACATTGCAGAACATTTACAAGCTGGAATGATGATGCATTTTAATGTTGAAGAAAAATGATTTTGGAGATACATAAATTTTATTAAATATAAAATTTATTTATTAAATAAGTCTATGATTAAGAATAAAAAAAATATAGTGGAGCAATTGTTCTAGGATTAAATGATGCATTAATAGAAATTACTGGAACACTTGCAGGTTTAACTTTTGCTTTTGCAAGCTCTAAAATTATTTTGATTACAGGATTACTTATGGGTTTTACTGCTTCAATGTCAATGGCTGCATCTTCATATTTACAAAATAAAGAAGATCCTAAAAATAATTTAAATCCTTTCAAATCTGCAATTTTTACTGGAACTGCTTATATGGTTACAGTTTTAATTTTAGTTTCACCGTATTATTTAATAGGCAATGTTTTTTATTCACTTTTATTAATGTTATTTTTTGCAATTTTAATAATTGGATTATATACCTATTATATTTCAACTATTGAACATATTTCTTTTCTTAAAAGATTTTTTAGAATGTCATTAATTTCTTTAGGTGTTGCTTTTATTTCTTTTTTAATAGGTTATATTTTAAGGTTTTATTTTTATTTAGAAATATAATATTTATTTAAATAAAACATTTCTCATAGATAGAGTTCCATATTCAAATCCGGTATATGGGAAACTTGTTTCATCTTCATTATAAATTAATCCAATTGTATATATTAAAGGCCAGTAATGGTCAGGGGTTGGGTGAGATCTTTTTGCATTAGGAAGTGAATTAAATTCAATTAATTGATCAAATTCTTTATTTTCTAATTTATCAGCAACACTATCATCAAATTCTTTTGCCCAATTTTCAATATTTGAATTTATATTAAATGATCTATCCCTTAAATTATGTGTCATTGAACCACTACCAATTACTAAAACTCCTATTTCCCTTAGGGGTTTTAATTTTTCACCTAATTCAAACATTTCTTGATTGGATAATGTATAGTCAATACTCATTTCAATTACAGGAATATCTACATTTGGATACATTCTAGTTAAAACAGTCCAAGCTCCATGATCTAACCCTCTTTGAGTACATTTTCCATCAACTAATTGAGTAATATAATTTGCAAGATCAACATCTCCTTTAGCATTATATTCAATATTATATAATTCATCTTCAAAACCATAAAAATCATATATTGTTTCATATTCTTGATTACAACTAATATAAGTATCTCTTGCAAGCCAGTGTGCTGAAATAATTAAAATTGCTTTTGGATCTTTCCCAATTAAATTTGGAGTATTTTCTAATGATTTAGAATAGTTACTTTCTCTAATTGCGTTTCTGGGACTTCCATGAGAAATAAATAAAACTGGCATTTCATCTGAAATAAATTTGTCAATGTTATAGGTTATATCTAAGGTTTGATTAGTTTCAAGATTAAATATTAAAAAAAAATTCATAATTAATTCAAGTATCATATATTAAATTTGAAAATTAATATTTATAAATAACAACTATCTTTGTGTATAGTTTATATAATAAAAACTAATAAATTAATTTAAATGTGAGAATTATTTGACTAAAAAATAGGTCACCAGAGTTTTTCCGTTCAAAGAACAGTACTCACCAAGGCTAACCAGGCTTAACTTCTGTGTTCGAGATGGGAACAGGTGTAACCCAAGGC